>CAZVCT010000001.1:0-46411 GCA_964625655.1 uncultured bacterium
TCTCGCTGTACGCCATGTCGGCGGCGGTGCTCAACGTCGTGCTGAGCATCGTGCTCGTGCCGCGCGTCGGCATGGTGGGGGCGGCCATCGCTTCCGCGACCGCCAACCTCGCTCTGCTCGTCACCTACTTCGTGATCCGTGACCCCAAGCTCACCGGCATCAAGGGGAGCGCCTTCCTGGGTGCCGGTGGCCTCTCGGCACTGGCCTACGGGGCTTCCTGGCTGGTGAAGCGCACGATGCCTGACGCTCCGTACGTCGACGAGTACGCCATGGGTGCTTTCGTGCTGATCTACGCGGTGGGCGCTCTGGTGATGCTGTTCGGCTCTGGTGCGTTACTGCGCCGCGTGGGCCTGGCCCCTCGCCCGGAGCCGCAACGGGCGCCCGCCGCCCCAGGTTCCGATGGCGAGGATGAGCGCTAGCGCCACCCAGTAGAGGAAGCCGTCGGGCGCGGTCGAGGATGCGTTCACGCCCAGCAGCAGCCACACCAGGGAGAACATGGCCAGTCCCATGGGCCCGCGCCGGCGCCACGCCACGACGAGGGCGGCAATATGCAGCGCCAGGAAGAGCGTCAGGCCGACGGCTCCGAACTCGTAGAGGATCTGCAGGTAGGCGTTGTGGGTAGAGGTGAGGGTGCCGAAGCCGCGCTGCACCACGTCCTTGCTGCTGTCGAAACCGAAGCCCAGCAGCAGCTCGCGTGGGTTCCCTTCCGTGTACGAGTCCAGGACCGTGGTCCAGATGGGCACGCGGCTGCCACCCGATTCGACGCGCTCACCCTGGAAGCGCTCCAACAGCCCCTGCCCCCCCGGCAGCAGCAGTCCCAGCCCCAGCGCCGCCACCAGCAGCACCACGATCACGAGCTTGCCGCGGTCCTGCGCGATGATGCGCGCCAGCAGCGCGATCAGCGCCAGGCCGACCGCGATCGCCACCCCGCGCGAGGCCAGCAGCAGCAGGGCGTAGCCGATGAAGCCGCTCGTCAGCAGCAGCAGGAAGCCCAAACTGCGGCGCCCCCGCGTGCCCAGAGCGTGGACGGCGGCACAGGCGGCGATGACGAAGCCCAGCGAGACGTAGAAGGCGACGGTGTTCTCGTTCACCTCGACGTCACCGCGATACGCGAAGCCACCCTCCACCGCGCTGATCACCACCCACACCCCCAGCACCAGCGACGAGACGACCGCTGCAGCTCCTACGACGCCTACCCCGCGCGCCGACCGGAACTGGAGGTAGAGGAGTGGAGCCATCAGGAAGGCCAGGACACGCTGGACGACCTCGAAGTTCACGGGCTCCATGAACCCGACGAACGAGGACGCCACGAGCAGGAGGAAAGCGGCCTGCAGCCAGAAGAACGAGGGCCTGAAGCGTACGCCGGGCCCTATGGCCGTGCCGATCAGTGCCAGGAGGAACGCCGCGTAGAACGGGTAGAAGAAGCCGGGGATGCTTACCGAGTGGAGCACCGTCTCGTAAAGGCAGAAGGACAGCCAGTAGACGCCCACGACGATCTCTGCCTTCACCTCGCTGCGCGCGAACAGGAGAGCGAGGGCGGCCACGAGGCCGGCGCCGAGCGCCATCTCGACGGAGAGGGCGGCGAGCGCCCCGATCAGGGCGGCGCCTCCCAGCCCCCACCACCAGAGTGCGGCCGGCTGGCCTACGCGCGTTAGTCGTCCTCCGAGTCCTGTTGCTTGCACCGCCGTACTTTAACCAGCTCGTCTCGTGGTTCGAGGCGCGGCTCTCACGCCGCCTCACAGCCGAGTTACCGGCCCGGTGTGACCGCGGAAGGTCGAAGCGTGAGAACGATGAATACGCTGGCAGCAAGCCGTAAAGGCAACCGAACAGCAAGAAGAAGGAGGGAGAGCATGCCCTTGTCCATCACCCAAAAGCTCCCGAACCGTGCGTCGCTCGCGGCGCTGGTCGTTCTGGCTCTCGTCGTTTCCGCGTGCACCAGCGGCGGGCCTATCGGCGTCTCCGCCGTCAGCGTTTCGCCAGCCTCGTTCGAGCTGGCAGCCGACGCAACCCGTCAGCTTTCGGCCGAGGTCGAGGCGAACGGCGTGAGCACCGAGGTCAGCTGGGAAACGAGCGACGAGACCGTGGCCCGGGTCTCGGCCGACGGCCTGGTAACCGCCGTATCGCCCGGAGCCGCCACCATCACCGCGCGCAGCGTCGCCGACGACACGAAGACGGGCACCGCCCGGGTGACCGTCGTCGAGCGCGAGTTCACGGACGTTCCCACCATCGAGGAGTTCGAAGCCCAGGTGACGAACGGCAGCCGCATCGCGTTCGAGTGGCAGGCGGACGGAAGCACCGGCTACGCCCTCTACGGGGTCGGCAGCGGCGGTGACATCGTGCCGCTGGACGTGGACCTGCCACGCTACGCCAACCGCGCCGAGCTGCCAATCCCGGACAGCGGCCACCAGATCCTGCGCTTGGTGGCAACGAATCCCGTGGGCGAGAGCTTCATAGACCTGGACCCGCTGCCGAACGTCGTTACGAGCACGGACGACTACGACCCCTACGACGGCCAGGGCTGGCCACCCGAAGCTCCGATCGCCGGAACGTTGCGGGCGGTGGTCGAAGCGGCAGAACCCGGCTCGGTGATCGGCTTCGCCTCGGACCTGGACGAGCTCATCCTGACAGGCGTGCGGCTGTTGGACGGCCTGGACGCACACCTATACCTAACGAAGGACCTGACGATAAGCGGTCCCGAAAGTGGCCTGATCCTGCGCGGTCAGTCAGGCTACACCCTCCTCGATCCACCTGACGGGGCGGGCGGCTTCACGTACCGTTCCCGCGTCGTCTACGTGGCGCCCGAAGCCGAAGTGGTGCTCGAGAACCTGACCCTCACGGGTGGCGACTTCATCTTCTTCGGCGGCGGGCTCAGTAACGCAGGCAACACCACCCTGCGCAACGTCGAGGTCACCGGCAACCGGGCCTGGAGCCTGGGTGGCGGCATCTTCAACAACGGAACCCTGACCCTCGAGAACAGCATCGTGAGCGGCAACTTCGTGAACGTGTCCGATGACGAGGTGGGCACGCAGTACGCCATCAGGGGCGGGACGCTGATCCCACCCGCGCCGTTCGCACCCGACGGCTACGGCGGCGGCATCTACAACCGCGGCACCGTCGTGATGACGGACAGCGTCGTGGAGGGGAACCACGCCCGCTACAACGGGGGCGGCATCGTCAACGAGAGGGGCAGCATGACCCTCATGAGGACCGACGTCGTCGGCAACGATGCCAACCACCTTGCCTACGACCCCGGCGGCGAAGGCGACTTCAGCGGCGGCGGTGGCGTCAACAACATGGCCACCTTCGTCTTCGAGGACGGCGATTTCGATAGCAACTTCGCCGCCGACGGCGGCGGGGGCCTGTTCCAGGGCCGGCTGGGAAGCTCGACGCTCACGACCGCCACCTTCGCCCGCAACGAGGCCGACTACGGGGGCGCCATCAGGCACCGCTACTGCGGCGACGCCTCCAACCTCGACTTCGTCACGACCCCCGTCTACGTCGACAACGTGGCGAGCGAGTTCGGCCCCGACCTGAACGCGTCAGACGGCGCGGGCACCCCGTACTGCGCGGCCTCGGTCAGCGGCATGGCGCTGCCGGCGGACGCGATCGGTACCACCGGCCCCGTCGGCGAAGGGCTGCCGACGAACGTTGGACCAAGAGGGAGGTAAAGGGCAGATGAAGGCGGCCCGCCGCGCAGCCTCGTTCCCTTCGGAAGCGGGAAACGGGGTGCGTGCGCGGGCCGACCCCCGCGACCGGTGTGACCGTTCAGCGGCCGCGGACCACTGGGCGCGGTACCAAATGCTACCGACCCCGAGCCAAGGCTCCAGATTGGAAGGACCAAATGAAACGACCCAAGAAGCGATTCGGACAGTTGCGCCTCCTGGTCGCAGCGCTCCTCGGCGCGGCGATCATCGCGGCCTGCGGACCCGCCAGCCCGTCGGGGGTCGGCGACGTTACCGGCGTGGCGATCAGCCCCGACACCGCCACCGTCGCGGTCGGGGAATCGACCACTCTCAGCGCCACCGTCACCGGCTCGGGCGCCTTCTCGCGCGACGTCACCTGGAGCAGCTCCGACACGGACGTCGCCACCGTCAGCTCTGCTGGCGTGGTGACGGGCGTGTCGGAAGGCACGGCCACCATCACGGCCACGAGCCGCACCGACTCGAGCGTCAGAGACACGGCCACCGTCACGGTGGTGTCGGGCGCGCCGACGATCGTGGAGTTCGAGGGCGAACCGCTAACTATCGAAGTGGGTGAGAGCACGACCCTCGGCTGGAGCATCGCCGGCGCCTACGACACGGCCGTCATCACGGCCGGTGACACCGAGGTCGCGGCCGATCTGGAAGCCACCGGCACCCTCGAGGTCACGCCCGGTGCCACCACCACCTACACCCTCACTCTCGACAACGACGCCGGCGACACGGCTACCGCCGAGGTGACCATCACCGTCCGCGAGCCCGGCGCCACGGGGCCCGCTATCACCTTGTTCACCGCTTCGCCCCTCACCATCGACGAAGGCGGTAGCGCGACCCTGAGCTGGGCGATCGACGGCGACTTCGCCAGCGCTGCCATCACCGCCGGCGGTGCGACCGTCCTCGACGTGACCGCCGCCACCGGCACCCACAGCGTGTCGCCCACCGAGGACACCACCTACACCCTCACCGTCACTCCCGCTGCCGGTGACGCGGCCGTCGCCACCGTGGACGTCATGGTGCGCGCGGGCACCACGCCGCCCCCGCCTCCTCCTCCCCCTCCCGGCAGCGGCGACATCGAGATCACCGGCTTCGACGCCACGATGGCGATGCGCAGCCAGATGGAGCTGACCTACACGGTCACGGGTGCAACGGACATCGCCGTCTACGGCGTCAACGGCTCGGGCGCTACCGTTCTCATCGCAGACGGGCTCCCGGTCGACGGCGCCACCGTGGCCCTGCCGCCTAGCACCCACCAGACCATCCGCCTGGTCGCCCGCGACGGCGACGACGAGACCAGCGTGCAGCACGACCCGCTGCCGAACGTAGTGACGAGCACGGCCGACTACGACCTCTACGCCAGCCAGGGCTGGACCGCCGAGACTCCGATTCCCGGCACGCTCCGTTACGTTGTCAACTCGGCCGCGCCCGGCTCCATCATCGGCTTCGCCTCCGACATCCCCGAGATCGAACTCACCGGAGTCGAAGTCCGCAGCGGGCTGGACGCTCACCTGTTCATCGCCGAGGACCTGATCATCAGTGCGCCCGACGGCTTCGTCCTTCGCGGTCTGTCCGGGTACGATCCCGCAGACGGAGACCCCGACGATGGGGCGGGCGGCTACACCTACCGCTCGCGCATGATCCAGGTAGCGGCGGGTGCGAACGCCCACATCGACAACATGACCATCACAGGCGGCAACTTCATCTTCTACGGCGCCGGCATCCACAACCTGGGCACGCTGCGGCTGACCAACAGCGTGGTGACGGAGAACCGCGCCTGGTCGCAGGGCGGCGGGGTCTACAACGGCACGGGCGCGACGATGATCATCGAGGACAGCGAGATCACGAACAACGTTGCTGCTGTGACCGACGACGAGTTCGGCTCGAACTACGAGATCCGTGGTGGCTACGTGATCCCTAGGAACGGGGACGTCATCGTGCCGTTCGGCTCTGACGGTTACGGCGGTGGCATCTACAACCACGGCACCCTGACCATCAGGAACAGCACCGTGTCGGGCAACCACGCGCGGGAAAGCTCGGGCGGCATCGGCAACGGCGCCACGGGCACGCTGACCCTGGAGAACGTGCAGATCCTGAACAACGAAGCCAACAGGACCGCCTACACCGGCGGAGCCGGCTGGAGCGTGGGTGCCGGCGTATCGAACGAGGGCGACCTAACCGTCACCGGCAGCACCTTCACGGGGAACGTCGCCCAGGACCAGGGCGGCGGCTTCTACCTCGACTCGGACGGCACCGCTTCCCTGACGACCGCCGTGTTCAACAACAACGTGGCGGATGAGGGCGGGGCCATCCTGCACTCGTACTGCACGGATCCGTCGAACTTGAGCTTGACCAGCGTAACGTACAACGGCAACGACAGCCGCAACGCTGGAGTGCTCGACGATCTGGTGGCATACGACTGCGATGCGCCCACCGACGCCCTCGGTACCGCCTCAACGCGCCGCGCAGCCCCCGCCGACTTCCGCTTCCCGCCGGCCCCCGCCCCCGGCACGCCGGACCGCTGAGCCCGACGCGGCTCGTAGTCGACGGTTCCAGGGTCGCCGTTGGCTAGTCCGTAGATCAGCACCCTAGATGTGGGCGCGGCCGTGAAGGTACTCACGGCCGCGCCCACTGCTGGTTCACGCCGCGTTCCCCACACCAGATCCCTTTCTTCCGCACGTATAAGGTAGGCAGATGCCCGCAAGCACCCCCCGAGCGCCGAAGGTGCTCTTCGTCCTCGCCAGTTACTCCGTCGGCGGCACCGAGCTTCAGCTCCTGTCGCTACTGGCCAACCGCCCCGGATGGGCGCGGAACTACGACCTCGAGACCATCACCTTCCTCCCGCCCCGCTCGGCGGAGGTGGCGCAGCGCTTCGAGGCGCTGGGCGTTCGCAACACCCTGCTGAACCGCGAGGAGATGTCGTTCCCCACCTTTCTGCGGCGCCTCGTGGCACACGTGCGTGCCGCGCGCCCCGACATCGTCCACACCCTCCTCGACTCCTCGACCGGCGCCTGGGGCAGACTGGCCGCCATCGTCGCCGGCGCCCCCGCGATCGTGCAGTCCGACCGCTCGATCATGGAGGAGGGCACCCGCACGCATCTGCGGTTGCGCCCGTTCCTTGACAGGCGCACCGCCCGCTTCCTGCCCAACGCCCACGCGATCGCCGAGCGCCTGGCGCGCAAGGGCGTGCCGCGCGAGCGCATCACGGTCGTCCCGTCGGGCGTGGACCTGAGCCGCTTCGAACCCAGCCCCTGCTCGGACCGGGAGGGGAGCGACCTGGTCCTCGGTTTCGTCGGGCGGTTCCACGCCGTCAAGCGAATCGACGTGCTGCTGGAGGCGTTGTTGCGGCTCGAGCCCGAGCGTCGGCCCGGCCGTGTGCGCCTGGCGGGAGACGGGCCCGAGATGGAGGCCGTGCGCGCCCGTGTGGCGGCCGAGCCGTGGTTGGCGCAGCACGTGGAGCTGCTGGGTAACTGCGATGACGTACCGAGCTTCCTGGGCGGCGTCGACTACCTGGTGCTGTCGAGCGAGGTGGAAGGTGCGCCCAACGCCGTTATAGAGGCGATGGCCATGGCGCGCCCGGTGGTGGCCACACGTGTCTCCGACGTGCCCGCCATCGTCGGCGAGTCAGGCTTCCTGGCCGAGCCGGCTGACGTGGCCTCTTTGGCCGCAGCGCTGGGGAAGATGCAGGGTCTGAGCGCCGACGAGCGCTGCGCCATGGGGGAGCGCGCCAGGCACCGCGTGGAACTCGAGTACGACATGCGGGTGGTGGCCGAGCGCTTCTGGCAGGCGCACCGCGATCTGTTGGGCTGAGTCGCCCCCACGTCCCTTAGTCGTCCCTGGGCATATGGAAACCGTCCCCCGGCCGGAAGCCGGTGACGCCCTACGCGTAACTCAGACCGGAACTGCCGCCTCGAGCGGCTGCCGGCTCTGGGCCCACGCCTGGTACATCAGCACCGGCCAGAGCCGGTGCTCCCAGTCGGCGCGTCCCGAGAGGTGCTCCTCCCAGAGCGCCCGGATGGGCGCCGACACGAACGGGCCCTCATCCTGCAGAGCGCGCGCCGACAGCAACTCCTCGGCCCAGGGCCGCAGCGGCCCGCGCAGCCAGTCTGCGATCGGCACCCCGAAGCCCTGTTTGGGCCGGTTCACCAGCTTGGGCGGCATGTGACGGTAGAGAAGCTGCCTGAGCAGCCACTTGGTGTCGCCGTCGCGCACGCGCATGTGGTGGGGCACCGACCAGGCGAACTCCACGAGGCGGTGGTCCAGCAGGGGCACGCGCGTCTCCAGCGAGTGCGCCATCGCGGCACGGTCGACCTTCACCAGCACGTCGTCGGGCATGTACGAGCGGATGTCGAACGCCATCATGCGCTCCGTCGGGTGCTGGCGACCGAGGCCACGGCTATGCGCCCACGTGGTCGGTGCAGCGGCGGCCGAACGCAGCACGTCCTCCGTGTCTGGCCACTGCGCCATCCGCAGGTCGTAGAGCTCCTCCACTGTCGACGCCGACACGGCGGTGCGTAGACCGCGTACTCGGTCGGAGAAGAGGTGGGGGAAGCCGCCGATGCGGTAGTGCATAAGGAGGCGCTGGATGGCGGCGTCGGGAACCAGGTCCAGCCCCAAGCGCGCCGCGCTGCGCAGGGCACCGGTGGCGCCGGCGGCGCGCTCCCAGAGGAGGCTGGTGCGGCGGTAGCGGCCGTAGCCTGCGAACAGTTCGTCCCCTCCATCCCCCGACAGTGCCACCGTCACGCTGCGTTTCGCCAGACCGGCCACGAGGAAGGTGGGGATTGCCGAGGCGTCCCCGAACGGCTCGTCGTACACGTCGGGAAGCTTGGGCAGCACGGCCTGCGCTTCCTGCGGGGTGACGATCAGTTCCGTGTGGTCGGTACCCAGGTGGCGCGCCACGTCGCGCGCGGCAGCGGACTCGTCGTACGCCCCTTCGGAGAAGCCCACGGTGAAGCTCTTGACGGGAATCCCCGTCAGTCCCTGCATGAGCGCAACTACCGTGCTCGAGTCGATGCCACCCGACAGGAACGCCCCTAGCGGAACATCGGACATCAGCTGTCCGCGGATCGAGCGCTCCAGAAGCCGCTCGAGCTCGTCGACGGCCTCCTCGTCGGAGCCGTCGAACGGCGTACGCGCGCCCGCTTCTGCGGCTTCTTCCAGGTTCCAGTAGGTAGTAGGGACGGTGCTCTCCGCCGCGTCGGCCCGGAACGTCACGAGGCTGCCGGGCGGCAGTTTGTGCACGCCGCGGTAGATGGAATGCGGTGCGGGTACGTAGCCGTACTTCAGGTAGGCGGCCAGCGCCTCCTGGTCTATCTCGCCTTCGAACGCTGGGTGCGCCCGCAGGGCCTTGAGCTCGGAGCCGAACAGCAGCACGTTCCCCTGGCGGCCGTAGTAGAGCGGCTTCTCGCCGAAGCGGTCGCGCGCCAGCACCAGCGTCAGCTGCTCCGCGTCCCAGAGGGCGAACGCGAACATCCCCACCGCTCGGCGCAGCGTCTCCTCGACTCCCCAGGCCTCGAAGGCAGCCAACAGCGACTCGGTGTCAGAGCGGCCGCGCCACGTCCACCCGCTGCCCAGAGCTTCGCGCAGCTCGAGGTGGTTGTAGATCTCTCCGTTGAAGACGATCACGTAGCGACCGCTGGCGGAACGCATCGGCTGCCTGCCGGCGGGGCTGAGGTCGACGATCGCGAGGCGCCTGTGCCCGAACGCCACGCCGTGGCGCGCGTCGATCCATTCGGCCGCGTCATCGGGGCCGCGATGCGCGATCTGGTCGCTCATGCGGCGTAGCACGCTCGAGGTCTCTTGCGACAGGAGGCCGCCGGGTTGGATGAAGCCGCATATACCGCACATGTCAGGTACGCAACTTACACCGCGCTTCGCTGAAGGCGCGGTGCGCTCTGCAGGTCGCTCACATGAGCGTTCGGCAGTCTGAGGGCACGATCATGAGCATCCGGCCTCGGCGCTATGTGAACTATCTCCGTCCCGGAGCGGATGAACCGGGTTAACCGTACATGAGACTTGCGTCATAGCATGTTCTCATCTCGGGTTACTACTATGAACATTGCGAAGAAGCCCGAGGGCCTCTTCACTCGAAAGCGATGATGCGTGCGCCGCAAAGTGGGCGCTTGGTGCACGCGGAGCTAGTAGCGCAACCGGTCGAGATATTTTTTTGTCCGAACCAGGTTAGAGCACCCACAATCGTGGACGCCGAATGGTGTCCGGAGGCGATGAACCGTGGATCCCGACATGGGCATCAAGGGACACGGGGAGCCAGTGATGCAACCGACCGGATATGAATCCAGGTTGCATCCCAACCACGGGAGCTGGTTTGGATGCGAAACACCCCCCTCGAAGTACGTGCGCTTACGATGCGCCGCACCCCCCTCAACCCCACGCTTGCAGCAATCTTCTTCTCGCTCCTTCTTGTGCTGCTTTCCGCGTGCGGTCAAGTAACCCCAGGAATCGAAACCAGAACACCGGTCGAACCGGAACCGGAACCCGAATTAGTAGTTCCCAGCGAATGGGTCTGGCAGTCGATCGGCTACGACGACTCCACCCAGCTGCAGAGCAGCGCCGGTTCCGAAGACATGGTGATCAGCGCGGCCGGTAACGACATCTGGGGCGACAAGGACGAGTTCTTCTACGTCTACACCCCCCTCCAGGGCGACGGCGCTCTCTCCGTACAGCTCAGCGACTTCGCTGCGGCGCAGGACTGGAGCAAGGCCGGCATCATGCTGCGCGAAAGCCTCGACCCGGATGCCAGCAACGTCTTCATCCACATCAGCGGCTCGCAGGGCTCGGTGCTGCAGGCACGCAGCGAACGCGGCGGTACGACCGTCAACAACGGCTTCCATCAGTCCGACGTGAAGCCCGGCGACTGGATCCGCCTCATCCGTAACGGCACCACCGTCGTCGGCGAGTACTCGACCGACGGCGAGAGCTGGACCAAGCTGGGCAGCTACGAGGTCGGCATGGGCGACGAAGCCATGATCGGCCTGGCCGTGACCGCTCACGACGCCAGCAACGTGGCCACCGCCACCTTCTCCGACATGCGCTTCTACCGCGGCACGTTCAACGTAGGCGGGCCGGTCGAACCCGCTCCCTCCGACCCCACCAGCCCCATCATCGGTGTGCCTTCCTACGACCTGCCCCCGGCCACCCTGTGGGTCGACGGCAACAACGGCAGCGACAGCAACTCGGGCCGCAGCCCCGATGCCCCCCTGAAGAGCGTCAACCGCGCCAACAGCTTGGTCCGCGCTGGCGACGTGGTCTACATCCGCGGCGGCGTCTACCCGATCAACGTCACCTTCAGCGCCACGGGCACCGCGTCCCAGCCGATCGTGTGGGCCTCCTACCCGGGTGAGACCGCCATCTTCGACGGCTCCAACCAGGCTCGCGGCAGCAGCCAGCACCGCGTCTGGGTCGACGGCGCCAACTTCAACCACTTCGTGAACTTCACCGTCCGCAACAGCCCGCAGCAGGGGATCTTCGTCCGCAACGCGAACGACAACCTCTTCCACGGCATCGTCACCCACGGCCATAACGCCAGCGGCGTGCAGAACTACTCGGGCAACCGCAACGTCTACGAGTACCTCGTCACCTACGACAACTTCGACACCGTGACCACCAACGGCAAGATCGGTGAGGACGCGGATGGCATCGGCATCTCCTCCGGTGACGGCAACGTCATCCGCCACGTGGTCAGCTTCTTCAACTCGGACGACGGCATCGACGCCTGGCGCTCCACCAACACCCTCATCGAGTACTCCATCGCCTACGACAACGGTCGTGGTGCCAACGGTAACGGCAACGGCTTCAAGCTCGGCGGCAACAACGAGGTCAACCGCACCATCGCTCGCTACAACATCGCCTTCGACAACAAGGCGGCCGGCTTCAGCCAGAACACGGGTCGCGAGATCACCCTCGACCACAACACCGCCTACAACAACGGCTGGACCAACTACGACGCGGGTAGCGGCGTCACCCTGCGGAATAACATCTCCCTCGCCGGCAGCGTGAACGTCATCTCGGGTGCCAACTCGCGCAACAACAGCTGGGACCTCGGCATCGACGACGTCCGAGTCGTGAGCACCGACCGCAACAGCCCCGACTTCCTGGCTCTCGCCGCAGGCAGCCCGGCCATCGACAGAGGCATCGACCTCGGCCTGATCTTCTCCGGTTCCGCCCCCGACCTCGGCGCGCTCGAGTTCCGGACCAACATCACCTTCCTCCGAGACATCCGCAACCTCCTGATCTAAGCGGGCTCCCTACCGGGTAACTCGAAGACGAAGGCCGCCGACGCACCAGCTGCGTCGGCGGCCTTCGTTTATCTTTGCCATTATGGGAACCGAATCAGCATCGGCCGCGGCGCCGCGGCCGCGATGAACGCCTCCGTTACCAGACCGGACGTAGCCTTCCTCCTACCCTCCCTGCGGGGCGGTGGCGCCGAGCGCGTGCTTATCGACCTGGCCGGCGCGGCGGCCGGCCGCGGCCTGCAGGTCGACATGGTCGTCATCAACCGGCAGGAGGAGGTCGTCAGCGAACTAGGACCAGGCATCCGGGTCGTCGACCTGAACCGGACGCGCGCCGCCACCGCTCTTCCGGCCCTGGCCCGCTACCTGCGCAGCAGTCGCCCGCCGGCGCTCCTCACCACCCTCGAGCACACCAACGTGCTCGGCGTGGCGGGCGCCAGGCTCGCTGGCGGCACGCGCGTGGTGGTACGCGAGGCGAACACCGTCTCCGAAGACCTGGCCAGCGCTGGCGTGAAAGGGCAGGCTATCCGCGAGCTCATGCGCTGGACGTACCGCGCCGCGCACGGGGTGGTGGCCGTCAGTCAGGGGGTGGCCGACAGCATCGTGAACGAGCTGGGGCTTCCCCGGTCGAAGGTGAAGGTCATCTTCAACCCGGTCATCACCCCGCGCCTGCGGGAAGGGGCGGCAGGAACGCCCGACCATCCCTGGTTCGCGGCGGGGCAGCCGCCTGTCGTGCTGGGCGTCGGGCGCCTGGTGGAGCAGAAGGGGTTCGACACGCTCCTGCGGGCGTTCGCCCGGGTGCGCGCCTCTGCCGACTGCAGGCTGATGCTGCTGGGGGAAGGCCCGCTGCGCGAAGAGCTGAGTGCGCTGGCCAGCGAACTGGGAGTAGAGCAGGACGTGGCCATGCCCGGCTTCGTCGACAACCCCTTCCCGTACATGGCCAACTGCGGGCTGTTCGTGCTTTCGTCGCGCTGGGAGGGGCTGCCCAACGTTCTGATCCAGGCGATGGCGCTGGGCGCCAAGGCCGTGGCCACCGATTGCCCGAGCGGGCCAAAGGAGGTCACCGACGATGGCCACCACGCTCCCCTCGTGCCGGTCGACGACGTGGAGGCGATGGCGCAGGCTATGCTCACCGAGTTGCGAACCGACCGGAGGCAGCTGCCCGCGGAGTGGCGCGCGCGTTACTCGCTCGAGGACGTGACCTCGCGCTACCTGGACCTACTCGGGGTGGAAGCGGGCGCCGCGCGCGCCGGCGACTGAGCCGCCGTCGCCGAGCGCGACGCCCGCTTCAGAAGTCGAGTATCTCTGCCAGCGGGATGCCGAGGAACGACTCGATCGTCTCGCCGTGCGGGATGGCGCCGGGGTCGGCGTGGCCGCCTATGTCCGTCGCCTGCCCGAGCAGGGGGTTCGAGTCGGCGAGGGCCATGAAGCCCGGATCGGACGGATCGGTGCTGACGAACGGATCGTCGGCCATCCCCAGGTCCCAGCTGTTGGTTACGAGATCGTTGTTGCCGTCGTCCTTGAAGTCGTTCGTCTCGTTTCCGTACGCCAGGTTGTTGCGCAGGGCGCCGCGGTTGACGATGAAGCCGTCGTTGCCGTTGGCGTACGCGGTGTTGTGCTCGAAGGTGACGTTCAGGCCGGAGTTGTAGGTGAAGCCGTCGGCCTTGTTGCCGAACGAGATGCTGTAGCGCACCACCGTGTCGACCTTCTCGAAGTGGCCGCCAGCCTTGAAGCCGTTGCCATCGCCCCCCTGGAAGCCGTTCTCGAAGCTGATGCAACGCTCGACGACCGAGCCGACCGAGCGCCAGGTGTCGACCCCGTCGTCGGAGTTGCGGTAGGCGACGCAGTGGTCGATGCGGTGATTGCTGCCCGCCGAGAGGCCGATGCCGTCGGCGTTGCCTCTTCGGCCATCGGAGTTGTCGTGGGTGATGAAGTAGGAGAAGTGGTTCCGGTCGCCTGACACGTTCTGTATTCCGCTCAGGCCGTTGTGGTGCGTACGTACGTGACTGATGAGGTTGTCGCTGGAGCGCACGAGGCGGATGCCCTGGCCGGTGTTGTTGCGCACGATGAAGTTGCGGAAGACGTAGAAGCGGACGCTCTCGAAGCGCACGTTGTGCCCTTCGCCCTTCCCTTCGCCATCGAGGACGGCGCACTCGCCCGGATACGACTCGAAGACGATCGGCTGCCCCTCGGCGCCCGAGCGGTGGAACGAGACGTCGGACGCGTAGACGCCGCCCCGGACCCACACCACGTCGCCCGGCCGCACCGCGTCGGCCGCCCGCTGCAGGGTGCGGAAGGCGGTGTCGGCGCTGCGGCCGGAGGCGGAATCGTCACCAGCAGTCGAGACGTAGTAGGTGGGCTCGTACTGCGGTTGAAGTGGCGTGGAGCTGCAGACCCAGGGGCCGCCCACCTGCGGGGGCGAGCCAGCGGCGGGGCCGGGCTCGACCGGTTGTCCTGGGGCGCCGCTATCGGTGTCGGAGCGAGCCGGTGCGATGTTCTGGCTTTGGTGTTGGGTGACCTGGGTAGTGGCCGAGCCCATCTCCTGCGTTGCGTCGTTGGCAGTACCGCCAACCTGGACCGCGCTTGGGCCGCAGGACGCCAGTACGCAGAAGATAGTAAGTAGAACGGCCAACGCAGTTGCCCTCCTCGAGCATGGCTTACCGCCAAGGGCAAGCGCCAGCGACATGGTGAAATTGGTTGACATCGTCGTGGAAGTATCGCCCCCGTTCCACCACTTGGAGGGACCACGGTCACGTCCGACCCTGTCCCTCGACGCCCGACCGACCTGGTGCAGGCGGCCAAACGCACGCGACTTTCGAGACCTCTACTTTACACTCGGCAGGTAGCCAGATTCGCCAGTCGGTACCGCCCCTATACAAGCGGGGGTCTGCCGTAGACGACGCTAGGAAACGCCCTAGCCAGAAGCCAGGTCAGAAAAAGGAACCAGGACGAAAAATGTGTGGCATCGCCGGCCTATACGCCGCCCCCAACTCCCCCTTCTATTCGCCTCCCGCCACCCGGCCGCTGCTGCTGACCATGGCCGGCGAGCTGCGCCACCGCGGCCCCGACGGCGTTGGCCTCTACCTCGACGGCCGGATGGGCATGGTCAACACCCGCCTGGCGATCATCGACCTGGCCGGCGGCGACCAGCCCCTGTCCAACGAGGACGGCCGCTACTGGGTCATGCAGAACGGCGAGATCTACAACTACCCCGAGCTGATGAGCGAGCTCGAAGGGCTCGGCCACCGCTTCCGCACCCGCTCCGATACCGAGGTGCTCGTGCACGCGTTCGAGCAGTGGGGGCTCGGCTTCCTGCACCGGCTGAACGGCGAGTTCGCGCTGGCGATATACGACAGCTTCGAGAAGCGCCTGCTGCTGGCGCGCGACCGCTTCGGCGTGCGCCCGCTGTTCGTGTCGGGCCTCGCCGGCGAGCTGGGGGGCGACTTCGCGTTCGCCTCCGAGGCCCGCGCGCTGCTGCGCCACCCGCGCGCCGAGCGGCGCATCGACCCGTTCGCGCTCGTCGAGACCTTCACCATGTGGGGCGTGCAGCCCGACCGCAGCGCCTTCCCCGGCATCGGCGAGCTGCCCGCCGGTCACTACATGTACGTAGGACCGGCAGGGCCCGAGGCGCCCACGCGCTGGTGGGACATGGCCTTCGGCCCGCAGGAGGGCACCCGCAACGAGTCGGCCGATGAGCTGGCCGAGGAGCTGAGCGCGCTTCTGGACGACGCCACGCGCATCCGGCTGCGCGCCGACGTGCCCGTGGGCGTCTACCTGAGCGGCGGCCTCGACTCGTCCGCCACCGCCGCCCTGGCGCGCCGCCACACGCGCGGGCCGCTGGAGGCGTTCAGCGTGGCGTTCGAGGACCCCCGCTTCGACGAGAGCTCGTTCCAGGACCGCATGGCGCAGGCGCTGGGCGTGAGCCTGAACCGCATCACCGTCAGCGACGCCGACGTGGCCGACGCCTTCCCCGAGGTCGTGCGCCTGGCCGAGAAGCCCCTCATGCGCACCGCGCCGGGGCCGCTGCTGCTGCTGTCGCGCTTCACGCGCGAGTCGGGCTTCAAGGTCGTGCTGACGGGCGAGGGCTCCGACGAGCTGCTGGGCGGCTACCAGATCTTCCAGGAGGCCATGGTGCGCCGCTTCTGGGCCCGCGACCCGGGCTCGAAGCTACGGCCGCAGCTGCTGGGGCGCCTCTACCCCTACCTCTCGCGCGACCTCGCCAAGGGGGGCGGCTTCATGGCCGAGTTCTTCAAGGCAGGCATGGAGGATACGGACGACCCCCTCTACGCCCACCGGCCCCGCTTCCGCTCCACCGCGCGCAACCTGCGCTTCCTGAGCTTTGATGTGCGCGCCAGCGCGGAAACGGTAGGCGATCCGGAGGAGCGCATCCTGGCGCGCATGCCCGAAGCGTTCGCGTCGTTCGGTCCGCTGGGCCAGGCGCAGTACGTCGAGATCGCCACGTTCCTCGAGGGCAACCTGCTGCACTCGCAGGGCGACCGCATGCTGATGGGCAACTCGGTGGAGGGGCGCTTCCCCTTCCTGGACCCGCGCGTGGCCGAGTTCGCGGCCGCGCTGCCCGAGCGCCTGCGGCTGAACGGCATCAGCGAGAAGTACCTGCTGCGCAAGGCGCTGGCGCCGCTGCTGCCGCCCGAGATCAACGCCCGCCCCAAGCGCCCCTACCGGGCGCCGATCCTGAAGCCGTTCTTCGGCCCCGGCGCGCCCGACTACGTGGCAGAGCTGCTGTCTCCGGAACGGGTGGAGGAGTCCGGCCTCTTCAACGCGGCCGCGGTCGAGAAGCTCGCGCGCAAGGCCGAGCGCTACGCCGCCACCGGTTTCAGCGAGTCGGACGAGATGGGCCTGGTGGGCATACTCTCCACCATGTTGCTCCATGAACGGTTCGTGAAACGCCCGGAACTGGCGCCTGCAGCGCAAGCTACGAAGGTCGTCGAAGGGGCGGGGATCTCGAGCGACGAACGCCCATTGGAACGCGCGAACCGGGTGATAGGTTAACGGAACGCTCATCCACCTAGAGCGAGAAAGGTCTTCCAGCATGGCACCGAGGTACGCCCGGCTGCTGCACGACAGCCTCACCGTCAGCGCCGCCAACTTCCCCGACAAGACCGCAGTGGTGGGTGGCGAGCAGCGCCTGACCTACGCGCAGCTCTTGGAACGCGCGCTGCGCTTCGCGGCGGCCCTCCAGGCGCACGGCGTGAGGCGCGGCGACCGCGTGGCGCTCTTCCTGGAGAACACCCCCGACACGGTGGTGGGCATCTACGGCGCCCTCTACGCCGGCGCCGCCTTCATGGTGATCAACCCCCAGACGAAGGGCGACAAGCTGCACTACGTGCTGGCCGACTCGGGCGCCACCGCCGTCCTCAGCGAGGGGCGGCTCGCGCAGCTGGTGACGCAACTGCGCTCGACGCTGCCCGACCTGCAGACCGTCATCCACACGGGCGACGAGGAGCTGGAGGGGAGCCTGGCGCTCGAGCCGCTGCTGGCCTCCGCGGCCCCGCGCCCCGAGGCGCCCGGCACCATCCCGCCCGACCTGGCCGCGCTCGTCTACACCTCGGGCAGCACGGGCAACCCCAAGGGCGTCATGCTCAGCCACCAGAACATGGTCTTCGCCCAGGGCAGCCTCGTCGAGTACCTGCGCCTGGACGACAGCGACCGCATCATCTGCCTGCTGCCGCTGGCCTTCGACTACGGCCTGTACCAGGTCCTGATGAGCGTCCACCTGGGCGCCACCGTCGTGCTCGAGCAGTCGTTCGCCTTCCCGGCCGCCATCGTCAAGCGGGTGGTGGAAGAGGAGGTCACGGTCTTCCCGGGCGTGCCCACCGTCTTCGCCACGCTGCTGTCTTTGCACCGCCGCTCGCCGATCGCCATGCCGACGGTCAGGCGCTACACCAACACGGCCGCGCACCTGCCCGACGAGTACGTGCCCGGCATGCTCGAGATGAGCCCGCAGGCCCTCATATACAAGATGTACGGCCTCACCGAATGCAAGCGCGTCTGCTTCCTCGAGCCCGAGCTGGTGCTGCAGAAGCCGTCGTCGGTGGGCAAGGCGATCCCCGGCACCGAGACGTACCTGCTGGACGACGACGGCGACGAGGTGCCGCCGGGCAAGACGGGCGTCCTGTACGTGCGCGGCCCGCACGTGATGATGGGCTACTGGAACCTGCCCGAGCAGACGGCGCACATGCTGAAGCCCGGCAAGTACCCCGGCGAGCGCGTACTGTGCACCCACGACTACTTCCGCAAGGACGACGACGGCTTCCTCTACTTCATGGGCCGCAGCGACGACATCATCAAGAGCCGCGGCGAGAAGGTCAGCCCCGTGGAGGTCGAGAACGCCCTGGCCACCGTGCCCGGCGTGCGCGAGAGCGCCGTCATCGGCGTGCCCGACGAGCTGCTGGGCGAGGCCGTGCGCGCCTACGTGGTGCTCGACGAGGGCGCGCAGATGACCGAGCTCCAGTTCAAGCGCCACGCCATGGCGCGCCTCGAGAACTTCATGGTGCCCCGCGACGTCGTGTTCGTGAACGACCTACCCAAGACCGCTACCGGCAAGGTCCGCAAGAAGAGCCTTCAGGAGCAGGCGTGAGCCGCGCGGCCCGCCTACGGACGTTAAGGAGAGAGCTGAGAACATGGCGATGAACCGAGAAACGATCGAGCAGGAACTCAAGGGGTTCCTCGAAGAGAACTTCATCCTGGACGGCGGCGCCGACCAGCTGGGCAACGACGAGTCGCTCACCCAGGCCGGCGTGCTCGACTCGATGGGCGTGCTGGAGCTGATCATGTTCATCGAGGAGCGCTTCGGGGTGAAGGTGCCCGACGAGGACACGCTGCCCGAGAACCTCGACAGCGTGAACCGCATCGTCGGCTACGTCGAGCGGCGCATGGGGGAGGCGGCCCCGGCGTGAGCGCTCAGGCCGACGCCGTGAAGTTCGGGCCCGACGTCCTGCGCCTGCCGGACCCCGAGGGCGCCATCGAGCAGATCACCGACGGCATGAAACGGATCGCCCGTGGCTTCCGCCGCAAGGGCGGCGTCGTGGGGCTGTCGGGCGGCATCGATTCCAGCGTGGTGGCGGCCCTGGCGGCGCGCGCGTTCGGGCCCGGCAACGTGCTGGGCGTGATGATGCCGGAAGCCGACTCGTCGGAGGACACGCTGGCCTTGAGCCGCCTGGCGGCCGAGGGGTGCGGCATCGAGACGGTGCTCGAGAACATCACCCCCATCCTCGAAGGGGCGGCGGCCTACCGTCGGCGCGACGAGGCGTTCCGCCGCGTCATCCCCGAGTTCGGTCCCGGCTGGAAGGCGAAGCTGGTGCTGCCCAGCGTCATCGAATCGGAAAGCTACCGCATCTTCTCGGTGGTGGCGCAGTCGCCGAGCGGCGAGGTCGTGCGCGAGCGCCTGCCGCTGGCCGAGTACCTGCAGGTGGTGGCCGCCACCAACTTCAAGCAGCGCACCCGCAAGATGATGGAGTACTATCACGCCGACCGGCTGAACTACGTGGTGCTCGGGACCCCCAACCGCCTCGAGTACGACCAGGGCTTCTTCGTGAAGAACGGCGACGGCTCGGCCGACGTGAAGCCGATCGCGCACCTCTACAAGTCGCAGGTCTACCAGCTCGCCGAGGCGCTAGGCGTGCCGGCCGAGATCCGCTCGCGGCCGCCCACCACCGACACCTACTCGCTGCCGCAGAGCCAGGAGGAGTTCTACTTCTCGCTCCCCTACGACAGGATGGACCTCTGCCTGTACGCTGTGGACAACCAGGTGCCCGCATCCGAGGTCGCGGCGGCGCTCGAGCTGACGGAAGAGCAGGTCGAACGCGTCTTCGCCGACATCGCCTCGAAGCGCCGCATGAGCCGCTACCTGCACGCCGCCCCGCAGATGGTGACCGAGCCGCAGGGCTAAGACGGGAAGGGGGGAAGCGTGAAGATCCGGCCGTTCGACCGGGACGACGTGCATGACGTCGCGTCGCTCTGGCAGTACTGGTTCCGCGACAAGACGCGCGACCCCGACCCGGCGCTCGTGGCGCTGGCCCGGCGTATCTACGTCGACGACCCGAACGCCGACGACGAGATCCGCCCGCTGGTGGCCGAGGACGACGCGGGCAACATGCTCGGCTTCCTGGGCACCAGCGTCATGCCCGTGATGCTGGATGGCGAGGAGCGGAAGCTGGCGGGCGTCTTCCCGTCGGTGGTCGACCCCTCCGCCTCCACCTCCGTGGCCAGCCTGCTTCTACGGAAGTTCCTGAGCGGCCCGCAGGCGTTCACGTTCTCGGACGGCGGACACGTGAAGTTCGAGCGCATCTGGGAAGCGCTCGGCGGGCAGATCGCGCAGCTGCAGTCGGTACGCTGGGTGAAGCTGTTCCGCCCCGCCAACTTGGGCGCCATGAGCGCCGGCGGTCGCAGCTCCGTTCGGCCGTTCATGCCGCTGCTGCGCCCTCTGGCCGGCGGCGCCGACTGGTTGGCGCGGCAGGTGGCGGGCGGGCGCCTGACGGCGGGCAGCGGACCCAAGCGGGCTGCGGGCCGCGGGGCGCCTGAAGGCAGCGCCGGCGGAGCGGGCAAGGGCGCCGCGGGCGCCGCCACCGGCTTCCGCGCGGAGCCGCTGACGCCCGCGCGCCTCGTCGAGGTGACGCCCGCCATCCACGCCAAGGCCCGGATGCGCCCCCTGTACGACGAGGCGCACGTCGCCTGGCAGTTCGGCGAGATGGCGCGCATCACCGAGCAGGGCGAGTTCACGGCCCACCTCGTGCTGACGCCGCGCGGCGAGCCGGCCGGCTGGTACGTCTACTACATGAAGCGCGGCGGCCTCTCGCGCGTCTTCGCCCTCGAGGCGCACGCCCGCTTCCTGCCCCAGGTCGTCGACCAGCTGTTCGCCGACGCCGACAGGCGCGGCGCCGCTGCCCTGACCGGCCGCATGGAGCCGCGGCTGCGCGCGCCGATGGCGCAGCGCGGCACCCTGCTCTACTCGGGCGCCTCGCTGCAGATGGTGCACTCGAAGGACAAGAGCCTGATGGACGACGCCCAGCTGGGCCGCCTGGCCTACAGTCGGCTGCAGGGCGAGAACTGGTACTGGTGGGCGATCGACTCGCGGGATGTTCCTTGAAGCTGTTCCTTGAATCTGTTCCCTGAATCTGTTCCCTGAAGCTGTTCTCTGCAACCTGATCCGCCGTTCCTACTCGCTCCGCTCGCACGCCCAAGTCCTTCGGGCTCGGGCTCCGAGAAAGCGCTTAACCCGCCTCGAAGGTAGCCTGCAAGCCGTCCTGCAGCGGCGTGAGCGGCTCCCAGCCCGTCGCCCGCAGGCGCGCCACGTCGGCCAGCGAGCGGCGGATGTCGCCCGTGCGGGGCGGCCCGAAGCTGACGTCGAGCGGCGCGCGCGCCCCAGGCAACCGCTCCACCAGCTCCAGCAGCTGCAGCAGGTCGACCTCCGAGCCGCGCGCCACGTTGAAGACGGGCAGCTCGGACGCCTGCGCTGCGCCCGCCGCCGCCTCGCGCCGCTCCAGCGCGCTCGCCAGCGCCGCCACCACGTCGCTCACGTACACGAAGTCGCGCGACTGCCTGCCGTCGCCGAACACCGTGATGGGCGCGCCGCGCCGCGCGCGGTCGAGGAAGATGCTGATGACGCCCGAGTAGGGGCTGCTGGGGTCCTGCCTGGGTCCGAAGACGTTGAAGAAGCGGAAGGCGGTGCCGGAAAGCAGACCGGCGCGGTGGAAGTAGCCCAGGTAATGCTCGCCAGCCAGCTTGTCGGCGGCGTACGGCGTCATGGGGCGCTTCTCGGCGTCCTCGCGCAGCGGCAGCGCATCGTTGTCGCCGTAGACGGCCGCCGAGCTGGCGTACAGCACGCGCTTCACGCCCAGGCGCGTGGCGGTGTCGAAGAGGCGGATGCTGCCCTCCAAGTTCGTGCGGTGGGTGCTCACCGGGTCGCGCACCGACGCCTCGACGGAGGCCACCGCCGCGAGGTGCACCACGGCCTCCTGCCCGTCCAGCGCGGCCTCCAGCGCCGCCTGGTCGGCCACGTCCCCCACCTGCAGCGTCAGCCCGCCAGCGCGGGGCAGGTTGGTGCGCTTGCCCGTCGAGAGGTCGTCAAGGACGGTGACGTCGTGCCCGCGCTCCAGCAGTAGCGCCACCAGGTGCGAGCCTATGAAGCCCGCGCCCCCCGTGACCAGCACCCGCATCAGGCGTCCCACTCCAGTCCGCTGTCAGCGCCCACGAAGCGCTGCCCGCGCGCCAGGCCGTGGATCCTCTGCATCTCGTCCTCCGTCAGCTCGAAGTCGAAGACGTCCAGGTTGGCGGCGCGCCGCTCGTGCGACGCCGACTTGGGGATGGTGGCCACGCGCGGCTGCTGCACCAGCCAGCGCAGCGCGACCTGCTCGGGCGTCTTGCCGTACCTGCGGCCCAGCTCCACCAGGGTGGGCTCGTCGCCCAGCAGCCCTTTCGCCAGCGGCCGGTAGGCGGTCAGCAGCAGGTCGAGCTCTTCCGCCTGCCGAAGTAGCCGCCGCTGCGCGAGGAACGGGTGGTACTCGACCTGGTTGCAGAAGAGGCGCGTGACGCGCTGCGCGCGCGCCACCATGGCGCTGGGGAAGTTGCTGACGCCCACATGCCACACGAGACCCTCCTCCTGCAGCGCGGCCAGGTCCTCGAGCGGCTCTTCCAGCGGCACGTCGCCTGAGGGCCAGTGCAGCAGCATCAGGTCGACGTAGTCGGTGCCCAGCTTCTCGAGGCTCTCGCGAACGCTGTCGGCGGCGCGCCCGCGGGCGTAGTTGCGGGCCCGCACCTTCGACACTAGGAAGATCTCGCTGCGGGGCACGCCGCTGGCGGCCAGGGCACGGCCGACCTCGGCCTCGTTGTCGTAGCTCTGCGCCGTGTCTAGGTGACGGTAGCCGAGCGCGAGGGCGTCGGACACGCCCTCGACGCACTCGTCGCCTTTCAGCAGGTACGTGCCGAAGCCGAGCGCCGGGACGCTCTCCCCTTGGACCTCATGGAAGATCATGCGCCGATGCTAACCGGCCGGCGGCTCCGGCCTGAAGCTTCAGGCGTGCAACGATCCGACGGGCCGGGGCCGCCGGGTCGCGCAGGCCGGCGGAAGTCAGCTGGGAAGGCTAGAGGCAGAGGGCGCGATCCCCTCGGGCGCGGTCTCGATGGGCACCACGGGCGAGAAGACGCAACCGTCGAGGAACCCCTCGAGCAGCGAGCGGATGCGCGCGTGATCCGAGCGCATGGCGGCGTTCTGCAGCGCGTCGATGGTGGCGGTCAGGGCCTCGCGGTCGGCGGGCGCGGCGCGCGCCACGAAGATCTTCTCGTGCGGCGTCTGGTCGGTGCGCTCTGCTTCCGTCATCAGCACCTCCACCAGCCGCTCGCCGGGGCGCATGCCCGAGAACTGGATGGGGATGTCGACGTCGGGCTCGAGGCCCGAGAGGCGGATGAGGTCGCGCGCCAGGTCGACGATGCGGACGGGCTCGCCCATGTCGAGGATGTAGACCTCGCCGTTCTTGCCGTTGCCGGACGCCTGCAGCACGAGCTGCGCGGCCTCGGGGATCGTCATGAAGTAGCGCACCATGTCGGGGTGCGTCACCGTGACGGGCCCGCCGGCGGCGATCTGGCTCTTGAAGATGGGGATGACGCTGCCGCGGCTGCCGAGCACGTTGCCGAACCGCACAGACACGAAGGTCTGGTGGACCCCGGCGCGGCGGGCGGCGTCCTGCACGAGGTACTCGACCATCCGCTTGGAGGCGCCCATGACCGAGGTCGGGTTCACGGCCTTGTCGGTCGAGATGTTCACGAAGTGCGTCACGCCGTGCTTGAGGGCCAGGTCGATCAGGTTGCGGCTGCCGATGATGTTGTTGAAGATCGCCTCTTCCGGGTTCTCCTCCATCAGCGGCACGTGCTTGTGAGCCGCGGCGTGGAAGACGACGTCGGGGCGGTAGCGCGAGAAGACGTAGTCGAGGCGGGCGCCGTTCTGGATGGCGCCGATGACGCCGTGGTACTTGATCTCGGGCCAGTCGCGGTCGAGCTCGCGCTCGAGGGCGTAGATCGAGTTCTCGCCGTGCCCGAAGAGGATCAGCTCGGCGGGGTTGAAGCGGCAGATCTGGCGCACGAGCTCGGAGCCGATCGAGCCGCCGGCGCCCGTGATCATGACGCGCTTGCCGCTCAGGTAGCCGAGGATCGAGTCGGTGTCGAGCTTGATGGGCTCGCGGCCGAGCAGGTCGTCGATGTCGACCTCGCGGATGCGGCGCACGTCGACCTTGCCCGACACGAGTTCGTAGATGCCCGGGATGATCTTGTAGACCATGTTCGGCCGCGCCTCGCGCACCTGGTCGATCACCTGGCGCACCGTCTTGCCGCCCTTGGACGGCATGGCGATGAGCACCTCGTCGATCTTCTGGCCGATGATCACTTCCTTGGCCATCGAGACGGGCCCCAGCACGGGCACGCTCGAGACGCGCTGGCCGTGCTTCAGGGGGTCGTCGTCGAGGAACGCGACCGGCTTGCTGCCGGCCTCGGGGTGCTTCAGCAGCTCGCGCACCACCAGGGCGCCGGACTCGCCGGCGCCGACGACCAGCACGCGCTTACGGGCGTCGGGCCCGATGAGGGTGACGACGGCCTGCTCGTGGCGGTAGCGCGCGAAGGCGCGGGCGCCCGCCATCAGTGTGAACGTGAAGGCCGCGTCCAGCAGGGCGATCGAGGGGGGGATACCCACACCGGAGCCGAACACGACGAGGAGCAGCGTGCCGGGCACGGCGATGACGACGGCGAGGGCCAGCAGGCCGCCCAGGTCGCGGAAGGTGAGGCTGCTCCAGGAGCGTTGCGGCAGGCCGAGCGCCACGTTGGCCAGCACCTTCAGGGGCACCGAGAACGCCAGCGCCAGCAGCACTGGGGCGGCCTCGGGCACCTGGCCGTCGAAGCGCAGGGTGAACGCCAGCAGCGTGGCGACTACGAAGAGGCCGGAGTCGATCGCCAGCTTCGCCTTGCCGCTGAGCCGCGACTCGGTGAGCGGGCTTTGCAGGTGGGGGATGGTCGCGATCTTCTCAGGGGTCATCAGGATGCTTTCTGCGAGCGGAAGCGGGAGCGGAGGCTGGGACGCTGCTCGGCGGTGGGAGCCGTGATCGAGGCGCGCAGCCTGGGGAGGGAGAGCGGGGGCCTGTTCAAAGTGGGTTCATCTTCGCCCCAGGGTCCGTGGCACGTCAGTGATAGGACGATGAGGAAGCGCGAGGCGGCCGGACCAGCCGGCCGTGCGCGCGTCGCCGACGTCATCTCTCGGGCTCCGGCCTTATCACGGCCAGCAGCGTGCCCAGGATGACGCCCACGTCCGACAGCAGCGTCCGCCCCTCCAGGTACTCGAGGTTCAGACGCAGCTTCTCGGGCATGATCGTCTCGACGTAGAGCTCTTCCGGATCCTCGTGCTGGGCCATGAGCTCGCTCTCGGAGCGGAACGCCACCGACGCCGGGTCGGTGATGCCGGGCCTTACGCTCAGCACCCGGCGCTGGGCGGGCGTGTAGAGCGCCACGTAGCGCGGCACCTCGGGGCGGGGCCCCACCAAAGACATCTCGCCGCGCACCACGTTGATCAGCTGCGGCAGCTCGTCGAGCTTCCAGGCGCGCAGCACCTCGCCGACGGGCGTCACGCGGGGGTCCGCGCCGATCGTCAGCTGGGGGCCGCGGCGCTCCGCGCCGACGTACATGGTGCGGAACTTGAGGATCTCGAAGGTCTCGCCGCCCAGGCCCACGCGCTCCTGCCTGAAGAGCACGGGTCCGGGCGAGCTCAGGCGCACGAGCAACGCGACGACGAGGAGGACCGGGCTGAGGACGGCCAGGCCGAGCGCCGCGCAGGTGAGGTCGAACGCTCGCTTGAGACCGTCCTGGACGGTTGCGCTGGTGAGTGTGGTGCTGGTAGGGGTGCTCATGGGCTCCTGTGTACGAAGGGTCAGGACGGCCTGCGCGCCGGGCCAGCTAGGCCGTGGCGCGATCGCCTGGCGCGGTCATGGGCGTCAGGCGGAGGCGGCGGTCCCGGCGGGAACGAGGGGGCGGGGGCCGGGGCGATGGACGGTGACGGCCCGTATCGCTTCGACCACGTCGGCGACGTCCTGATCGCTCAGGCGTGGGTTGAGCGGCAGCGAGACCATCCGTTCGAAGGCGTCGAGCGCCACCGGGAAGTCGGTCGGCGAGTAGCCGTACTTGCGGGCGTAGAAGCTCATCATGTGAAGGGGGCGGTAGTGGACGCTGGTGCCGATGTTGTGCGCCTTGAGGCCTTCGATGAACTCGTTGCGGCCCACGCCCAGGCGCTCGGGGCGCAGGCGCAGCACGTACAGGTGCCACGCGCTGGATACGTCGGCGCGCTCGGTGGGCAGCTCGAAGCCGGGGTCGTCGCCCAGCGCCTGGCGGTACAGCTCGACCACCTCGCGGCGGCGGGCGTGGAAGCCCTCCAGCTTGTGCAGCTGATGCATGCCGACGGCGGCCTGCACGTCGGTCATGTTGTATTTGAAGCCGGGCATCTCGATGTCGTAGTCCCACGAGCCGGTCTTGTCGAAGCGCTTCCAGGCGTCCTTCGACATGCCGTGCAGGCCGATGACGCGGGCGCGCTCGAGCAGCTCGGGGCGGCCGGTGAGGGCGCCGCCTTCCACCGAGGTCAGGTTCTTGGTCGCGTAGAAGGAGAACGAAGCGAAGTTGTCGCGCGAGCCGACCCTCACGCCGCGGTAGCTGGCGGGGGCCGCGTGCGCGGCGTCCTCGATGACCTCGAGGCCGTGCCGCTCGGCGAGCGCCAGGATCGGGTCGAGGTCGGCCGGGTGCCCGGCGTAGTGCACCGGCATGATGGCGCGGGTGCGGGGGGTGATGGCGCGTTCGACGGCCACGGGGTCGATGCAGAGGGTGTCGGGTTCGACGTCCACCAGCACCGGGGTGGCGCCCACGTGCTCGACGACGTTGGCGGTGGCCGCGAACGTCAGCGTGGGGACGATCACCTCGTCGCCGGGCCCGATGCCCAGCGTGACGAGGGCGACGTGCAGTCCGGCGGTGCAGGAGTTGAGCATGAGAGAGGCGCCGTTGGGGGCGCTCACGTACTCACCGAACTGACCTTCGAACGCCTTCGTGCGTGGACCGGTGGTGATCCAGTCCGAGCGCAGGGTCTGGGTGACCTCGTCGATCTCTTCTTCACCCAGGAACGGGGGAGAGTAGGGGAGGAAGGTGTCACGTGGCATGTCGGTCTCCAGTCGCGTAGTAGCCGTGAGCGTCGGGCGTGGTGCCGCCTCTGGATGGCGGCTCGGTACGTCCGGTTGAGTTCAGGCTACAGCCGACTTTCGAACATGCCAGTGAGGGCTTACCAAAGCCTCACACTCATGAAGGAATCACAAGCGGGAAGCTCAGATGCCTCCCACGGTTCTCAGGAACTCCTCAGACTCGGTAGAAGTCGCGGTACCACTCGACGAAGCGTGCGATGCCCGTCTCGAGGGGCGTGCCGGGCTTGAAGCCGACGTCTTCCACGAGGGCGTCCACGTCGGCGTAGGTGGCCGGCACGTCGCCCGGCTGCATGGGCAGCATGTTCTTCTCGGCCTTCATGCCCAGCGTCTCTTCCAGGATCTCGATCATGCGCAGCAGCTCGACGGGCTGGTTGTTGCCGATGTTGTAGACGCGGTACGGGGCGTTGCTCGTGCCGGGGTCCGGCGCGGCGCCGCTCCACGCAGGGTTCGGCGCGGCGGGCTTGTCGGCCGTGCGGACCACGCCCTCGACGATGTCGTCGATGTAGGTGAAGTCGCGCCGCATGTCGCCGTGGTTGAAGACGTCGATCGGGCGCCCCTCGAGGATCGCCTTCGTGAAGAGGAAGAGCGCCATGTCGGGGCGCCCCCAGGGGCCGTAGACGGTGAAGAAGCGCAGGCCCGTGGTGGGCAGGCCGTAGAGGTGCGAGTAGGTGTGCGCCATCAGCTCGTTCGCCTTCTTGGTGGCGGCGTAGAGACTGAGGGGATGGTCGACGTTGTGGTGCACCGAGAACGGCGTGGTGGTGTTGGCGCCGTAGACCGAGCTGGAGGAGGCGTAGACGAGGTGCTCGACGCCGTGGTGGCGCGACCCCTCGAGGATGTTCGTGAAGCCGACGAGGTTGCTGCCTACGTAGGCGTGCGGGTTCACGAGCGAGTAGCGCACGCCCGCCTGGGCGGCCAGGTTCACGACCACCTGCGGCCGGAACTCCTCGAACTGCCGGTCGAGCGCCGGTCGGTCGGCCAGGTCTAGCTCCGCGAAGCGGTAGCCCGGCTTGCCTTCGAGGCGCGCCAGGCGGGCGCGCTTGAGGTTCACGTCGTAGTAGTCGTTGACGTTGTCGATGCCGAGCACCTCGTCGCCGCGCGCCAGGAGGCGCTCGGCGAGGTGGTACCCGATGAAGCCAGCGGTGCCGGTTACGAGGAAACGAGCCATGAGGAGAAGCCTACAGCGGATCAGCGGGCCGCGGCCCTCACAGGCTCCAGTAGCGGACGCCTTCGGGCAGCTGGTGCGGGCGGTAGGTGGATTTGATGTCGGCCAGCACGCCGCCGGGCTTCAGGATGCGCGGCAGTTCCTGCAGCACGTGCTCGGTGTAGGCGGCGTGCGGCACGGCCAGCACCAGCGCGTCCAGGCCCTGGAACTCGTCCAGCTCGGCGAACTTCACGCCGTACTCGCGCTCGGCCTCCTCGGCGTCGGCGAGGGGGTCGTGCACGAGCGCCTGGATGCCGTACTCCTTCAGCTCTTCCAGGATGTCGGGCACGCGGCTGTTGCGCAGGTCGGGGACGTTCTCCTTGAAGGTCAGGCCCAGCACGCCCACCTTCGCGTTCTCGAGCCCGCCGTTGGCGGCCAGCAGCTTCACGACCTTCTGGGCCACCATCTGGCCCATGCCGTCGTTGATGCGGCGGCCGGCGAGGATGACCTGCGGGATGTAGCCCACCTCTTCGGCCTTGTTCGTCAGGTAGTAGGGGTCCACGCCGATGCAGTGCCCGCCCACGAGGCCGGGGCGGAAGGGGAGGAAGTTCCACTTCGTGCCGGCAGCCTCCAGCACCTCGATGGTGGAGATGTCAAGGCGGTCGAAGATCAGGGCCAGCTCGTTCATCAGCGCGATGTTCAGGTCGCGCTGGGTGTTCTCGATGACCTTGGCGGCCTCGGCGACCTTTATCGAGGAGGCGCGGTAGACGCCCGCCTCGATGATCTGCTCGTAGACGTTCGCCACGCGCTCGAGGGTGGCCTCGTCCTGGCCCGACACGACCTTGACGATCTTCTTGAGGGTGCGTTCCTTGTCGCCGGGGTTGATGCGCTCGGGGCTGTAGCCCAGCGTGAAGTCGGTGCCAAGCTTCAGGCCCGACACCTGCTCGAGCACGGGCCCGCACACCTCTTCGGTGACGCCCGGGTACACGGTCGACTCGAAGACCACCACGGCGCCCGGCTTCAGGGCGCGCCCGACGATCTCGGAGGCCGAGCGCAGCATGCGCAGGTCGGGCCGGCGCGCGTGATCGATGGGCGTCGGCACGGCGACCACGAAGAAGGTGACGCCCTCCAGGTGCTGCTCGTCGTCGGTGAAGCAGACCTTGGTCTCGGCCAGCGCCTTCGGATCGGCCTCCCCCGTGACGTCCTTGCCGGCGCGCAGCTGCGCGATCTTGCGCGAGTCGATGTCGAAGCCGACGACGCCTTCGAACTTCTCCGCGAAAGCCAGCGTGACCGGCAGACCTACGTACCCCTGGCCGATGACGGCGATGCGTTCAGAGTGCGGCAAGAGGGCTCCAATCGCCTTCATCGCCGCGCCAGACGGTGATGCGGGTGGGGGCCGAGCGTTCGATGGCCTCCCTGGCGCGATCGATTTCCGCCTCGTCGGCCGTCACCGAAACGACGGTGGGCGCGGGGCGGCGGCGTGGCTCCTCGTGCGGCGGCTCGAGCCGCGGCAGGGGCGTGTTCATGATGTAGCCGGCCAGGGCGCATGCCAACCCCAGCACGACGGCGCCGATGGCGGCCGACCAGAAGGGGCCAGCGGCCATCGCCGGCTCGCGCCCCATGATGTTCAGGGCGCCCGAGCCGAGCATCAGCCCGAAGAGGCCGCCGCCCAGGAAGCCGAGGACGAAGCCCGTGGCTCCGCCGCGGTCGGCCGGCACGAAGCCGCGGTAGACGACGTCGGGGTCGAGGCTGCGCTCGAAGCGCAGCACTTCGTCGGAGGCGCCGGGGAACAGCTTGACGCCGCCGCGATCGAAGCCGGCGTCCACCAGCGCCGTGGCGGCGTCCTGCGCCGCGGAGGGGTGCTCGAAGAGAGCCGTGACGTTCAGTCGTGGGGCGCGTTCCATCATGCGCTACATGATAGCGCCGAGCACGCCCCCCGGTGCCGTAACTGCGCCCCCGTGCGATGATTGCGCCCGTGAGCCGCCCCGCTCGTTCCACCCGCCACGGCGCCCTGACGCTCATGGGGGGCACCCTGGCGAGCCGCGTGACGGGGCTGGTGCGCAACTCCCTGCTCGCGCAGTTCTTCCCCACGGCCGTGCTCGACGCCTTCGTGACGGCGTTCAAGGTGCCGAACCTGTTCCGCGAGCTGCTGGCGGAGGGCGCGCTGACCAACTCGTTCGTGCCCGTCTACAAGGCGTTGGCGCCCGGCGACGCGCGGCGGCTGTCAGGCGCGCTGCTGGCGCTGCTGACCGTGGCGAACGGCCTGCTGATGGCGGGCGCCTGGTTCGCCGCGCCGCTGCTGGCGCGCCTGCTGATCTCGGACCCCGCCAACGTGGACCTCGAGCTGACCACGAGGCTGATCCGCATCGTGTTCCCGTTCCTGCCCGCCATCTCGTTCTCCGCGCTGGCCATGGGGATCCTCAACGCCGAGGAGCGCTTCTTCGCGCCCGCCTGGGCGCCCGTGGCGCTCAACGTGGTGACGGTGGGCCTGATGGCGGCCTTCCCGGGCCAGGCGGTGATGCTGGCCCTGGCGCACGTCTTCGGGGGCGTGGCGCAGCTGCTGGTGCAGCTTCCCGCCCTGGCGCGCCATGGCCTGCTGCCGCGGATCGGCGCCCTGTGGCACCCCGCCCTGGGGCAGGTGCTGCTGCTGATGGTGCCCTTCACCTTCACGGCCGGCGGGCGGCAGCTGCTGAACGTGGTGGCTTCGAACGTCGTCACGGGCATCGACGCGGGCGCCCAGGGCGCCTTCTACCTCGCCGACCTTTTCCTGAGCCTGCTGCTGGGCCTGTTCAGCATCTCGCCGGCGCTGGCCTACTACTCGCGCCTGTCGGGGCAGGCGGCCGAGGGCTCGGACGCCTTCGGCCCGACGCTGGCCGAGGGTCTGCGCTTCATCACCTTCCTGACGGTTCCCGCCGGGCTGGCGCTGACGCTGCTGGCGGCGCCCTCGGTGGACGCGGTCTACAACTGGCGCTCGCTGTTCGGCTCGCCCATGGCCGCCGACCTGCGCGCCTTCACGATCGAGGCCACGCTGCCTTTGGGCCTGGCCGTCTTCCCGCTGGGGGTCTTCAACCTGCTGATAAGGGCCTTCTACGTGCGCCGCAGCGTGCGCACGCCGGTGCTGCTGGTGGTGGCGTTCCTGACCCTGCAGGGCTCGCTCTACGTGGCGCTGTCGGGCCCCTTCGGCCTGGCGGGCGTCTCGTGGGCCACCGCCATCGCCGCTTGGGCGCAGATGCTGGCCACGGCGTGGCTCGTGCAGCGCCGCGAGCGCTTCGGGCTGGCGGCCTGGGCGGGGCAGGCGGCGCGCGTCTGGCTGGCCGCCCTCGGGGCCGCACTGGCAGCATGGCTGGCGCTGCAGGCCGTGCCGCTGCCCGTCGGCTGGTTCGGGCAGGTGGGGCGCCTGGCCGTGGGCGGCGGCGTTCTGGGTGTGGTCTACGTGCTGCTGGGGACGCTGCTGCGGATCCCCGAACTGCGGCGGATCAGACGCGCTTGAACAGCACCGCGGCGTTCTGGCCGCCGAACGCGAAGTTGGTGGACAGCGCCACGTTCACCTGCGCCTCGCGCGCCTCGTTCGGGATGTAGTCGAGGTCGAGCTCGGGGTCGGGCTCGAGGTAGTTGCGCGTGGGGGGCAGCACGCCGTGATGGATGGCCTGCACGGTGGCGATGCCCTCGATGCCACCGGCGGCGCCGAGCGTGTGGCCCGTCATCGACTTCGTCGACGAGACCGGGGGCACGGTGTCGCCCCAGACGGCCTTGAAGGCGAGCGTCTCGTTGAGGTCGTTGGCGGGGGTGCTCGTGCCGTGGGCGTTGATGTAGCCGACCTCGGAGGCGTCGATGCCCGCCGACTTGAGCGCGGCCTCGATGGCGCGCACGGCGCCGCGGCCGCCCGGTGCGGGAGCGGTGATGTGGTGGGCGTCTGCGCTGGCGCCGAAGCCGATCACCTCGGCGTAGATGCGCGCGCCGCGCGCCTTGGCGTGCTCGTACTCTTCCAGCAGCAGGACGCCCGCGCCCTCGCCGGCCACGAAGCCGTCGCGGCTGGCGGTGAAGGGGCGGCTGGCCGTCTCGGGGCTGTCGTTGCGCGTCGAAAGCGCCTTCATGACCGCGAAGCCGCCGATGCCCATCGGGGTGATGGGGGCCTCGGTGCCGCCCGCGAAGACGATGTCGGCCTCGCCGCGGCGGATCATGCCGAACCCCTCGCCGATGTTGCTGGAGCCGGTGGCGCAGGCCGTGACCACGCTGGAGGAGGGGCCCGTGAGCCCGTAGCGCATGGCGACGTGGCCGCTGGCCATGTTGGCGATCAGCATGGGGATGAAGAAGGGGCTCATGCGCATGGCCGCGCGCTCGAAGCGGATGCGGGACTGCTCCTCCCACGTCTCGAGGCCGCCGATGCCGGAGCCGATGCTCGTGCCCGAGCGCTCGCCCGCGACGTCGCCCGGCGTAAGGCCTGCGTCCTGCAGCGCCAGCTCGGCGCCGATGAGGGCGAAGTGCACGAAGCGGTCGAGGCGCTTCGCCTCGCGCCGCTCCACGTACTTCTCGACGTCGACCTCGACCTCGCCGGCGATGGTGACCGACATGTCCGAGGCGTCGAAGCGCGTGATCGGTCCGATGCCGTTACGGGCCTCGTGCTGTGCCTCGAGGAACTCCTCGGCGCCTACGCCGATAGGCGTGACTGGACCGACTCCGGTGACAACGACTCGTCTCATGACAGCCCCAACATAGCGGTCGACCGCAAGATCGACCGTCTCGTCCGCTGCCGAGGGGTACTCCCCTCGGCAGGCCGGCGCGCCGTGCGCCTAAGAGGGTGCGTTACTGCTTCTCGCCGATGAACTTGACTGCGTCACCGACGGTGCGGATGCCTTCGGCTTCCTCGTCGGAGATCTCGACGCCGAACTCGTCCTCGAGGCCCATGATCAGTTCGACGACGTCCAGCGAGTCGGCGCCCAGGTCTTCCATGAAACGCGACTCTTCGGTGACGTCGCCCGGGTCGGCGTCCAGCTTGTCCGCGACCACTTCCTTGATCTTCTCGAGAATCTCGTGCTCGTCCACGGTCTTCCTCCTAGGCAGCACGCCTCGGGATCACCCACGCTGTGCTGAAGTTTGGCAGATTCTAGCACGGGTCCTGACCGTGCCCCGGGCGCCCCTCGTGGCCGTTCAGGCCCGTTCGGAGCGCATCTTGACCGGCCCGGCCATCCGGCCGGCTGGCCCTGCAAACATTAATGCATGACCATGCCACCGTCAACCGCAAGGGTCTGGCCGTTGACGTACGCCGCGCCTTCGCTCGCGAGGAACGCCACTACCGCAGCTATGTCCTCGGGCGCGCCGAAGCGTCCGGCGGGGATCTGCTGCAGGTAGGCCTTCTGCAGTTCGTCAGAAAGGGCGGCCGTCATGTCGGACTCGATGAAGCCCGGGGCCACGGCGTTCACCGTCACGCCCTTGCCGGCGTACTCGGTGGCGAGCGCCTTGGTCAGGCCGATGAGGCCCGCCTTCGACGCGATGTAGTTCGCCTGGCCGGCGTTGCCGCGCAGCGCCACCACCGAGCTGAGGTTGACGACGCGCCCGAAGCCCGCGCGCAGCATGCCGCGCAAGGCCGCCTTCGAGAGGTAGAAGGCGCTCGAGAGGTTCGTGTCGATGACGGCCTTCCAGTCGTCGTCCTTCATGCGCAGCACGAGGCCGTCGCGCGTTATCCCTGCGTTGTTGACGAGCACGTCGAGGCGCCCGAAGCGCTCTACGACGCCCTTCACGAGCTCCTGGCAGGCGGCGGGGTCGGCGACGTCGGCGCCGAAGGCGGCCGCCTCGCCGCCGGCGGCCTCGATCCCCTTCACGACCTCGTCGGCGGGGCCTGCCGAGGAGACGTAGTGGACCGCCACTTTGTAGCCCTCACGCCCGAAGCGCTCGGCCATGGCGCGGCCCAGGCCGCGGCTCGAGCCGGTCACCAGCACCACGCGCTTCGCTACGTCGTTACCGTCGTTCCTACCCTTGTCCGTCATCGGTTCCCTCCTGGAGCGCCGCCTCGAGCGACGCGGGGTCGTCCACGCTGGAAGCCCGGCTGCCGGGCAGGATGCGCGTCACGAGGCCCGTGAGCACCGCGCCGGAGCCGAACTCCACGAAGCGCGTGGCGCCCAGCTCGCCGAGGCGCTGCACGCACTCGACCCACCTGACGGGCGCCGTCACCTGCCGGGTGAGCAGGCCCGGCGCGTCGGCGGCTGCGGCCAGCGGCTCGGCGGTGACGTTGCAGACGATGGTGAAGGCGGGTTCGGCGAAGCTGGCGGCTTCGAGGTCGGCCGCCAGCCGCTCGGCGGCCGGGCGCATGAGCGAGCAGTGGAAGGGCGCGCTCACCTTCAGGGGGATGACGCGCCCGCCGCGCTCCTTCAGCAGCGCGGACGCGCGCTCGACGCCCTCGGCGCTGCCCGAGATCACCGTCTGGCCGGGCGAGTTGAGGTTCGCTACCTCGACGACGGCGCCTTCGCGGCCCATGACCTCGTCCAGCACTTCGGTTATCACGTCGTCGTCCAGCTTCAGGACGGCGGCCATGGCGCCTTCGCCCTCGGGCACGGCCTCCTGCATGTAGCTGCCGCGGCGCCGCACGAGGCGCACGGCGTCGCCCACGCTGAGGCTGCCGGCTGCCACGTGGGCCGTGTACTCGCCCAGCGAGTGGCCCGCGCCGAGCGTCGCGGCGGCGCCCCCGGCCTCGCGCCAGGCGGCGTAGGCGGCGGCGCCGGCCGCCACGAGGGCGGGCTGCTGGTTGGCGGTCAGCTGCAGCTCTTCGGCCGGGCCTTCCCACATCAGGCGCAGCAGGCCCGGCAGGGCGGCCCCGGCTTCGTCGAGGACGCGCCGAGCCGCAGGAGAGGAATCGTAGAGGGCCTGGGCCATGCCCACCTTCTGGGAGCCCTGGCCGGGGAAGAGAGCGGCTACCGTCCCATCACTCATGGCTGCCTACGGTAGCCGATGCGCATGCGTGGGAGCGAGCCACGTGGTTCAGCCCGGACCCCAGGTCAACACCGACGAGGCCCAGCTGAGGCCGGCTCCGAACGAGACGAGCAGCAGGTTGTCGCCCGGCTGGATGCGGCCGCCGTCGAGGGCGTGGCGCAGCGCCAGCGGGATGCTGGCCGTCGAGTTGTTGCCGTACTCGTCGACGGTCACCACGACGCGCTCGGGCGCCAGGGCCAGACGGTCGCGCGCGGCCTCGATGATGCGCAGGTTCGCCTGGTGCGGCACGAACAGCGAGATGTCCTCGTTGGTGAGGCCCGCCTTCTCGATCGCCTCGATGGTGGCGGTGTTCATCACGCGCACGGCGAACTTGTAGACCTCGCGGCCGTTCATGTAGAGCGTCTCGGCGAGCGGCTCGCCGTTGGGCAGGCAGCGGCCGATGGCGCGGCGGTGCAGGTGCGGCGCGCCCGAGCCGTCGGCGCCCATCACCATCGAGCGGATGCCGTACTCGCTGGGCACGCCCTCGACGATCACGGCGCCCGCGCCGTCGCCGAACAGCACGGCCGTCGAGCGGTCGGACCAGTCGACGATCTTCGTCAGCGCCTCGGCGCCGATGGCCAGCACGCGACGGCACTGGCCGGCCTCCACCAGGCTCTTGGCCACGCCCAGGGCGTAGAGCCAGCCCGGGCAGGCGGCCAGCAGGTCGAAGGCGCCCGCCTGGAGGCGGAAGCGGTCCTGCACGAGCGCGGCGGTGGCGGGGAAGAGCGCGTCGGGGGTGTTGGTGGCCACGATGACCATGTCGACGCCGGCCAGGGCGTCGTCGCCGTGGCGCGCCAGCAGGTCCTCGACGGCCTTGAACGCGAGGTCGGAGCTGAACTCGTCCTCGGCGGCGATGTGCCGGCGCTTGATGCCCGTCCGGGAGGTGATCCACTCGTCGGAGGTGTCCATCATCCGCTCGAGGTCTTCGTTGGTGAGGATCCGGTCGGGGGCGTAGGCGCCCAGCGCCGTGATGCCGGCCGTCAGCTTGGTGTCTTTCACGAGGGTTCCCGCCTGCGTTCGCTTCGGCTGCCGCGCTCGTCAGGCCCAGTGCCGGGAGCGCGCGGTGCCGCTAGGAGAAGGGACGGCCTCGCAGCCGTCCCGGTGGCCCTGGGGCCAACTATCGCTTTCAAGCGTCACTCCAGGCCGCGCCCAGGGCGCAGCCGCGCGAGGCTCAGGCCTCGGGGAGCACCTGACGGCCGTCGTAGGTGCCGCATTCGGGGCAGACGACGTGCGGCGGCTTCATGCTCTTGCACTGCGGGCAGGCCACGAGGGTCGGCTCCTTCAGCGCGTGGTGCGAGCGGCGCGCGTCGCGGCTGGAAGCCGAGGTGCGCTTCTTGGGTACTGGGTGCTTGGCCATCTGGGTGTTCTCCTTCGGTGCGCCTGAGCGTCAGGCGTTCAAGTCTATATCGCGGAGCGCCGCGAACGGCGATTCCGGGTGCTCCTCGGGCTCGGCCCTGTCGGCCAGCTCGGGGTGGTCGTTAAGGTTCACGCCCTCTTCGTTCAGGCCCCGGCACTCTTGCATGCACAGGACCGTGATGGGCTGCTCGATCGCCAACATCTGCGTCAGGAACGCAGCGAAGTCCACTTCGGGGGAGCCGAAGACGAGCACGTCGTCCTCGTCGTCGTCGAACTCGTCCAGCAGCAGCGGACGCTCCGACGGACGGTACTTCATGGGGTAGACGAATGACGCGTCCACCTCGGTGTCCACGTCGATCAGGCAACGCCGGCACTCGTGGATGACGGTGCCGTGCACGGAGCCTTCCAGGACGAAGTCGTCGTCGCCGCCGGTGTTGATCACCGTCAGCTCCCACTCGAGCGGGCCGCGCGGGCGCAGGCCGTCGGCGTCCAGCAGCTCGTCGGGCGGAGCCAGCAGCCCCTCGCCGTGCACTTCGAGCGGTGCGCCCGGGCCGTGCGTCAGCAAGGAAGCTAGGTTGAGTGTGGCGTCGCTGCGAGACTGCATCCCATCAAGTTAAAGGCCTGGCCGCGGTCAAGTCAAGGCGTATTGGACACGTTTCGAGGCGACCAGGTGCCGCTGCCCGGCGCTATACTCTGCGCGCATGTGGCTGAACGAGATCCATCCGGCCCGGAGCGCGGGTTCTGCGCGCCGGCCGTCGACGTCGGAGGCGCGCCATCCCCGAGTTGCCTGAGGTAGAGACCGTCCGCCGCCAGCTGGAGCCGTGGCTGACGGGCCGCACCGTCGCGCGCGCCGAGCTGCTGGCGCCTCCGGGCCCGAAGTACGTGGGGCTCGAGCGGGCCGCCGGCCAGCGTATCGAGGCGGTGGGCCGGCGCGGGAAGTTCCTGCTGCTGCCCCTGTCGGGTGGCGACGAGCTGGTGGCGCACCTGGGCATGACGGGCGTCATCTCGCCCGAGGCCGACGGCGCCCAGCCGCACAAGCACCTGCGCGTGCGCCTGCTGCTGGAAGGCGAGACGCCGAACCGCCTGAGCTTCGTGGACCCGCGCCGCTTCGGGCGTTTCCTGGTGGTGCGGCGCGGCGAGTACGGAACCTTGCCGACACTGGCGGCGCTCGGCCCCGAGCCGCTGGGCGACGACTTCACCACCGAGGCGCTGCTGGCCGCCCTGGCGCGCTCGCGCATGCCGGTGAAGACGTACCTGCTCAGCCAGCGCCCCGTGGCGGGGGTGGGGAACATCTACGCCGACGAGGCGCTCTGGCGCGCCGGCGTCCACCCCCTGACGCCGGCCGCCGACGTGACGCCCGAGCAGGCCGCCGTGCTGCGCGGCGCCATCCGTGACATCCTGGCGGCCAGCATCGAGGCGCAGGGCACGACGCTGAACGACTACCGCACCGTGTACGGCGAGCAGGGCGACTACGTGAACCGGCTGGACGTCTACGGCCGGGCCGAGCAGGAGTGCCGGCGCTGCGGCGGACGCCTGCAGCGGCTGGTGGTGGGCCAGCGCGGCACCACCTTCTGCCCCGACTGCCAGAGGATCGCGCCCGCCAGCACAGCCGCCCGCGGCGCCACAGGGAGAAGCAGATGAGCGAGACGCCAGTTTCCGCAAGACAGCGCGCTCCCGACGGGCGCCCGGGGCCCGTCACGAGCCTCGAGCTGCAGGTGCGCTTCGGCGACACCGATGCCCTGGGCCATATAAACAACGCCGTCTACGCCAGCTACGCCGAGCTGGGGCGCATCGACTTCATCCGCAAGCTGAGCCTGCCCGCCAGCGGCTTCATCCTGGCGCGCCTGGCCATGGACTTCCGCCGGCAGGTGAAGCTGGGCGAGCGCTGCCGCATCACGACGGAGGTGGTGCGCCTGGGCTCCTCGAGCATCACGATGCGCCAGGTGATGTACGCCGACGAGGAGGTGGCCTGCGAGTACGAAGCGGTGGTCGTCTGGTTCGATTACGAGACGAACCGCCCCGTGCCCGTGCCGCCCGCAGCGCGCGCCCTGCTGGAGGGCGACGGCTAGACGACGGCTACGCGACAGCCAGGCGACAGAAGCGACCGAGGCGCGCGCGGGCCGCGTTAGGATGGCCGCGTGCTGGGTAAACGTGGTGCCGCGGAGCCGGGCGTGGTCGTCGTCACCGGTGCCTCCACGGGGATCGGCAAGGCCGCCGCCCTGCTGCTGGCGCGCAGCGGCTACGTCGTCTACGCCGGTGTGCGGCGCGACGAGGACGGCGCCGCTCTGGCATGCGAGGCGGGCGAGGGCGCGCAGCTGCGCCCACTGATGCTCGACGTCACCGACCCCGAGCACGTCTCCACCGCCGCCGAGCGCGTCGCGGCCGAACTGAACGGCAGGCCGTTCAGCGGGCTCGTCAACAACGCCGGCATCGCCGTGGCGGCACCGCTCGAGTTCATCCCCATAGAAGACCTCAGGCTGCAGTTCGAGGTGAACGTCGTCGGACAGGTGGCGATGTCGCAGGCGTTCCTGCCGCTGCTGCGGCGAGACGGCGGCCGGCTCGTGTTCGTCGGCTCCGTCTCGGGTCTCGTCTCCACCCGCATGCTGGGCGCCTACGCCGCCTCCAAGTTCGCCCTCGAGGCGGTGGCCGACGCGTTCCGGCGCGAACTGCTGCCGCACGGCGTTCGCGTCTGCCTGGTCGAGCCGGGCCGCATCTCCACCCCGATCTGGGACAAGTCGCTGGCCGAGGGGATGGAGCGCATGTCCGTCATGGCCCCCGAGGTGCGCGACTACTACGGAGAGCTGATCGAAGAGCTCACGGACGGCGCCCGCACGGCCACCGTGAACGGCGCCCCGCCGGACGCCGTGGCGCGCGCCGTGCTGCGCGCCGTGTCGGCGCGGCGCACGCGGACGCGCTACTTCGTCGGCGCCGACGCGCACCTGGTGAACGTGCTGCGGCGCGTCGTGTCGGACCCGCTGCTCGACCGGCTGGTCAGCGCCACCCGCCGCTGAACCCTCTCTGAAGCGTCCCTCACGTAGCCGGGCGCCACGCCGGCTTTCGCGGGTGTTATCTTTGCCGCATCCTGCGCCTAGCCAGCCCGAGCGGCCCAGACGCCGCCGCGCCCGGCTGCGCCCACACCCAGCGAGAGGTGGAGCATGAAGAGGATCGTCGCAACCCTACTGGCCGCCGCCGTCTGTGGCCTCGCGTTCTCCCAGAGCGAGGAGAGCACCTGGACGTGCCCCGCCGACCTCGCGGGCGGCACGCTCAACGTCTACAACTGGGCAACCTACATCGCCGAGGACACGATCTCTAACTTCGAGGCCGCCTGCGACGTCACCGTCGTGTACGACACCTACGCCAGCGACGACGACATGCTCGTGCGGCTGCGGCAAGGGAACCCCGGCTTCGACATCGTGGTGCCGTCCGACGTCGTGGCCACGCTGATGATCGACGAGGGCCTCGTCATCGAGATCGACCACGCCGCCATCCCCAACTGGGAGAACCTCGACCCGACCTTCCTCGACCTGCCGTTCGACCCCGGCAACCGCTACACGGTTCCGTACCAGTGGGGCACCGTAGGCATCGGCTACAACACCGAGCGCGTCGGCGAGATCAGCAGCTGGGCCGAGATGTTCGACTACGACGGGCCCGTGGCGTGGCTGGAGGACACCACGGCCATCTTCGGCGTGGCGCTCCTGATGACCGGCTACGACCCCAACAGCTCGGACCCGGACGAGATCGCCGAGGCCACCGAGTTCCTCATCGAGAACGGGAGCAACGTGGTCTACATCGCGCGCGACGACGGGCAGGAGCTGCTGCTGCGCGGCGAGGTCGACATGGCCATCGAGTACTCGGGCGACATCTTCCAGATCATGGAAGAGTGCGAGTGCGACACGTACGCCTACGTCATCCCCGACGAGGGCACGAACTTCTGGCTCGACAACCTGATGATCCCCGCCGGCGCCCAGAACCCCGAGCTGGCCATGGCGTTCATCGACTACCTGCTCGACCCGCACGTGGCGGCCTCCATCTCGAACTACACCGCCTACGGCTCCCCCAACCAGGCCGCCATCGACATGGGCCTCCTCGACCCCGAGCTGGCCGAAGACCCGGGCATCTACCCGAGCGACGAGACGCAGGAGCGTCTCTTCTTCGCCGAGCAGAACGCCGAGCGCGAGGCGTTGCTCTTCGAGGCTTGGGACGAGGTACGGATCTTCATCGGCCGCTGAGGCCGCCAGGAGAACGGCGCCGGGCGCCAGGGAGCCACGAGTGAGACGCTGCAGGAAGGCCCGATGAGCAGACCGGCCGTCGAGATCCGCAACCTGATCAAGGAGTTCATCGACGCGCGCACCCAGCAGCGGGTGCGCGCCGTCGACGACATCAGCCTCGACATCCCCGACGGCGAGTTCTTCGCCCTGCTGGGCCCCTCCGGCTGCGGCAAGACGACCACCCTGCGCGTCATCGCCGGCTTCGAGGAGCCCACCTCGGGCGAGCTGCTGCTGCAGGGCGAGTCGATGAAGGGCATCCCGCCCTTCCATCGCCCCGTCAACACCGTCTTCCAGGACTACGCGCTCTTCCCGCACATGAACGTCATGCAGAACGTGATGTTCGGGCTGCGGATGGCGAAGGTGCCGCAGGCGGAAGCGCGGCGCCGTGCCGAGGAGGCGCTCGAGATGGTGCGCCTGCCCCACGTCGGCGGCCGCAAGCCCCGGGCGCTGTCGGGCGGGCAGCGGCAGCGCGTCGCCCTGGCGCGCGCGCTCGTGAACCGCCCCTCGGTGCTGCTGCTCGACGAGCCGCTGGGGGCGCTCGACCTGAAGCTACGGCGCGCCATGCAGCTCGAGCTGAAGCAGCTGCAGCAGCAGGTGGGCATCACCTTCATCTACGTCACCCACGACCAGGAGGAAGCGCTCACGATGGCCGACCGCATCGCCGTCATGAGCGAAGGCGAGGTGCTGCAGGTGGGCCGTGCCGACGAGATCTACGAGCGCCCCACCAGCCGCTTCGTCGCCGACTTCATCGGCGAGACGAACTTCATCGAGGGCGTGCTGGAAAGCAAGGACGGCAAGCTGGGCCTGCTGCGCCTGCCGGGCGGCGGCGCCCTGCCCGGCGTGCTGCGCGACCCAGACGTGGCGGTCGGGGGCGAAGCCACGCTGGCGGTGCGCCCCGAGAAGGTCGAGGTGGAGCCGCTGGCGGGCGACGGCGAGGCGGCCGCCCCAGCTGGCGGAGCAGCCGAGCGCACGCAGCTGGACGGCCGCGTGATCGGCGTGCACTACCTGGGCACCGACGCCCGCTACCTGATCCAGATGGAAGGCTTCACCCTGGTGGCGCGCGTGCAGAACCAGAACCACGGCTTCGCCGGGATGCTCGAGAACGGCACGCCCGTGCGGGTGGCGTGGCGTACGGAGTACGGCTCGGTCCTCTCCTGAGCACCCGTTCCATGGGGCCCTTAGTATGAGGGCATGACGGTTCCGACCCTGGAGCTGACGGGCTCCCCCTACGAGTTCGGCTACGCACACGGCAGCGCCTTCCGCGAGGCGATCCGCCGCTACGCCGACGAGCGCGTGAAGATCGCCGCCTCGCCCGCCTGGACGGGCCGGCCCACGAGCCGAGAGGCGGTGCTGGCGCTCGCGGAGGCGTGCGTCGACGCGCACCGCGCCTTCTCGCCCGCCCTAACGGAGGAGCTGGAGGGGATGGCGGCCGCCACCGGCCTGAGCCTCGCGGAGCTCGTGGTGGTGGGCGGCTTCACCGACTTCGTCGATACGGTGGCGGCCGGATCCGAGGGCGTCCTGGAGACTAAGGCTATGGACGACTGCACCGCCTTCCTCGTCCCGGGTTCGCGCATGCAGGGCGGCGCGGCCGCGCTCGGCCAGACGTGGGACATGCACGAGGGCTCTACCGAGCACCTCGTGCTGCTGCAGGGCCGCCCGAAGGACGCGCCCGCCTTCGCCGTCTACACCACGGCCGGGGCGGTGGGGATGATCGGCATGAACGAGACGGGCCTGAGCGTCGGGATCAACAACCTCATGGCCGCCGACGGCCGCGTTGGCGTTACCTGGCCGTTCGTGGTGCGCGAGATCCTGACGAAGGAGACGCTCGACGAGGCGCTGGCCGTGCTCGCGCGCGCCCCGCTAGCCGGCGGCCACAACTACCTGCTGCTGGACGGCGCGGGGAACGGCGCCAACGTCGAGGCGATGGCGACGCGCAGCCACACGACGCTGCTGGCAGAAGAGCCGCTGGCGCACACGAACCACTGCCTCCATGAGACGACGCTGGCCGTGGAGCGCCCCCGCGACCCCGCGTCGCAGGAGGACTCGGAGGCGCGCCTGACGGACGCGCGGCGGCTCCTCGACAGGGAGGATCTGACGATCGAGGACCTGCAGGCCGTCACGGCCGACACGGCCAGCATCTGTCACGCGGGGCAGGCGCCCCGCTTCATCGGCACCTGCGGCGGCCTGATCATGCGCCCGGCCACGCGCGAGCTGTGGGCCGTGCGCGGCCGGCCGAGCGAGGGGGCGTACGAGCGCTTCACGGTGGGTGCGTGAGGCCCAAGATACGCATCGCGCAGGCGGCGCCCGAGCACGCCGAGGCGCTCGAAGAGCTGCAGCGCACCGTCTTCCCGAACCTCGCCGAGCATGAACTGATGAAGGCCGAGCACTTCCGCATGCACCAGCGCGTCTTCCCGGAAGGCGAGTTCGTGGCGCTGGCGGCCGACGCGCCGGGCGGCACCCCGCTGCCCGAGGAGCGCGTGGTGGGGCTCGGCTCGGGCTTCCTGCTCGACTTCGACCTGCAGCGGCCCGAGCATTCGTTCAACGACACGATCGCCGGCGGCACCTACGCCAACCACGATCCCGATGGCGCCTGGTACTACGGCGCCGACATCAGCGTCCACCCCGACTACCGCGGCCTGGGGCTGGGGCGCGCGCTGTACGAGGCCCGCAAGGGGCTGGTTCGGCGCCTGGGCAAGCGCGGCATCGTGGCCGGTGGGCAGCTGCCCGGCTACCCCGAGCACAAGGCGCGCATGGACGTGGCCACCTACGTCGAGAAGGTGACGGCGGGTGAGCTGACCGACCCGACGCTCAGCTTCCAGCTCGCCAACGGTTTCGAGGTGTACGGCCTCATCCGTGGCTACATTGAGGACGAGTACACGGACGACTGGGCTACCTTCATCGTCTGGTTCAACCCAGATCTCTACTACCCGGAGGGATGATGCGCCCGGTGGTGACGGTCGTCGGCAGCATCAACATGGACCTGGTGGTGAGCGTGGCGCGCCACCCGGCGCCCGGCGAGACCATCATCGGCTCCGACTACGTGACCCACCCCGGCGGCAAGGGGGCGAACCAGGCGGTGGCGGCGGCGCGGCTGGGTGCCGACGTGCGCTTCGTCGGCCGTGTCGGCGACGACGGCTTCGGCGGCGAGCTGCGCGCCGCCCTGGAACGAGACGGCATCGACGTAGCAGCTCTAGGCACGAGCCGCGGCCCCAGCGGCATGGCCTTCATCCAGGTGGACGAGCGCGGCCAGAACAGCATCACGGTCTCACCCGGCGCGAACTACGCCCTCACGCAGGCCGACCTCGCCCCGGAGTCGTTCCGAGGCGCGGACGTGCTGCTGCTGCAGCTCGAGGTGGACCTGCAGGTCGTGCTGGCCGCCGCCCGCCAGGCGCGTGAGGCCGGGGCGCTGGTGGTGCTGAACCTCGCGCCCGCCCAGCGGCTGGGCGCCGAGCAGTTGCGCGACGTGACGCACCTGGTGGTGAACGAGCACGAGGCGGCGCTGCTGCTGGGCGCCAGCAGCCTGACCGTGGCCAGATCGCCCGAGGAGGCGGCGGGCGACCTCACCGAGCTGGTGCCGAACGTGGTGGTGACCCTGGGCGCCGCAGGCGCCGCATGGGCCGAGAGGCGTGGCGCGGAGGCGACCACCGGCCGCGTGGCGGCGTTCGGGGTGAACGCGATCGACACGACCGCCGCCGGCGACGCCTTCACCGGCGCCTTCGCCGTGTGCCTGGCGCGCGCCTCCGCAGGCTCCGAAGAAGGGTCCGGCACGGACGTCGACATGGCGTGGGCCGTTCGCTACGCGTGTGCGGCAGGAGCGCTGGCCACCACGCGGCCGGGGGCGCAGCCGTCGTTGCCGCGCCTCGAAGACCTGGAGAGGCTACTCGGCGAAGACTAGGCGGGTCCTGGCTTCCACATGTCAGAACCGAGGGAACCGCTCCCCCGCCGCGCGCTCCAGCGCCTCCCGGTGGTCGGGATGCGCCACCTCGATCAGCGCCTTCGCCCGCTGCCGCAGGTTGCGGCCGTGCAGCGCCGCCACGCCGAACTCCGTCACCACGTAATGAACGTGGGCGCGCGTCGTTACCACCCCGGCGCCCTGTTTGAGGAACGGCGTTATGCGGCTCTCGCCTCGCTTGGTGGTCGAGGGCAGCGCGATGATCGGCTTGCCCCGCGCCGATAGCGAGGCGCCGCGGATGAAGTCCATCTGGCCGCCCACGCCGGAGTACTGGTACGTTCCCAGCGAGTCGGCCACCACCTGCCCCGTGAGGTCGACCTCGAGCGCCGAGTTGATGGCCGTCACCTTCGGGTTGCGCCGGATGACGGCCGTGTCGTTCACGTACGCCACGTCCAGCAGCAGCACCGACGGGTTGTCGTCCACGAAGTCGTAGAGGCGCCTCGTGCCCATCACGAAGCTGGCCACGACCTTGCCGGGGTGGCTGCGCTTCTCGGCGCCCGTGATGACGCCCTGCTCGATCAGATCGACCACGCCGTCAGAGAACATCTCGGTGTGGACGCCCAGCTGCGCGTGGCCCGAGAGCGCCGCCAGCACCGCGTCGGGGATGGCTCCGATGCCCAGCTGCAGCGTGGCGCCGTCCTCCACGAGGCTGGCGACGTAGGTGCCGATGGTGCGCTCCACCTCGCCCAGCTTCGGGCGCGGCACCTCGGGGATGGGGGCGTCCACCTCCACCGCCAGGTCGATGTCGTCCACGTGCAGCAGGCCGTCGCCGTGGGTGCGGGGCATGTTCGGGTTCACCTGCGCCACCACGAGGCGCGCCGACTCGACGGCGGCGCGCGAGGCGTCGACCGACGTGCCCAGCGAGCAGAAGCCGTGCCTGTCGGGCGGCGTCACCTGGATGAGCGCCACGTCCAGGGGCATCGCTCCCGAGCGGAACAGCGCCGGCACCTCGCTCAGGAAGATCGGCACGTAGTCGCCCTGGCCGCGCGCCACGGCGTCGCGCACGTTCTTGCCTACGAAGAGGGCGTTGACGTGGAAGCTGCCCGCCACCTCGGGCTGCGCGTAGGGCGCCGGGCCCTCGGTGTGCAGCTGCACCACCTCTACGGCGCGCAGCTCGGGCGCGCGCTGGGCCATGGCCGACAGCAGCGCCTGTGGCGCGGCGGCCACGCTGTGGACGAAGACGCGGTCGCCGGAGCGGATCACGCTCACGGCTTCGGACGCGGTGGTGTACCTCAAGACCATCACTCCCCAGGGCCGGCGCTCTGAGCGGGAAGGCGGCGCCGGTCGGCCTCCAGGCTAGCGAGCGCCCACCTGGTGCAGGCAGTGCCGAACGTCCTGCGCTAGATTGATGCGGAAGGCCAGGTGACGCGTTATGAACGTTAGGAAGTCGGCGATATCCCTGAACGTGGAGGACGTGGCGGCCTCGGCCGACTTCGTCAGGCAGCACTTCGGCTTCGAGGAGCAGATGGCGGCCGACGGCTTCAGCTCCCTCGCGCGCGAGGGGGTGGGCTTCAACCTCGTCTTCCTGCGGACGGGCTTAGGTTCCTTCAAGCCCGCGCA
>CAZVCT010000001.1:46511-68434 GCA_964625655.1 uncultured bacterium
GCCCTGCTCAGGCCCGGTCGCGCCGGTTGCCGCGCTGCTGCAGGAGCAGCGAGCCGCCCACCAGCAGTATCGAAGCGAGGATCATCAGCGCCGAGATGGCGTTGATCTCGGGCGGCACGCGCTGCTTCAGCATCCCGTAGACGAACAGCGGCAGGGTGGTGGTGCCGACCCCCGAGTTGAAGAACGTGATGACGAAGTCGTCGAGCGACAGCGTGAACGCCAGCAGCGCGCCCGCCATGATGCCGGGCAGCAGGTTCGGGAAGGTGATGCGCCAGAAGGTCTGGAAGCCGTTGGCCCCCAGGTCGCGGCCGGCCTCTTCGAGGCGCGGGTCCATGCCCGCCAGGCGCGCCCGCACCACGATGGCGACGTACGAGATGTTGAACGCCACGTGCGCGATGACGATGGTGGCGAAGCCGAAGGTGAAGCGCACGCCGAGGGCGTTCTGGATCAGCGCGAAGACGATGTTGAAGAAGATCGCCAGCGACACGCCCTGGGTGATGTCGGGGATCACCACCGGCAGGTAGAGGAACGAATCGAGCAGCCGCCGGCCCGGGAAGCGGCCGCGTGCGATGGCCAGCGCGATCATGGTGCCCAGGGTGGTGGCGATGATGGTCGAGACGCCCGCCACCAGCAGCGAGTTGCGCACCGCGTTCAGCAGCAGGCTCGTCTGGAAGCGCGCGGCCTCGGTGCCGGCGCTGATGGTGCCCTGGAAGATGTTCTCGTACCAGCGGGTGGTGAAGCCGCGCCACACCGAGATGGACGACGCGTCGTTGAACGAGAACGCCACCAGCACCAGGATCGGGATCCAGAGGAAGAGGTAGACGACGAACGGGCTGAGCCAGATGCCCACGCGCCCGGTGCGGCGCACGGCCTTGTCGCGGCGGATGCGGCGGCGGTCGACCCTCACGCGTCCTCCCGCTGGCCCCAGCGGCTGTAGATCAGGACGCTGACGAAGACCATCGCCAGCAGCACCATCGAGACGGCGCTGCCGAGGGGGATGTTGCCGCGGCCGCCGAACTGGCTCTGGATGAGGTTGCCGATCATCAGGCCGCGCGTGCCGCCCATCAGGTCGGGCGTGATGTACGCGCCGATGGCGGGGATGAACACGAGGATGCAGCCTGCGATGACGCCCGGCAGCGTCAGGGGGAAGACGACGCGCCAGAAGGTGGTGAAGTCGTTGGCGCCCAGGTCGTTGGACGCCTCGACGTAGCGCATGTCGAGCGCCTCCACGGAGGCGTAGATGGGCAGGATCATGAAGGGCAGGTAGCCGTAGACGAGGCCCACCATCACGGCCGTGGGGGTGAAGAGCATCTGTAGCGGCTCGGCCAGCACGCCCAGCGACTGCAGCAGGCCGTTGAGCAGCCCGTCGCGCTGCAGGATCGTGATGAGCGCGTAGGTGCGCACGAGGAAGTTCGTCCAGAACGGCAGCAGCACGAGGAACAGCAGCAGCATGCGCACGCCCGGGTTGCGGCGCCGGCTGATGAAGAAGGCCACGGGGTAGCCCAGCACCAGGCTGATGAGCGTGGCCACCAGCGCGATGCGGATGCTGCGCCACAGCACGGGCGCGAAGGTGGTGAAAGTGCGCTCGTACTGGTCGAGCGTCAGTGGCCCCACGGGCTGCCCGCCGGGGCCGCGGCTCATGAACGACGACACCGCCACGAACACGAGCGGGAGCAGGAAGAAGAGCAGCAGCCAGAGGGTGGCGGGGGTCAGGAGGCCCAGCAGGCCCTGGCGCTCGCTGGCGTAGCGGCGGCGCCGGGGCGGGCGCGGCTGGGGGACCTGCTTCGACACTTGGCGAATCTTACCGTAGGGGTGCGCGCGTGACCGGCGCGGAACGGGGCGCTCGGCGCCCGGATCGACGAGGGGTTCGGCGGTCAGCCTCGGCGCGCGCCGGCCGCGTGGTGGTTATCGCACTTCCTTCGCCGTGTCAAGCTCCCCGGTTTCGCGTCAGGGACGGGTTTTGTCGGATGCGTCACCGAGCGGGTTCCGGGGCGCGTGCTACACTGCAGGTCATACGGGATAAGAAGGAGCGTGAGATACTTCAAGACAACCCTAAAGTGTGAGTGAGACCGAATGAGCCATCGTAGATGGTCTCGGGAGGCGAACGCTCTCGCGTAAAGGTTGTGGAGAAGCTCTTCCGGTCAGGGCGCTTACAGAACCTTCCCTAACCGTTTCAGTTTCCCCCTTTTACGGGCTCACATACCTCAACAGGCGTTGTCTGAAGCAACGTTATGAGAGGCACAGAATCACTGGATTTCACCGTGATATCCACGGAGTTGCGACATGCCCAAGGGGTCTATGACGTACTCCGTCTGGCCAACGGCTATCCAACCGATCGCTACTGCCACTGCATAAACGCGGAAGCCGTCGCGGAACAGCTCGAGCGGTTCCCCGAGGGCCAGTTCGTCGCCATCACCTACGTGGACGGCGTCGAGAAGGTCATCGGCATGGCGTGCACCATGCGCACGCGGCGCTCGCCCGACGAGCGGCCGCTGTCCTGGTACGACGTCATCGGCAGCTTCGGCCTCCGCAACCACGACCCCGAAGGGGAGTGGCTGTACGGGGTCGAGATCGCCGTGCACCCCGACTTCCAGCGGCAGGGCGTCGCTTCGGCGCTCTACACCGCGCGCCTCGGCCTGGTCGAGAAGCTGGGTCTGCGCGGCTGGTACGCCGGCGGCATGCTGATGGGCTACTACCGTTACCGCGAGGAGCTGAGCCCCCGCGAGTACGGCGAGCGCGTCATAGAGGGCGAACTGACCGACCCCACGGTCAGCATGCAGCTGCACCGCGGCCTGGAGGGGCGCACCATCATCGAGGGCTACTACCCCGAGTGGCGCGCCGGCGACAGCGCCGTGCTGCTGGTCCACGAGGCGAAGCGCGCCCCGCGTGCACGTAGGCCGGCGCGGCCCATCCACGGCCTGCGCGAGGTCGGCCGCGTCTCCAGCGCCGGCGTGCGCTGAGAGCGGGCTGACCCATGGCCGACCACCCGCAGGCGCGGTCCGACGACCGTCCCAGCAACGGCACCCCCAGCGAGCACGACCCCGAGATCTACGACGTCATAGTGCTTGGCGCCGGCATGGCGGGCCTGGCCACGGGCCATGCCCTGCTCGACGACGAGTTGGACGTGCTCGTGCTGGAGGCACGCGACCGCCTGGGCGGACGCGTCCACACAGACCGGCAGTTCGCCGGCTTCCCGCTCGAGCTGGGGGCCGAGTTCATCCACGGCGAGCGCGCCACCACCTGGCGCTGGGTCGACCGGCTCGGCCTGGCCACGGTCCACTGGAACAAGCTCGACGACTCGTGGGTGCGCCTCGCCGACGGCCGCCGCCTGACGATGCGCGAGGCGCGCGCGGCCAGCCCAGCGCTCGAAGTGACGCGCACCTGGGAACTGCCCGACGTGCCGCCGCGGCCGCTCGAGTCGTTCGGCGCTTACCTCAGGCGCCTCGGCTTCGACCATGAACGCCTCGACTACGTGCGGCGCGCCTTCGCCAACGCCGCCGGCGAGAGCATGCGCTTCCTGGACGCCACCGCCATGCTGGCCTCCATCGAGGCCTACGAGCTCGACGGCGAGGAGGACTTCCGCATCGTCGAGGGGTTCGGCGCCATCGTCGAAGCTCTGGGGCTGGGCCTCGAGATCCTGACGGAGTCGGAGGTGACGCGCGTGCGCTGGGGTCCGGAAGGGGTCGAGACGACCACGTCGGACGGGCGCACCTACCGCGGGCGCACCGCCGTCATCACCCTGCCCCTGGGCGTGCTGCAGGCCGGCGGCGTCGAGTTCGACCCGCCGCTGCCCGAGTCGAAGGTCGGCGCTCTGGCGGGCCTCGGCATGGGGCCCGTGGCGAAGTTCGTCTACCAGTTCACGGAAGCCCTGACACCCGACGAGATCCAGGCCGTCTACGCCGCCGGCAACCCGCCCATGTGGTGGTCGCCGTCGGCGGCGCAGCCCGATACCGAGGCCGTCGTGTGGAGCGCGCTCGTGTCGGGCGACGGCCTGGTGGAGCTGCTGCGACTGGGCGAGGAGGACGCGCTCGAGCGCGCGCTCGAGGCGTTCCGGCTCGAGGTGGGCAGGCCCGGCCTGCGGCCGTTGCAGGCGAAGCTGGTGGACTGGTCGTCGGACCCGTACGCGCGCGGCGGCTACAGCCATGTGCGCCCTGGCCACTTCGGGGCACGCGAGGTGCTGGCCGAGCCCACCCCGCCCCTCTTCTGGGCGGGCGAGGCGACCGCGTTCGACGAGCGCGCCGCCACCGTGCACGGCGCACTGCTGTCGGGTGAACGCGCGGCCGTCGAGGTGAGGCGGGCGCTCACGCAGCTGACGGAGACGGGTGCGCAAGGCGACGTTGTAGGCGCCGGTGGCGACCCGACCCAGGCCGGGCGCGGGCCGGTCGTATGATCGCCTTCGCCCCCGGCGCTAGGCTTCCGGCTTCTTGGAACGACGTCCTGGAACAACGGGCGGAACTCGTAGCGCGGCCCTGAGGCCGCGCGAGCATGCAGAGGTGAGCATAGGTGGCGATGGTTCACGAAGCGCTCTCCCCGGTCTGGCCTCACCTGACCGACCTGCGCCCGGTGCGCGGCGAAGGTGTCAGGCTTTTCGACGCTGCTGGTCAGGCCTGGCTCGACTTCACCTCGGGCATCGGCGTCACCAACACCGGCCACGCCCACCCACGCGTGGTGGAAGCCGTCCGCCGTCAGGCCGGCGAACTCCTGTTCGGCCAGATGAACATCGTGGTCACACCGGCCGCCGAGCGGTTGGCCAGCGCCTTGGCGGGCATCCTGCCGCCGCAGCTTGGCTCACTCTTCTTCTCCAACTCGGGCGCCGAAGCCGTCGAGGCGGCCGTGAAGCTGGCCAGGCACGCCACGGGGCGCAGCAACGTGGTCGTGTTCCAGGGCAGCTTCCACGGCCGCACCGCCCAGGCGATGGCCCTGACCACCTCGAAGACCGTCTACCGTCACCGCTACCAGCCGCTGCCGTCGGGCGTGGTCGTGGCGCCGTTCCCCTACGCCTACCGCTACGGCTGGAGCGAGGAGGCGGCCACCGACTTCGCGCTCTCAGAGCTGAAGCTGCTGCTGCGCAGCCAGTCGGCGCCCGACGAGACGGCCGCCTTCCTGATCGAGCCCGTGCTGGGCGAGGGCGGCTACGTGCCCGCGCCGCGCCGCTTCCTGGAGGGCCTGCGGCGCCTGGCCGACGAGCACGGCATCCTGCTCGTGTTCGACGAGGTGCAGACGGGCTTCGGCCGTGTGGGCAGCATGTTCGCCTTCGAGCACTACGACGTCGTGCCCGACGTGCTGGTGATGGCGAAGGGGCTGGGCAGCGGGCTGCCCATATCGGCGGTGGCGGCCTCGCCCGAGCTGATGGCGCGCTGGGAGCCAGGCACGCACGGCGGCACCTACGGCGGCGGCTCGACCGTGCCGCTGGCCGCCGCCCACGCCACCATCGAGGTGCTGCTGGAAGAGCGGCTGCCCGAGAACGCCCTGCGCCAGGGCGAACGCCTGATGAGCGCGCTCCGGGCTCTGCAGGCCGAGCACCCCGTGATCGGCGACGTGCGCGGGCTGGGGCTGATGGTGGGGGTCGAGTTCGCGGGCGGTGAAGCCGAGGGTGAGCGCGGCAAGGCAGCCGCCAAGGCCGTTCAGGCAGCGTGCCTCGCCAAGCGCCTGCTGCTGCTGACGTGCGGCCCGTACGACAACGTGGTGCGCTGGATCCCGCCGCTGGTGGCCACGGACGCCGACATCGACGAGGCCGTGGCGATCTTCCGCCGGGCCGTGCAGAGCGTCTCGGCCGCCGCCGACGGCAGCGCGGCGCGGAAGGAGCCCGCATGAGCGGGATAAGCCTGATCACGAGCGTCCCGGGGCCGAAGAGCCAGGAGCTGGCCGCCAGGCGCGACGCCGCCGGCGCCCGCGGCGCCGCGCGCCTGACGGACGTGGCGGTGGCCAGCGCCCACGGCGCCTACGTCACCGATGTCGACGGCAACCGCCTGCTCGACTTCGCCGGCGGCATCGGCATGCTGGCCGTGGGCCATACCCCGCAGGGGGTCGTGGCGGCGCTGCAGGCGCAGGCCGAGAAGCTCGTGCACATGTGCGCCATCGTCGGCACGTACGAGCCGTACGTGGCGCTGCTGGAGCGTCTGGTGGAGCTGGCGCCCGGCGACTTCCCCAAGAAGGCCGTGCTGCTGAACTCGGGCGCCGAGGCGCTCGAGACGGCCGTCAAGATCGCCCGCGCCCACACGGGCCGTCAGGCGATCGTCGTGTTCGAGGGCGGCTACCACGGGCGCACCAACCTCACCTTGGGCATGACGAGCAAGTACGGCCTCTTCAAGAAGGGGTTCGGCCCCTTCGCGAGCGAGATCTACCGCCTGCCGTTCCCCGACCTCTACCGCCGCCCCGCCGGCCTGAGCGAGGAGGAGGCCGTCGACCAGGCCATCCGCGACCTCGACCGGGCGATGGTGGCGCAGGTCGACCCGAGCGCCGTGGCCGCCTTCGTCATCGAGCCCGTACAGGGCGAGGCCGGCTTCCTGCCCGTGCCGGCGCGCTTCCTGCAGCGCCTGCGCGCCATCGCCGACGCCAGCGGCGCGCTGCTGGTGGCCGACGAGGTGCAGTCGGGCATGGGCCGCACGGGGCAGCTCTGGGCCGCGCCGCAACTGGGCGTCGTCCCCGACCTGCTCACCACCGCCAAGTCGTTGGGGGCCGGCATGCCCATCGCGGCCGTGGTCGGCCGCGCCGACGTCATGGACGCCCCTCACCCCGGCGGCCTGGGCGGCACCTACTCGGGCAACCCGCTGGCGTGCGTGGCGGCGCTCGAGGCCATCGACGCCATCGCCGACGAGCGCTTCCTGGCCCGCGCCCGCGCCTTGGGCGAACGCCTGCGGGCTGGCCTCGAGCGCCTGGTGACCAGCTACCCTCAGGCGGGCGAGGTGAGGGGCATGGGGCCGATGCTGGCCGTCGAGTTCGTGAAAGACGAGCGCACCAAGGAGCCGTTCCCCGAGCTCGTCCTCGAGATCACCAAGCAGGCGCTGAAGCGCGGCCTGATCGTCATCCGCGCCGGGCTCTACTCGAACTGCATCCGCCTGCTGCCGCCCCTGAACCTGACCGACGCCGAGGCCGACGAGGGCCTGGCCGTGCTGCACGAGGCGGTGGTGGCCGCGCTGGCCACCTTCGGCCTAGCCGACCTGAACGACGCGAACGAGCAGCACCCATACGAGAAGAACCACAACGAGAAGGAGGACACCCTAAGTGTCTGATGCCAAGAAGAGCGACAACCAGCAGAGCCCCTTCCCCCTGAAGCAGCTGATCGGCGGCGAGTGGGTGGACGCCAAGAACGGCGGCACCTGGGACCTGATCGACCCGGGCAGCGAAGACCTGATCACGCAGGTGCCCTACGGCGACGGCGCCGACGCGCAAGCCGCCATCGACGCGGCAGCCGCGGCCTTCCCCGAGTGGGCGGCCAAGACGGCCTACGAGCGCGGCAAGATCCTTGAGCGCGCGGGCGGCTGGATCAAGAAGAACGTCGACGAGCTGGCGCGCCTCACCACCGAGGAGTCGGGCAAGCCGCTGGCCGACTCGAAGGGCGAGTGGCTGTCGGCCACCGCCTACCTCAGCTGGTTCGCCGCCGAGGGCGTGCGCGCCTACGGCCGCACCGTGCCCGCCTCCGCGCCCGGCCGCCGCATCATGGTGCAGCCGCAGCCGCTGGGCGTGGTGGCCACCATCACGGCCTGGAACTTCCCCGTCTACAACCTCGTGCGCACCTTCGGCGCCGCCTTGGCCGCCGGCAACACCGTGGTGGGCCGCCCGTCCGAGTTCACCCCGCGCTCGGCGATGCTGCTGGGACAGGCGCTCCACGAGAGCGGCGCCCCCGCCGGCGTCATCAACATCGTCAACGGCGACCCCGAGGCGATGGGCCAGGCGTTCCTGAACGACAAGCGCGTGCGCAAGATCGCCTTCACGGGCAGCCCGCGCGTGGGCAAGCTGCTGATGGACGGCGCCTCGCGCACCCTCACGCGCCTCGCGCTCGAGCTGGGCGGCAACGCCCCCACCATCGTCTTCCCGGACGTGCCGAACATCGGCCGCCTCGCGAAGCTGGCCGCGCGCTTCAAGACGCGCAACGTCGGCCAGGTCTGCATCGCGCCGCAGCGCTTCTACGTCCACGAGAAGGTGGCCGAAGAGTTCACCCAGGCGGTCGTGGCCGCCATGTCGGAGCTGCGCGTGGGCCACGGCATGGAGGACGGCGTGCAGATGGGACCCCTCATCAACGAGAAGCAGCGCCAGCGCGTCGAGGAGCTGGTGGCGGCCGGACGCGACGCCGGCGCCAACGTCCTGAGCGGCGGCGAGCGGCTCGACCGGCGGGGCTACTTCTACGCCCCCACGGTGGTGTCGGACGTGAAGCCCGGCACGCCGCTGCACGACGAGGAGATCTTCGGACCCGTCCTGCCCATCACCACCTTCGGCAGCGCGCAGGAGGTGCTCGACATCGCCAACGGCACCGAGTACGGCCTGGCGGCCTACCTCTTCACGGGCGACCTCAACACGGCGCTCAGCATGTCCGAGCGTCTCGAGTTCGGCATGGTGGCCGTGAACGACTGGATGCCCGTGACGCCCGAGGCGCCGTTCGGCGGCGTGAAGGGCAGCGGCATGGGCCGCGAGACGGGCTCCGAGGGGCTGGCCGAGTACATGGAGAACAAGGCCGTCTACATCGGGGGGGTGACGCTGCCCGAGGGCAGCTGAGCCGCCCCCTTCCATCCCTCGGCGCCGGGCCGTAGACTCGCCTCCGATACGAATGGCCCCGGACCCGGCGTCGCCCCCCGATCAGCAGGAAGACCAGAGCGTCGCCGCCAGCGTCAGGCGCACCATGCGCCTCTCGCTGGTGGAGGGCGGCCTGATCCAGGTGTTCCTCAACTGGACCTCGGGCAGCGTGCTCGTGGGCTACCTGCTCGCGCTGGGAGCCACCCCGCACCACATCGCCCTCGTCGGCAGCGTCCCGCTGCTGTCGCAGCTGGCCAGCCCCCTGGGCGCCTGGGCGGCCGAGGTGCTGGGCGGGCGCCGCGCCATCGCCGCGCTGCTGGGCGGCGTCGGGCGCGCCGCCTGGATCCTGGCGGCGTTCCTGCCGCAGCTCGGCATCCCCGAAGCGCTGCAGCCCACCTTCCTGGTGGGTCTCGTGTTCGTCGCCAGCGCCTTCCAGTCGGCCACCAGCACCATCTGGACGGCCTGGATGGGCGACGTGGTGCCCGACGACCGGCGTGGACGCTACTTCGGCATGCGCACGGGCGTGCTCGGCGTGGTGGGGATGGCGGCGAACATCGGTGCCGGCGCGTTCCTCGACCGCGTGGCGGCTCCCCTCAGCTTCCAGATCGTGCTGGGGGTGGCGGTCGGCGCGGCGCTCATCGGCACCCTGCTCTACCTGCTGCACTACGACCCGCCCACCGAGAAGCGCCGCGTGCGCCTGGGCGCCATCGTCATCACCCCCCTGAAGCACGCGAACTTCCGGCGCTTCCTGTACTTCGCGGCCTTCTGGCAGTTCGTCGTGATGCTGGGCGCGCCCTTCGTGATCCCCTACTTCCTCGAAGAGCTGTCGATGAGCTTCACGCAGGTGGCGCTCTGGTCGTCGACGGCGGCCATCACGGCGCTGGGCACCACCATCCTGTGGGGCCGGCTGGCCGACCGCGTGGGGAACAAGGGCGTGCTGGCCATCGGCACCTTCATGGCGGGCCTGCTGCTGCCCTCGAACTGGATCCTGGCGGGCCTGACGGGCAACCTGACGTTCATCTGGATATCGGCAGCTTTCGACGCCTTGGCGTGGGGCGCCATCGGACCGGCCGTCTTCAACCTCGCCCTCGTCACCTCGCCGCGCAGCGGGCGGGTGACGTACATCGCCCTCTACGCCGTGGCGTCGGGGGTGGCGGGCTTCGCGGGCGGCGCGCTGTCGGGCCCGCTTCTTACGTTCTTCCAGGGCCTCGACTACGGCCGCCTCCCGGGTGGCTGGAGCGGCTACCACACGCTCTTCGCGCTGTCGGGGCTGGGGCGGATGCTGGCCTGGATCTGGCTGCGGCCCGTGGACGAGGAGCGCTCGTGGCGCACGCGCGACCTGCTGCGCTCGCTGGCCTCGCCGCTGCTGCTGCGGCGGGTGTTCGGGCGCTGATCGCGGTCGGTGGGCGCCCGCGTTGGTCGAGCCGCCAGCGCTCGGTACTCCATCTTGTGTACCGCCGGCGCCGTAGACGAGCAGCCCGGAGGGCCCGCGGGGGAGTACCTTATTGAAGAGGCTTTATAAACACCTTTGGAAAGGTCCGCGTTGCCCCTTCGCTCCGTGCAGCACGACAACGTCCGTGAACACAACCGCCTGGTCGTGTTGCAGGCGCTGCGTTCGTGCGTCAGCGCTTCGCGCGCCGAGCTGGCGCGCGACACGGGCTTGAGCGTTCCCACCGTCGCCACCATCGCCACCGAGCTGACCGAGCTGGGCGTGCTGTGCGAAGGCGAGCTGGCACCCTCGGCGGGCGGCCGGCCCGCGCGCCTGCTTCAGCTGGTGTCGGGCGCGCGCAACGTGCTGGTGCTCGACCTGTCGGGCGCCCGCCTGCGCGCCGGGCGGGTCGACCTGCTGGGCGGCCTGCACGAGGTGTGCGCCGCTGCCGACCTAGAGCTGGGGCCTGGCGCCGAGCAGCGCCTGATTAGCTGGACGCTGCGCTGCGTGGCGGCCGAGGAGCGCGCCGGTTACCCGATCAGCGCCTTGGCGCTGGCCGTCCCCGGCGTCGTCGACCCCGCCAGCGGCCGCGTGCGGCTGGCGCCGGCGCTGGGCTGGAACGACGTCCCCGTCGGCGCCATGCTGAGCGAGGCGACGGGCCTGCCGGTGCTGCTCGAGAACGACGTGAACGCCGTGGCGCTCGGCGAGCTGCTGCACGGCGCGGCCCAGGGGCGGCGCAACGTCGTCTACCTGGTGGTGGCGGGCGGCATCGGCGCGGCCCTCGTGGTCGACGGCGCGCTCTACCGGGGCGCCAACGCCGCCGCCGGCGAGATCGGCTACTCGCTGCTGCCGGGCCTGCCCGAGCAGGGGCTCGACCTGGGCGCCAGCGGGCCCTTCGAGCGCCACCTGCTGAAGGTCGCCGAGGGTTTCCTCGTGGGCGGCCGCGTCGACCTCCGGGCCGACGAGCGCCGCGCTGCGTTCGAGCAGCTGGTCGAAGAGGTGCGCCTGACACTCCACAACCTGGCGTGCGTGCTCGACCCAGAGCTGGTGGTGGTGTCGTGGGCGGCCGACCCGGAAGGCGAGCTGGCCCGGGCCGTGGCCGAGCGGTGGGCGGGTCCGCTGCCCGTGGAGGTGCGCGCCGGCTCGCTGGGCGAGGCGGCGGCGCTGCGCGGGCTGGGGCAGCTGGCCCTCGAACGCCTGACGTCCGCCCTCTGCGGGCTGCAGGGCGGCGCCGACTGGGCCGGCGACCCGGCCCACCACCAGCGTGTCGCCGACAGGGCAGCCGCGGAAGGGGGCGCCCCATGAGCGTCTGGCACCCCGCGTACCGCGAAGGCGTGCTGGCGGCCGACTTCCGCTTCGCGGCCGAGCACCTGCTGCATCACTTCATAGACGCCATGACGGCGCACCTCGACACCGTGCTGCGCATGCCGGCCTACGCAGGCGCCGACGTGCAGGAGCGCGGCGCCGCGCTGCGCCGGGCGCTGGTGGCGCTGCACGACGAGCCCGCACCGCAGCAGGACGCCGACGTGCCCGACCTCTACTTCGCGCTGCAGCGCCGCCTGGAAGAGCGCTTCGGCGACGACGTGGGCCTCATCCGCGTCGGCCTGTCGCGCAACGACCTCGACATGACCGTCTACCGGATGCACGGCCGCCACCACCACCTCGAGGTGGGGCGGCGCCTGCTGACCCTGCGCGCGCTGCTGCTGACGCGCGCCCGCCAGCACCTGAACACGATCCTGATCGCCGAGACGCACCATCAGCCCGGCCAGCCGACCACCGTGGCGCACTACCTGGGGGCCGTAGAGGAGCAGTTCTCCCGCGACTCGCAGCGCCTCGTGCAGGCCTACGACCGGATGAACCGCTCGCCCCTGGGGGCCGCCGCGCTGGCGGGCAGCAGCCACCCGCTCGACAGGCAGTTCACGGCCCTGCGCCTCGGGTTCGACGGGCCAGTGGCGAACACCTACGACGCGGTGGCGTCGGCCGACTGGGAGTTCGACCTCGTCAGCGTGGCGCAGAGCATCGCGCTGGGGGCGGGCCGCTTCGTCACCGACCTGCTGACGTGGGCGGCCACGGGCAGGTACCGTCTCGGCGACGACCTCGTCCAGGGATCCTCGATCATGCCGCAGAAGCGCAACCCCGTGTCGCTCGAGCACGCCCGCACCAAGCTGTCGCGGGTGGTGGGCGCGGCCGGCATGTTCTTCTTCTCGAGCCACAACATCCCCTTCACCGACCTCAACGATTTCGGCCCCGACATCCAGGGGGCGCTCGCGTCGCAGCACCGCCAGCTGCGCGGCGCCCTCGACCTGCTGGGCGCCTGCCTGGCGGGCGGCGACTTCGACGCGCGCAAGCTCGCCGAGGCCGCGGCCGCCACCGACACGACCGCCACCGAGCTGGCGGACGTGCTGGCGCGCGAGCATGGGATGCCGTTCCCGGCAGCTCACGGCGTGGCAGCGAAGCTCGTGAGGGTCCTGAGTGAACAGGGGCGGCCGCTGACCACGGCCACCCCCGCCCAGCTGGTAGCCGCGGGCGGTCCGCGGCTGGCAGCGGAAGAGGTGACGGCCGCGCTCGACCCGGCCGCCTTCGTGAGGCGCCGCGCCGGGCTCGGCATGCCGGCGCCCGAGGTCATGGACACCCAGCTCGCCCGGGCGGCCGAGCGGCTAGAGGCCGACTCGCAGGCCCTGCGGGAACGAGTCAGTACGCTCGAGCGCGTGACTTCGAAGCTGCGCGCCCGAGGAGAAGGAAAGGAGCAAACATGAAGCGAGTTCTTCTACTCTTGGCCGTGTTGGTGGGGGTGAGCTTCGGCTCGGCCCAGACCACCATCACCTACTGGCAGTACGACTACGGCACGCGTGTCGACGCCATGAACCAGCTGATCGAGATGTTCGAGGCAGAGAACCCCGACATCGACGTGGTTCAGGAGACCTTCCCGTACGACGGCTACCCGGCCCAGGTGGCGGCCTCCATCCCCGCCGGCCAAGGTCCCGACGTCGCCCAGCTCTTCTACGGCTGGCTGCCCACCTGGCAGCGCGCCGGCTACGTCATCCCTCTCCCCGAGGAGCACTTCGACGCTGCCGCGCTCGACGAGAACTTCGCCCCGCTCGTGCAGGCCGCCAAGGTCGACGGCACCTGGTACGGCCTCCCGACCGCCGTGCGCTCGCTGGCGCTCTTCTACAACCTCGACAAGCTGCAGGCCGCCGGCTACGACGGCCCGCCGGCCACCTGGGACGAGTTCGTCGAGATGGCGCAGGCCATGACCGTCAAGCAGGGCTCGCGCTTCGTCGAGGTGGGCTACGGCTTCGCCCCCACCGGCCAGGACCACCACCTCGTGCGTGAGGTCCTGATCCGCCAGTTCGGCGGCCAGCCGTACAGCGACGACTACAGCGAAGTCACCTACGCCAGCCCCGAGGGCGTCGAAGCGTTCGACTTCTACACCTCGTGGGTCACCGAGCACGAGATCGGCGTGCCCGAGTTCGTGCCCGGCAACAACGGCTACCGCGACGGCTTCCGCGTCCTCGAGAACATCGCCATGATCGTCGACGGCTCGTTCGCCATCGGCGACGTGCAGAACCTCGCCGAGTTCGAGTGGGGCGTCGCCGAGCTGCCGACGCTCGACAACGGCGTCCAGTCCAACTTCGGCTCGTTCTTCATGAACGCCCTCACCCCGAACGCCGAAGCCGACCCCGCCAAGCTCGAAGCGGCCTCGCGCTTCCTCCAGTTCGTCACGAGCGACGAAGCCATGAAGCTGTGGCTCGAGGTCGTCGGCGAGCTGCCCGCCAGCCGCACCCTCATCGCCGACCCCGAACTCGCCTCCGACCCCGTCTACGGCCCGTTCGTGCGCGCGCTCGACTACGCCCACGCCACCGTCTTCGTCGACGAGGCCGGCCAGCGCGACGTGATGGTCGACGCCATCAACGAGGTCGTGCTGCAGGGCCAGGACCCGGCCGCCGCCCTCGAGTCGGCCGCCGCCGCCGAGCAGCTGCTGCTCGACTCCAACCGCTGATCGAACGCTGATCGGCCACGGGAGCGGGTCGTCCTATGGCGACCCGCTCCCGCCCACCCTTGCCGGCCCCCGGAGGTGCCATGAGCTCACAGCCAGTCAAGCCGCGTCGCCGGCTGTCGCTCGGTTCCCGGGAGGCGATCTGGGCGTACGTCTTCCTGCTCGTCCCGCTGGCTTTCTTCCTGTTCCTGCGCCTGTGGCCGGCGCTGCAGTCGTTCCGGCTCTCGTTCTTCAGCTGGCACGTTAACCCCGAGCTGCGCGACTTCGTGGGCCTGCAGTACTACCGCGAGATGTGGGCCGAGATCACAGCCAGGGGCCCCCTCTACCGCGCGCTTCGCAACATGCTCTACTATTTCGTCCTCGTGGTGGCCGGCCAGGTGAGCCTGGGGCTGCTCAGCGCCCTGCTGCTCAACAGCGTCACGCGTTTCCGCGCTATCTTCCGCGCCATATACTTCGCCCCCTATGTAACGCCCGCCGCCGCGGTGGCGTGGGTGTGGGGCTGGATGTACTCGGTCAACTTCGGTATCTTCAACAAGCTTCTATCCGACTGGAGCGCCTGGGTGACGGGCATCGGCCTACCCTGGCTGGCCATCGAGCCCCAGCCGTTCCTCACCAGCCCGGCGCAGGCGCTGATCGCCGTCTCGGTGGTCGTCATCTGGCAGCAGCTGGGCTTCCAGGTCGTCATCTTCCTGGCGGGCCTGCAGGGGATCCCCAGGATGTTCCACGAGGCCGCCGCCATCGACGGCGCCAACGCCTGGCAGCGCTTCTGGAAGGTGACGCTGCCGCTGCTGAACCCCGTGATCGTCTTCTCGCTCATCATCTCGACCATCTCGACGCTGCAGCTCTTCGACCAGGTCGTGAACATCAACTTCACCGACCAGGGCGGCCCGCTGGGCAGCACCCTGACGATCGCGCTCTACATGTACCAGCAGGCGTTCGAGAAGTTCCGCATCGGCTACGCCGCCGCCGTGACGGTGCTGCTCTTCGCCATCATCCTCGTCGTGACGCTCGTGCAGCTGAAGCTGACGCAAAGGCAGGTGGAGTACTGATGACCGCCTACAGCCCCAGGCGCTTCCGGCCCGGCAGGTTCCTGGCCTACCTGGCCCTGACGGTCGGCAGCGTCGTGATGGCGTTCCCGTTCGTCTGGATGCTGCTCAGCTCGTTCAAGAGCCTGCGCGAGATCTTCCGCTTCAGCTTCTGGCCGCAGGCGTGGACGCTCGCCAACTACCAGGAGGTGCTGCTGGAAACGCAGTTCCCCCAATGGTTCATGAACTCGATGATCGTGGCGGGCATCTCGACGGTGTCGGTGCTCTTCTTCTGCTCGCTCGTCGGCTACACCCTCACTAAGCTCCGCTTCCCGGGCCGCAGCTTCATCTTCATCCTGATCCTCAGCACGCTGATGATCCCAACCGAGATGCTCGTCATCCCCTGGTACGTGATGTCGACCGAGTTCGGCTGGGTGAACACCTACTGGGGCATCGCGTTCCCCGGCCTGATCCCCGCCTTCGGGGTCTTCCTGATGCGGCAGTTCTTCCAGTCGTTGCCGCGCGACCTGTTCGACGCCGGGCGCGTGGACGGTGTCAGCGAGTTCGGCCTCTACTGGCGCGTCGGGCTGCCGCTCGTGGGCCCGGGCCTGGCGGCGCTGGGCATCTTCAACTTCGTCGGCAACTGGAACGCCTTCCTCTGGCCGCTGATCGTGGCGAAGAGCCCCAGCATGCGCACCATCCCCGTCGGGGTGGCGTTCTTCTCGGGGGAGGCCGGCACCGCCTGGAACCTGATCATGGCGAGCGCTGCGCTGGCCGTCATCCCGGTGCTGATCGTCTTCTTCATCTTCCAGCGCCAGATCATCGAGGGCGTGGTGCTTACAGGAGTGAAGGGTTGAGCCCGCGGCCCACGGCGGCGGCCGGCGCCGAGCTGGCGAAGGGCGAGGAGCCGCCCGCGCGGCGGCCGCGCATCCTCGTAGTCGGCAACGCCAACGTCGACGTGCTGCTGGGCGACGTTGCGCCCTGGCCCCGCACGGGCACCGAGCTGATGGTCGACCGTTACGAGCTGCGTGTGGGCGGCGCCGCCGGTAACACGGGCCTGGCGTTGGCCGCGCTGGGGGTGAAGGGGGGCGAGGCGTCCGAGGTGATCGCCAGCGTCGGCAGCGACGCCCTGGGCGGCTGGCTGGAGGACGAGCTGAAGGGGGCCGCGCGCCTGACCCGCGTGCCGGGCAGCACGGCGCTGACCGTCGGCCTCACCCACCCCGACGGGCAGCGCACCTTCGTCTCGCACCTGGGCCACCTGGCCCAGCTGCCGCTTGAGCGGCTGGATACGGCCCTGCAGGGCGCACGGCCCGGCGACCTGCTGCTGCTGTGCGGCTACTTCCTGCTGCCGCAGCTGCGCGAGATGGCGCCCCGGCTGCTGCAGGCGGCGCGAGCGCGGGGCATCGTCACCACCCTCGACACGGGCTGGCCCACGGAAGGGTGGACGGAAGCGGTCAGGGACGAGCTTCTGGGCCTGCTCCCCCACCTGGACGTCTTCCTGCCCAACCGCGAGGAACTGCTGGGGGTGGCCGGCCTGGCCGACGGCGGGGGATACGACCCGGCGGCGGTCGACGAGGCGCTGGCGCGCCTGCACGAGCGCGGCGCGGGGCAGGTGGTGGTGAAGCTGGGGCCCTCCGGCGCGTTGTTCGCCGACGAAGACGAGCGCCACCTTCAGCCCGCCCCCGACGTAGAGGTGCAGGACACCGTGGGCGCCGGCGACACCTTCAACGCCGCCCTCCTGGCGGCCGTGCAGCGCGGGATGAGCTGGCCGCGGGCCCTGGCGCCCGCCGTGAGGGCCGCCAGCCTGGCGATCGCCAGCGCGCCGCGGCGCTACCCGAGCTGGGACGAAGTCGCCGGGGGCTAGGTAGGCGGGTACTAGGTAGGCGGTACTAGGTACTGGGAGACAAGGCGGCCGGCGTCAGCCCAGCGCCGCGCCCAGAGACGCGCGAAGCCCCGCCTCGGTGACGAGGTAGTCGACGGCCACGTCGTGGGCGTCGCGGGGCAGTTCGGGCACCACCAGCGCCTCGAAGGTGACGCCCACCGTCGTCGGGCGTCGTCGTTCCCCACCCGGCGCCAGCAGCCGGTCGTAGTAGCCGCCGCCGTAGCCGAGGCGGCCGCCGCCCTCGTCGAAGAGAAGCCCGGGAACGAGCAGCAGGTCCATCTCCTCGAAAGGCACGGCCGGTGCGCTCGCGGCCGGCTCGCGCATCCCCCAGGCGTGCGTCTCGAGCTGCGCGCCAGCCAGCAGGTGGAACGCCAGGCGGGGCTCGGGCGCGCCGAGGGCGCGGGGCGCCACGAAGCGCTTGTCGTCCTGCAGCAGGGCCTCGATGTCGACCTCGCCGCGCATCGGCAGGTAGAGCGCCACGGTGGTCGCCAGCTGGTAGAGGTTCGAGCCGCGGATGGCCGTGACGACGGCCTCGTCGAGCTCGGCGCCGCGGCCGAAGCGGGCGCGGGCACGCGTGTCACGCGCCCAGCGCCGCAGCTCGGCCTTGCCACCGGCCGCCGCGCGGGCCGCACCTTCGCCTTCGCTCATCGACCCGAGTGTAGCCCTGCTTGCGCGTGAGGCACGGCCACCCGGCTCATACTTGAGGGCATGGCGAAGAACCTGACCTCCACGCTGCATCACCTGACCGGCCTGCGCTTCATGGGCGAGACGCCCGAGGGCCAGCGCACCATGATCGACAATTCGAAGACGGCGCGCACCGGCCCCAGCCCCATGCAGCTCGTGCTGCACGCGCTGGCGGCCTGCACCGCCATGGACGTCGTGACGATGCTGGGCAAGCGCCGCCTGGAGATCAGGGAGTACCGCATCGAGATGCTGGGCGAGCGGCCCGACGCGGTGCCGTCGCCCTTCGAGCGCATCACGGCGCGCCACGTCTTCGACGTGCCCGGCCTCGACGAGGCCACCGCCCAGCGCTTCGTGCAGCTGGCCGGCGAGAAGTACTGCTCGGTGGGCGCCACCCTGAACACCGAGATCGTCAACGAGGTCGAGCTGCTGCACGAAACGCTGACCACCGACGAGATGGCCGAGCAGGCGGCGCGCGAGGTGGAAGAGACCGACTCGGCCGACTGAGCCGGTCGCCTGGTTGGCGCCGTTCCTGAAGCGTAAGGCCCGAAGCGTCAGGCCTGCAGCGGCCCCTGCCCCGGCTCGGGGTCCGGCGTCTGGGCGCCGGCGTGAGCCGCCGCGAAGCCCGTCTGCAGGCCCATCAGGTAGCTGAGCTTCAGGAGGAACTCCACCGACTCGGTGTCGCCGCTTTCAAGCAGCGACTCGATGTACTCGGCGGAGCCGTCGGGCAACGACACTGCCTCGATCTGGTCGGCGTAGCGCCGGCGCATCTCGGTCACGAACTGCTCGATGATCTCTCGGTTCATTCCGCTCACTCCAAGGGGCCGTCGTCGGCCCGTCGCGCGTCGTTCGGTTCGGGGGCGCCCTGACGCCCGGCTCCACCAGCGGCGTCCGTCGTTGCGCCGGCGCTCGAAGTGGCCTTCGCGGCGTCCTGGCTGGCCGCCCGCTCTTCCAGCCAGCCCATGATGGCCTCGGCGGTGGCGAGGTTGGTGGCCAGCGGCACCTGATGCACGTCGCAGATGCGCAGCAGCGCCGACACGTCGGGCTCGTGGGGTTGGGCGGTCAGGGGGTCGCGGAAGAAGATCACCGCCAGCACCTTGTCCTGCGCGATGCGCGCGCCCACCTCCAGGTCGCCCCCCAGCGGCCCCGACTGCACGCGCTCCACTTCCAGGCCCGTCTTCTCCGTCAGGATCCTGCCGGTCGTGCCGGTGGCGATCAGGGGGAAGCGGCGCAGGAGCGCGGCGTTCTGGCTGGCGAACATCGCCAGGTCGAGCTTCTTCTTGTCGTGGGCGATGAGGGCGACGGACTTCATGCCCTCAAGTCTAATGGGGTTCTGCTAGCCCTTGGCCGCAGGCCAAGGGCCTTCGAGCGGAGCGAGCACGAACTATCGGGTTTCGCTTCGGCCCCCCTCCAGCCCCTCCAGCGCCACCGCCGCCGCCCCGAGCACCCCGCTGTCGCCGTCCAGGTCCGAGAGGGCGACGGCGGAAGCCAGGGCTTGCTCGCCCGGCACGAGCTCGGCGATGGCCGCGCGCAGCGGACCCGCCAGGCGTTCGCCCGCCCGGGCCACGCCCCCGCCGATGATCACGGGACCGGGGAAGAGCCGCCAGAGGTTGACCACGCCGATGGCCAGGTAGCGCACCATCTCGTCAAGCACCTCGGTCGCCTGGGCGTCGCCGGCGGCCGCGGCCTCGATGACCTGCTCGCCGGTCAGGTCGCGGGCGTGGTTCTCGCGCATGCGCCGCGACAGCGACGGCCCGGCGGCCAACGTCTCGAGGCAGCCGCGGCTGCCGCAGCCGCACACGGGGCCGCCGGGGTCGACGATCGTGTGGCCCAGCTCGCTGCTGTGGCCGCCGTGGTCGGGGACGAGGCGCCCACCGAGCACGAGCGCCGAGCCGATCCCTGTGCCTACCGAGACGTACGCGAAGCGCCCTAAGCCGCGGCCCGCTCCGAAGTGCTTCTCGCCGAGCGCGCCCGCGTCGGCGTCGTTGGCGATGAAGGCGGGCAGTCCCAGAGCGCTCCGCATCTGTGCGGCCACGGGGGTGTCGGCCCAGGGCACGTTGGCGGCCGAGCGGGCCACGCCGGCGGTCGCGTCGATCACGCCTGGCAGGCCGAGGCCCACGGCTTCCGGGCGTGGGCCGGAGGCGATCAGGCCGGACGCCAGCTCCTCGACGCAGCGGAGCAGTTCGTCGGCGCTGCCGCGCGGGGTGGGGGCGGAGGCGCGGGCCACGATCCTGCCGCCCGGGTCGACAAGGGCGGCGGCGATCTTCGTGCCGCCGACGTCTATGCCCAGAACGGTGGCACTCGCTGCACTGGTGGCACTGGTGGCACTTGTGGCACTTGTGGCACTGGTTGCACCCTTGTGGGCATCCGTGACGGGATTCCTGTCGGCATCCCAGTCGGCATACCTGTCGGCATCCCTGTCGGCATCCCTGTCGACAGCGTTCCTGGTGCCCGCGCCGGCGCCGTCGTTCACGCGGGCTCCTGCCGGTGCACCACGCGGCCGCGGATGGTCGTGAGCAGTACCTCGCCGTCCGGCCCGAGGGCCGTCAGGTCGGCGTCCTTGCCCACCTCGATGCTCCCCCGGCGCTCCTGTAGCCCCAGCATCGTCGCCGGGTTGGTGGCGGTCATGCGCGCGATGTCGACCCAGCCGACGCCCACCTCGCTCAGCAGCACCATGCAGTTGCGGTTCATGGGGCTCATGCTCTCGGCCAGGGTGCCGTCAGGCAGCAGGCAGCGGCCGTGCTTCACGGTCACGACCCGCACGCCCTCGTCGTAGACCCCGTCCGGCAGGCCCGTGAAGGCGCCCGCGTCCGTGACGATCACGACGCCACGGGCGCCCTTGGCGCGGATCGCCAGGCGCATAACGGTGGGGTGCACGTGCACGCCGTCGCCGATCAACTCGACCCACGCGGTCGGATGGGCGAGGGCTGCGCCCGCCACGCCGGGCTCGCGCTGCTGGATGCCGCGCATGCCGTTGAAGAGGTGGGTGGCGCCGCGCACGCCGGCGTCGAAGGCGCGCTCCATCTCGTGCCCGAGCGCGTTGCTGTGCCCGGCGGACGCGAAGACGCCCAGCTCGTTCAGCAGGGCGACGAGCTCCAGCGCGCCCTCGAGCTCGGGCGCCAGCGTCATGTAGCGGATGGTGCCACCCGACGCCTCCCAGTGGCGCAGGAAGCGCTCGCGGCTGGGGGGCTGCATCAGCTCTTCGCGCTGCGCCCCTTTCTTCTCGGGGTTCAGGTAGGGGCCCTCGAGGTGGGTGCCCAGCACGTCGGCGCCCGGCAGCTCCTTGCCCACCACCGCGGCCACCTGGCGCACCGTCGCCTCCATGTCGTCGTCGGAAGCGGTCGAGAGGGTGGGGAGGAAGCCCGTCACGCCGGTGGTGGCCAGGAAGCGGCTCATCTCGACGATCGTGTCGCGCTGTGGATCCTGGTTCGTGCCAACGCGCCAGCCGCCTCCGCCGTGGACGTGCACGTCGATGAAGCCGGGTAGCAGCGTGGCGCCTTCGAGCGCGATGCGCCCTGGGCTGGCACCGCCCTCGGGCGCGCCGGCCGGCCGGACTGCCTGTATGCGCCCATCCTGGATCTTCACTGTGGCGCCCTCGATGACGCCTTCGGGTGTCACGACGCGGGGCGCCCAGATCTCGCTGGCTTCGACGGATGGTGGCATGCATCGACCTTTCGGAAGCGGAGCTTCAAGTGGTGGAGCGGCCCGCCGGAAACGTTGTACTTCCCCTTGGCCCAGGCGTCCTTGACACAGGCCCAGCGAGATTCTACGCTTAGCCACATCATAGTAAGTAAGGTTGCTTTACTAACCGCCAATGGAGGTGAGGCCTGAAGTCCACGCCGTAGCAGTGGCCCTCGGATGCGCCGGAAGCGTAGCCTCGAGGGGAACCGGAAGCCAAGAAAGCCAAGATCGCCCTGGAGGCTACATGAGGAAGGTACTGATGCTGGTGGCGTCGTTCGCGCTCCTATGGGGAAGCGCCAACGCCCAGCGCACGCTCGAGGTCTACATCACGGGCCTCACCGAAGAGACGATGACCTGGTTCCGCGAGGTCGCGTTCCCCGAGTTCGAGGCGCAGAACCCCGACGTCATCGTCGACATCCTGACCGGCGGCTGGGGCGACTTCGACGCTGCCGTCGCCGGCTGGATCACCACCGGCTCTGGCCCCGACATCGTCTACCT
>CAZVCT010000002.1:0-36898 GCA_964625655.1 uncultured bacterium
CGGACGCCCAGCAGGCCCACGCGCTGGCCACCGAGCGGTGGCGCACCTTCGAAGAGGCGCGCGTGCGGTTCCGCACTAGCCACGAGCGCGCGGAGGAACTGCGCAGCGAGCTTCTGGGTCTGGCGGGGCGCGGTGAGGAGCTGGAACGCGAGACCACCGAAGCCACGGCCGCCCACGACCTGGCCGCAGCCGCCGTGCCGGACGGCCTGGAGGCCGAGGAGGCGGCGCTGGCGGCCGCGCGCGAGGCGCTGCGCGGCGTGGAGGCGGGCCTGGCCGGCGAGACGCAGGCGCAGGCCGACCGCGCGCAGGAGCTGGAGGACGTGAAGCTGCAGAGCGCGCGGCGTGAGACGGCCCTCGAGCTCGCAGACGAGGAGCTGGGAGTGTTCCCTCCGGGCATCGAGCCGCTGGAGCTGAGCGAGCGCGCCGCCCGCGCCCGCCTGCGCGACGCGGAAGCGGAGCTCGAGGCGCTGGGAGCGGTGAACCACCGGGCCGCCACCGACCTCGCGGAAGCCACCGAGCGCAAGGAGAGCCTGGCAGCGGAGGCCGTGCAGGCCACCCTGGCGGTCTCCGAGCTGCAGAGCGCCCTGGAACGGATCGACAAGGAGACGACCACGCGCCTGAACGCTGCGCTGTCGCGCCTCAGCGAGGCCTTCGCGCGGCACGTGAGGCAGCTGTTCGGCGGCGACGGCCGGGGGGCCATCGAGGTCGACGCCGAGGGGTCGCGTCCGGTGGGCGTGCGCATCCGCCTGCAGCCGCCGGGCAAGCAGACGCAGTCTTTGCACCTGCTGTCGGTCGGCGAGCGCACGATGGGCGCGCTGGCCTTCCTGTTCGCCCTGATGGGCGACGACGCCAACGGCAAGAGCGGTGGCGGCCTGCCCGTCGCGGTGCTCGACGAGGTGGACGCGCCGCTGGACGAGGCCAACATCCGCCGCTTCTGCTCGTTCGTCTCGCGCCTGGCCGAGCAGGGGACGCAGTTCGTGCTCATCACACACCAGAAGGCGACCTTCGAGGTCGCAGACGCGCTATGGGGCGTCACGACCGAGCAGGGCGTCAGTCGGGTGTTCAGCATCCGCCGGGAAGGCGCCCCCGAGCCGGTCGGTGCCGGAGCGTGAGCGGCAGGGCAGAGTTCCACCCCCTTCCGGCCTGGCGAGTCGAGACGCACGAGTCGTTGCCGTCCACGCAGCAACAGCTGAAGGAGCGGCTGGCGGACGGCGTGGTCTCGGGCGGCCTCGTGCTGCGCGCCCTGGAGCAACCCGCCGGCGTCGGTCGGCGCGGCAAGGCGTGGAGCGGCGGCCCAGGCGGCAGCTACCAGAGCGCCGCCCTGGCGGACCCTGAAGGCCGGCTGCGCCGCCCCTGGATGACGCTCGCGATCGCGGTGGGCATCGCCGAGCTGCTCCGCTCCGCCGGGGCGGGCGTCACCGTCAAGTGGCCCAACGACCTCTACCTGGGCGGCGGGAAGCTGGGCGGCATCCTCACGGAGCACGTACGGGGGCACCTGGTGGTGGGCGTGGGGGTGAACGTGGAGAACGACGCGCCCATCGGGGCCGCCGCGCTACGAGGCTGGAGGCCGGAGACCGTCAGCGACATCGTCCTGGACGGCATCCGTGCGGCCGTGAACGAGTGGGTGACGGGCCCAGCTGGCCTGTTGGAGCCCGCGGGTACGGCCGACCCTGCGCTGCTGGAGCGCTTCGCGGCCATCGACCTCCTGCAGGGGCGCTGGGTCGTGCTCATCACGCCGACCGGCGAAGTTTCGGGGGTGGCGCGAGGGATTGACGTCACGGGCGCGCTTCTCGTCGAGCGTGGGGGAGAGCTGACGCCCGTGCGCGACGGGAGCGTCGCTTCGTGGCGCCCCTATAGCGGCGGCTAGGAACCTGGGGCACGGCGGCCTGCCACCCCTCTGGAATCGGGAAGGCGCCCACCACAACGTGTGAGGAACACACCATGTTGCGCGAACGCCCGGAGCGTAGAGTTCGGCCATGCACAACGTGGTGATGGGACCCGTGGCCGCAACGGACGAGCGCGCGCCTGGCAACTCGGTCTGGGTGGTGGATGACACTCCCGCCGTCAGGTTGCTCGTCGCTCACTCGTTCGCCCGCGCCGGCTGGCAGGTAACGGAGTTCGAGGACCTCAACACCGCCCTGGCGGCCCTGTCGTCACGCTCGGCGCCGGCTGCCGTCATCCTCGACGTCCACCTGCCAGACGGCTGCGGCCTCGATAACGTGCGAGCGTTCTCGGATGCGGGCACCGCGGTGGTGGTCGTCTCCAACCTGGTCGGACCGGAACAGGTGGAGCGCGCGTTCGCGGCCGGGGCGGTAGACATCGTCACGAAGCCCATCGACCTGCGGATCCTGTTGGCCCGCGTCGAACGGTCGTTGCGCAAGGTGAGCGAAGGCAGCGCGATGCGGTCCTCCTTCACGTTCGACCAGGGCGACTCGCCAACTTCGAGCACCTTCGCTACTTCGGAACAGTAAGTGCAGGAACTGAAGATCGCCGCGATCTTCGGAGCGATCCTGGTCGCCGCCACCGCGAACGCCGTGACCATGGCGGCACTGCTGCTGCAGTTCCTGACCCCCGGCGACCAAGCCGTAGCGTGGCGCTCGCTGGTAATCGCGCTGGGCGGCGTTGGCATAGCGCTCTGCCTGATCTGCCTGCTGCACCTCTCACTGGTGACCGGAGGACTGATCGCCAGGTCCGCAGAGGATCGCGGCGTCCGGGCGTGGCTCGCGAAGTGGGCCGCGGTGGCGGACGGCGAACCCACGCCCGCCGTTCTGCCTCGGGAGCGGTCGGCGGCCAGCGAGGCGGCCGCGCTGATCATGCAGGACATAAGTGGGGAGGGCGCCGCGCGGATCAGGGCCGCGCTCGGAGCGAGCGGTCTGTTGGCCCGCGACATGGCGCTGGCCAGCCGCCGGCGTGGCCTGATGAAGCTGCAGCGGGTAGCTGCCCTGGAGCGCCTGGCCTGGCTGGCGACGCCCGAGGCGCTGCCGGAGTTCCATCGCGCCGCCTGCAGCCACGACCCCCGAGCGGCGCGAGCCGGCCTGCTGGGCGCCTGCCGCGCCCTGGCTGCTGCGGCGCAGCCGGAGGACGTCGGGCACCAGGTAGTCGCCTGCATAGACGGCAACGCCGCCGCCGCCGGCTACTCGACCGGCAACCGGCCGTTCCTGTCGGCGGCCCTCACGGAGGCCGGCCGCCACACCGGTTGGCTGTGCAACGAACTCCTGTCGCTAACGTTGCCCGAAGCCGTGAGAGCGGCCGCGCTCGACGCGCTAGGCGTAGCCCAACCCGAGAACGCCGTGGAACTGGTAACCGAGGAGCTCGCCTCCGACCCGGAAGGGGAGACGCTGGCGGCTGCGCTCCGCGCCCTGGCACGCCTGGGCTTCGTGCCGGACGGTGCGCTGGAACTGGTTGTCTCGGCGAGCCGTGACGCCTACGAAGGCGCACGGGTACAGGCAGCGCATGCGCTGGTAGGTGCCCCACCCGAACTGGCCGCGAGTTGCCTGTGGGAGATGCTGGGCGACCGCGGCTTCGACGTGCGGCTCGCTGCTGCAACGGCCCTGACGAAGTGCGGAGCAGCCGGTAGTGAGGCGCTGCGGCGGGCGGCAGCGTCCCACCCGGACGGCTTCGCCAGGGACATGGCCACCATGATCGGCTCGGGCCAAGGTGCTCCGCTCTCGGCGGCCCCCAGTTGGACCCAGACGCTGCTCGAACCGCCCTCTGCTCAAGCTCTGGCGCTGGCGAAGGCCTGATATGACAGTGGCCGACTACCTACAGCTGTTCGTACTCTTGGCGTTCATGATCGTGAACGGCAGCAGCGCAGCCGCTCTGGTGCTGGCGGCGCGGACGGTGCTGCTCCGCGAGGGTCGCCTGTCGGTCCTGGAGGAGAAGATCCTAACGCGGACGTCTACGTTCATGCCGGTGAGCTTCCTCATCCCCGCTTACAACGAGGAGGCGACCATCGTGAGCAGCATCAAGAGCCTGCTGGCCATGCATTACCCGCGTTTCGAGGTGATCATCGCCAACGACGGCTCCAGGGACGCCACGCTGAACGTGCTCATAGAGGCGTTCGCCATGATTCCGAGCGTGGCCAGTCCAAGGCGCTTCGCGAACCATACGCAGGTGCTCGGGGTCCTACGCAGCACCACCTACCCGAACCTCGTCGTGGTCGACAAGGTCAACGGCGGCCGAGCCGACGCTCTGAACGCCGCCCTGGAGCAGGCCATTTACCCGCTCGTCGTGGTGACCGATGCGGACAGCCTGATCGATCCGGGCGCCCTGCAGAGGGTTGGCACGCGCTTCCTCGACACCCCGACCCTGTTGGGCGTGGGCGGCACCATCCGGGTGGTGAACGAGGCGGTAGTGGTCGGCGGCGCAGTAAAAGAGGTACGGACCCCGCGCAACTTCATCGCGCGTTGGCAGTTCCTCGAGTACCTCCGGGCGTTCATGGCGGCGCGCACGGCGATGAGCGCGATCGGATGCCTCATCTCGATATCCGGAGCCTTCGGCATCTTCCGCCGCGCGGCGCTTATGGAGGTAGGCGGACTGCGAACCGACACGGTCGGGGAAGACTTCGAACTCTCCATCCGGCTTCACCGTCACTACCGCGACCTGGGGCTCCCGTATCGTCTGGAGTTCCTCGTCGATCCCGTGTGCTGGACCCAGGTGCCCGAAGAGGCGAAGATACTTCGTGGGCAGCGCGACCGCTGGCATCGCGGCCTGTGGGAGACGCTCTGGCTGCACCGCGACATGCTCTTCCGACCCCGCTACGGCCGCATCGGCAGCCTTGCTCTGCCGTACGTCTGGTTCGTGGAGGGCATCTCACCGGTGCTCGAGGTGTTCGGTTACCTGGTGATACTGTTCCTGGCCGTTACCGGCGGCCTTGACGCGCCGTTCGTGGCAGCGTTCCTCGCGCTCACCGTGTTCTACGGCATGCTGGTCGGCCTGGCAAGCGCGGCGCTCGATCAGACGCTGGTCCACTCGCCGAAGGGGATGGGAGACCGCTACCGGCTGCTGGTAGCCATCCTCACGGAGAACCTGGGCTACCGGCAGTGGCTGGCCGTCGTTCGGGTGATCGCCATGTTCCGCATCCGCAGCAGCCGCGGCAAGTGGGGGGCGATGACGCGGCGGCGCTTCAGCTGACGCGGGGCGCAGATCGCCGCACCTGGCTGCGCTCACCAGTCGTCGATGTCCTCGCTGATCGACGCGGCGTCGATCTTGGCGTAGATCCGCGTGGTCTGGATGTCGGCGTGCCGCAGGTGCGCCGCCACCCGACCGAGGTCGTTGGTCTGGCGGTAGAGGCGCGTGCCGGCCGCATGTCTCAGCCCGTGCACCGCCGCGCCCTGGTAATCGACACCGGCGCGGGCGCACAGGCGCCTGAACCGCCGCCGCGCGTGGTCGGAGCCCCACGGCAACACCAGCTCGGCGCCGCGTTGACGGTTCGCCTGCTCGCCGTCGCGCCGCAACGCCTCGAGGGCCTCGCGCAGGCGCCCGGTGACGCTCACGGTGGCAGCTTTGCCACCTTTACCGACCCGGACGCGCAAGGCGCGCTTCTCGAGGTCGATGTCGCGCCAGGCGAGGTCCGTCATCTCACCGATACGCAGGCCGGCGTGCGCGCCCAGCAGCACCATCACCCGTTCCGCAGCGGTCCCCAGTTCCAGCAGCTTCTCGACGTCGCCGTCGCCGTACGGCCGGCGTTTCTCCCAGGCCGGCGTGGGGTCCTTGGAGGCCCGCACGTCTTCGAACGGCCGCGCCTCCGTGGCCCCGGACCAACGCAGCGCCCGGTAGAGCGTGCGGGCGGCCGCCAGCTTCACCTGCAGCGTTGCGGGCGACGGCGGCTTGGCCGCGGGCTCGCCGTCCGGGCGCAGGCCCGCCTCGAGGCGCCGCAGGTACAGAACGCCGGCGTCGCGCGACGGGCGTAGCAGGTTCTCGCCGGCCCAGGCCGTCAGCAGGTCGAGGACGCCGCGTCGGTAGGTGCGCAGCGTGTGAGCGCTGGCCTTCGCGCCCTTGGAGCCGTGCAGGAACAGGTACGCCTCGGCCAGCGCCCACAGTTCGTCCAGGTCGCGTTCGTTCGCGGCCGTCATCGCGCGGCGCCTGAGCGCCTCGGGCGACAGCGCCGCCCAGCTCTCGGCGCGCGAGAGCGCGTCGCCCTGGAAGCGCTGGATGGCGGCGTTCGGGTTGGCGGGGTTACGATCGCTGGGCATAAGCCCACTTTCGCACAGGCCTGATAAGACTAGTTATCAGACTTTTTACATCCGGGAGACCCGTGACGCCGAACGACCCTCACGACCTGCAGCGGTTCCTCGACGCCCAGGAGCGCGTCTACGGAGCAGCGCTTGCCGAGCTCTCGCACGGCAGGAAGCCCGGTCACTGGATGTGGTTCGTCTTCCCGCAGGTGTCGGGGCTCGGCTTCAGCCCAATGGCGACGCGGTTCGGGATCGGATCCATCGCGCAGGCGCGCGCCTACCTCGCGCACCCGGTGCTGGGCGGGCGCCTGCGCGAGTGCGCGGCTGTGATCATGCGCCACGGTGGCAGGAACGCGCGCGAGATGCTGGGCACGCCCGACGACCTGAAGCTGCGGTCGTGCATGACGCTCTTCGCCGCCATCGACACACCAGGCAGCGAGTTCACGGGAGTGCTCGACCGATTCTACGGTGGGCAGGCCGACCCGCTTACCCTCGAGGTACTGGAGCGCTGGCGGTCGGGGCCTGTGGTTTAGTGCAGGTAAGCATTTGATAACTCGAATCCAGCGAGCCGGCCCGCTACGATCCGCTCGCTCGACGCCATCCATCTCGCGACCGCCATCGCGTTGGGGGACGATCTCGAAAGCTTGGTTACTTACGACGAACGTATGTTGAAGGACGCATCGCTGGCAGCTCTCACCGCAGCGACACCTGGCACGTGAGCGCTGACTACCTGACAGGGATCGCCATACAGCATGGCCGAAGCCCGTAGCAGCTCCTCAACGACCTGGGTATCTCGGCGGTGCTCCTCGGAACGGACACCCCTCCGGCCAGGTATGGTGGCTCAACCCACAAGTTGGCTTGAGCTATCCCCGAGCCGGAAAGGACGTTCGCATGCGCCAGCAGCTGGCCATGTCCAAGCAGTCGTTCTCCCGTAGGGCACGAGACAGGAGGCGTAGCGCAGGAAAGCTCTTCGCGCTGGTCACCTCACTGTTCGCTGTCCTCCTGCTTAGCTCCGCGACCGCTCAAACCTCGGGCGGCACCGCCAGCGTCCTCTTGCCGGAGGACGTCCCGACCCTCAACCCCTACACCAGCACCGCCCTGATCAGCATGCAGGTGGCTCCGGCCATCGTGGAGCCCCTCGTGGGGGTCGACCCGAACGGCGACTACATCGCTGTGATGGCGGAGCGGGTCCCCTCCCCCGACAACGGCGACGTGTCCGAAGACGGCCTAACGGTCCAGTGGCGGCTCAAGCCCGGGCTCACCTGGTCGGATGGCACACCTGTAACCGCCGACGATGTGGTCTTCACCTACGAGGCCGCAACCCAGGGCGAGAGCTCGGTGCGGGCCGGCCTGTTCGAGAAGGTCGTCTCGGTAACGGCCGTCGACGACGCCACGGCCGAGGTGATCTACAGCGAGTACGACTCGAGCTACCTCGACCTCTTCCAGTACGGGATCCTGCCGCGGCACGCTACCGGTGCACCCAGCGAGATGGGGAGCTGGGAGTTCAACCGGGCGCCCATCGGTACCGGTCCCTTCGTGCTCACCGAGTGGCGCACGGGCGACCGCATCATAATGAGCCGCAACGAGAACTACCGCGAGGAGGGCAAGCCCTACCTCGACCAGCTCGTGTTCACGGTGGTTCCCAGCGAAGAGACCCGCGTGGCCATGATGGTTCGCGGCGACGCTCAACGCATGCTATGGCCCGGGGCCAACCAGCGCGACGCACTCGAGGCGTCGGCGAACGTCGAGTACGTCCTGGTGCCGTCCATCTGGATCCTGCGCATGTTCCTCAACCTAGGCGAGCGCGGCAACCCCGTCGTCGACCAGGAGCCACATCCCATCCTCGGTGATCTGCGCGTGCGGCAGGCGCTGGCTCTGGGCATCGACTACGACCTGATAATCGACGAGCTTGCGGAAGGCCGCGTTGACCGGGCAACGTCGCCATTCGAGCTTGGCTGGTACCAGTGCGAGGTCGGCGGCTACGACTACGATCCTGAACGAGCAGCTTCGTTGCTCGACGAGGCCGGCTGGGTGATGGGTTCCGGCGGGGTCCGCGTCGCACAAGGCGCACAGTACGCGGCTGACGGCACCAGGCTGAGCCTCGACATGATGGGCTACACCGACTTCCGCCTGCTGGAACAGACCGAGCTGGTCATCGCCGACATGTACTCCGACCTCGGCATCGAACTCAACGTGCGTAACGTCGAGCAGAGCGTGCTCTTCGGCGGCTGGGCCGATGGCGCAGCTCGCAAGACCGGCGACTTCGACATCCTCGTCTACGACACAGGTGCCGGCCTCGACCCGCAGACGCACGTTTACGATCTGCTGGCCTCCAGCCGCATCCCAAGCGAGGAGAACGGTGGCGCGGGCGGCAACTACAGCCGCTGGAGCAACCCCGAGGTGGACGCCTGGCTCGACGAGGCCGGAAGCAACCCCAGCCTTACCATCCGCAAGGATGCCTACTGCAACGTAGCCACCGCCATAAACGAAGAGCTGCCGCACATCTACCTCTACCAGTTCGCCGACGGTAGCGCGCTCGCCGCCAACCTCAAGGGTGTCGAACCCAACACCTGGTCGGGCATCAGCTGGGACGTCGCCGACTGGTACCTGGAGTAGCAGCTGAAGGTAACGGTTGAGATAGTGGCGGGCTCTCGTCCATGATGCGCTACGTACTGCGCCGATTGGCCGAGAGCCTGCCATTGCTCCTGGTAGTGAGCGCGCTGGTCTTCGGCTTGCTGCAGGCCAGTCCGGGAAGCCCACTGGCCCAGCTCGAGCGCGACCCGACCGTCACCCAAGCCGACCTCCAGCGCCTGGCCGCCGAGCGTGGGCTCAACGACCCGTGGCTCGTCCAGTACGGGCGCTGGCTAGCAGGCGCCGTAAGAGGCGATCTGGGGACCTCGCTTCAGACCGGCCGTCCCGCACTCACCGAACTTCTGGAGCGCATCCCCAACACGCTCGTCCTGGTAGGCGTCGCGTTCCTCGTCACGCTTCTCGTCGCCATCCCCATCGGCGTCCTGAGCGCGGTCCGCCAGTATTCCTTCTTCGACAACCTCGTGACGGCCCTGACGTTCATGGGCCAGTCGATCCCCATCTTCTGGTTGGGTCTGCTGCTGATCCTGGTGTTCTACGTCGGCCTGAGCAACCCGTTCACGGGTGGGCCGCTCTTCCCCGCCGGCGGCATGTACAGCCTCGGCCGCGAGGGAGAGATCGCCAACCGCATCTGGCACCTCGTCCTTCCCGTCACCATGCTGGCTAGCACCTGGATCGCGTGGTACACGCGCTTCCTCCGGGCCTCGATGCTCGACGTGTTGTCACTCGACTACGTGCGTACCGCGCGCGCCAAGGGCGTCGTCCCGCGCGTGGTGGTCTTCCGCCACGCTTTTCGCAACGCCGCAATGCCCCTGATCACCCTCATCGGGCTCGACCTCCCCCTTCTCTTCTCGGGTGCGCTCTTCACCGAGACCATCTTCAGTTGGCCGGGCATGGGCCGCCTCTTCTACCAGTCGGCGATGCGGCGCGACTACACCGTCCTGATGGCGATCGTGATCATCACGTCGGTGCTCATCGTGGTGGCCAACCTCATCGCTGACCTCGTCTATGCGGCAGTCGACCCGAGGATCACCTATGACTGAGCGCAGCGCCTGGTCAGATACCTGGCGCCGGTTCCGGCAGCACCGGCTGGCAGTCGTCGGTGCGGTGGTCCTTCTGCTGATCGTGCTCGCCACGGCCTTGGCCGGCCTCTCCCCCTACGACCCCACGGCCACGAACCTGCGGGCGCGTTTCGAAGGACCGTCGCTCGCCCATCCGTTCGGCACCGACGACCTGGGTCGTGACACGCTGACACGAGTGCTTCACGGCGGCCGGGCCTCCCTGCTCGTAGGGCTCTTGGCCATGGCGATATCCGTCTCCATTGGCACGGTCGTCGGCGCGTTGGCCGGCTACTTCCGTGGTTGGCTCGATAGCGTTCTGATGCGCCTGACGGACCTGTTCCTCAGCGTGCCGTCGCTCTTCGTGCTCATCGTCCTCAGCACGCTGCTCTTCGACACCGGAGTAGGAACGGCCGGCGGCGGGCTGCCGATGATCGTACTGATCATCGGCGGGATGTCGTGGATGGTCGTGGCGCGGATCGTGCGTTCCAGCTTCCTCGCGTTACGCGAGCGCACCTTCGTGGAGGCGGCACACGCCGCCGGGAGCGGCGACGGCAGACGCATCTTCCGACACATACTTCCGAACGCCATCGGTCCGATCCTGGTGCAGGCGACGCTGCAGGTGGCCGTCGCCATCATCGCCGAGTCTGGCCTCAGCTACCTAGGGTTCGGGATCCAGCCACCTACCGCGACCTGGGGCAACATGCTCAAGGACGCGCAAGCTAGCATGACGAGCAACCCACACCTGGCCATCTTCCCCGGTCTGATGATCTTCTTCACCGTGATGGCCGTGAACGCCATCGGCGACGGGCTTCGGGACGCCTTCGACCCCCACAAGGTCATCGGCTAGCACCGTCCTGCATACTTCCAACGAAGGCAGATACCTCGAACACCGCCGGAACATCGGACAAGCAGGCTACCGCCCGCCGAGGCGTCTTGGCCGATGCCAAACTGCCTGGCGAGCGGAAGGCGTCGTTCGAAAAGGCGCTGGAGCTCGACATCGTGCGGGAGGGCTCTCACGACAGCGCGATCGTGTTCGACTAGAACGTGCCGAAAGGCCGGAATCCCTGAAGACGCCTATGCAGCCGATCGAGAGTTGTACCAACGCAGCACCCGCAGCGCGCGCAACGTGTTCCACCGGCTCGGCTTGCCGTCGCCTTCGTCGAGGGCGAAATGGACCCTGCCCGGGTACGAGTTCTCGAGCAGCCAGCGCCCGTTAGCCTGGACCTTCCGCGCGACGAGCTCAACCGCCTCCGTGCAGCGCGGGTCGACGCCCTCATCCACCCGTCTGAAGTAGTCGAGGCCCCGCAGCACGTCGTAATGCCAGCGCGGCGGGTACGAGAACCTCGTCCACTCCTCGTTCACCACCTCACCGGTCGACAGGCGGCGGAACAGCCGACGCTCGAGCAGGAACTCCTGCCCCTTCAGGCGGGCGGCCCTGACGTCATGCGTGCCGGCGCCGGCGCGCTCGTACTCCAATAGCCCTTCCAGAACCGCGATCGTGGTGTGGAACGACGAGCGCACGGAGCCGTTCTCCGCCTCGCAGTTCCAGCCGCCGTCCGCCAGCTGCTCGCTCTGGAGCCGCTCGACGATGCCGTCGACGTCCTGGCCGAAGTAGGCGCCCAGCGCCACCGTCGTGCCGTTGATGCACGGCTCGACCTCGCCGTCGAAGTAGTCCTGGCCGCCGTGGTCCCACTTGGAGTTCTCGCGCACCAGCGCTACCGCGCGCTGCGCCTGTTCGCTTGCCGGGTCGAGCCCCATGTCGCGCAGCAGGACGAGCGTGTGGGTGGTGGAGGTCCACTCCGGACGGTAGGTTCCGAGGGTGTTCCACATCGAGGCCAGCACCTGCCGGTACTTGCCCGGACCCTCGTCGGCGGCGTCGGGCTCGCCCTCCTCCCAGGCCTCCAGGGTGGCGGCGTCCACGCCCAGGTAGGAAGCGAGGCCCTCGAGAGGGACGCCTTGCAACTCCAGCAGGAGCCTTCTGACCTCCGGCGCGGGGAAGCCGCCTTCCGGCATGCCGGCGGCGGGAAGCATCTCCCTCCCCCACTGCCCGTCCGGGCCCTGCAGCGCCAGCAGTCGGGCGCCCCACCCCTCGGTGGCGACCTTCGCGCGCTCGGCCGCCACGTCGGCCTCCGGGTCGCCCAGCACGTCGCGCATCACCTGCCAGCGGATGGCTGGGTCGGAATCCAGTAGCCAATCGATCGCCCTCACCGGTTCGTGCGATCGGTCGTTCGTTGGTTCGTTCACGGGTACCTTCACGGGTCCGTTCACGGGTACGTTCGTTGCCACGCCCATTCCTCCCAAGGTCTTGACTGGAGACATCGTGCCCGAAAACCAGGACGGTACCTGGCCGGTTTGAGGCCGGAGCGCCGCAGACCGTCAGAGGATCTTACGTAGATCGTCAGCGAACCGTTAGCGTGCCGCTCCCAAGCCGCGCTTCAAGGGCAGAAGCTCCCGGCCGGCGCGAACGCCTCTTCGCCCCGCCGGCACTCGAACGCCCGGTAGACGCTCCGGGCCTCGGGGGAACCGACGTCGATGGCCATGTGCCAGATGGCGGCCAGCGAATCGTCGAGAAGCTCGCGCTGCACCAGCACGGACGAGATGGTCGCGCCTTGGCCCAGGTTCAGGTCGACGAAGGCGTGCGCGATCTCGCGCTCGGGCCCGCCGACCTCCCAGACGTACGGGTCAAAGCCGGCCGCGGCGACTACGATCGCCATCATCACCTCGGGGTCAAGCAGCTGGAAGTCGGCGGTCTCGAGGTCGAACACGAGGGCGAGCTCGTCCAAGGGAGCGGTCTCGACGGCGTCCCAGGCCGGCGGTCCGCCGTCCCAGCCGAGGGCGAGGCAGGGGCCGTAGAGGCAGGGGGCCGCAGCAGCTTCGTCCGCGTCGAGCTCCAAGCGCGAGGCGGCGACGAGCATGGCCGCGTGCCCTTGCAGCGGCTGCATGACGAACCGCCAGCTCGTGTTGGGCCCAACCCCGAACTCCTCCAGCGGCGCCACGACGTCGGCGCCCAGCTCCTCCACCAGCGCGGCGTGCACCACCGGGCCGATGTTGTAACGCTCGGCGGTGACGAGGACGTACTGTGCCGGCTGGGCCACCCCCTCGTACTCGACGTTCACGAGCCGCAGGGTGGCCTGGTAGCGGCTGCGTTCCAGACGACCCTCCAGCGTCTCGACCACCATGACGGCCTTCGTGAAGGGGTCCAGAGCCCCGGTAGGCGCGAAGACGGAGCCGCTGTCCGGCAGCCCGGCCGCGATCTCGGCCTCCAGAAGATCCGGGTCCAGCGCTTCGAAGCCTGCGTCCAGTCCCAGGAACTGGGTCAGAAGCTCGTCGAACGCCGGCTCGGCCAAGGGCGCGCTCCCGGGCTGCGCCGCCGCGAGCGAGAAGAGGGTGGCGGCCACGAGGATGGTCGCTGGCAAGATGCGTTCGATCGCGTTCAGGACACGGTTCATGCTTGGCATCATAGCCAGGACCGCCACGACGAGCCCGGCGGACCGGGTCGCGGGTTCGGCGCTGGGCGTATCTATCGGGTTCGGCGCTGCGCCTACCTAGCGAGGCCGGCCCCGGCCCGAGGGGGCCTCTAGTCGTGACGAGCACGCCCGAAACCGCGCGCGTCGCTTACACAGGTGTAGGCCACACGCTACTTTCGAAGCCTGTCTCACCAGTGCACGAAGAAGGAGCCGAAGATGGAACCGATGACTATCTACCTCGCCGGAGAGATCCACAACCCCTGGCGCGAGCGCCTCCGGAAGCTCGTCGAGGCCCAGGACCTGCCCGTCCGCTTCGTGGGCCCGCAGGAGGAGCACGACCGCTCCGACTCGGCGGGCGAGGACATCCTGGGCGAGCAGCCCTCCGCCCGCTACCGCGATCTGATGGGCGCCGGCGTCAACACGCTCCGCACGCGGGTGCTGATGCGCCGGGCAGACCTCGCCGTCGCCTTCTTCGGCGACCAGTACAAGCAGTGGAACACGGCGGCCGACGCCGGCGCCGCCGTCGCGGCCGGCATCCCGCTGCTGCTCGTGCGCTCGCCCGAACTGGTGCACGCGCTGAAGGAGATCGACGCGATGGCGACATTCACCGTCGAGACCCTCGAGCAGGCGGCGGAAGCGATCGCGTACGTATTCGAGTGACCGAGATGGCGCCCCTTGTGTGGCGTCAGCTGGGCCACGGGAGGTCGGCGCCGTCGAGCCGGCCCTCGACCGCCCGGCGGTAGCGGCTCACCGAGCGGCGCACCGCCTCCTTCGCGCCCGACCGGATGACGTTGCCGGTCCAGCCGCCGTAGATGCGGTCGAACGCGAACGGTTCGACCGCGGCGCCGATGCGCTCCACCTCGCGGGCCGGCAGTGGGATCTGATTGGGGTACGAGTAGAGGAACGCCACGTGGCGCCTATCCGGCACTACCCGGATGATGTCCGACGTCAGCAGCACGCCGAAGCCGCCCGCGCCCGCCGCCCAGTGCAGCACCGTGCCGCCGGCGAAGTGGCCGCCGGCCCGTACGAGCGTCACGCCGCCGGGCAGGGGCAGGCGCTCGCCTTCCCAGAACTCGATCCTGCCGGACGGGTGCGTGACGTGCTGGCGGTCGGCCTCGTGCAGCAGCACCCTGGCGCCCAGCGCCTCCGCGAACAGCGCGGCGCCCGTGTAGAAGTGCGGATGCGATACGGCGACGACGTCGACCCCGCCTAAGGAGCGCAGCCGGCCGGCTCCCTCTTCCGTCAGCGCGGGCAGGCAGTCCCAGAGGACGTTCCCCTCCCCCGTCCGCACCAGCAGGGCGCGCTGCCCGATGGCCGCCTCGGGCTGCAGGCCGAACTCCCACAGGTCGGGTTCGGCTTCGGCCAGCGTGTTCGTGCGACCGACGGTCAGCTCCGCGTGCCGTGTCCACGCCTGGCCGCTCTCCGGCACGTACTGACGCTCGTCGGCGCAGATCGCGCACGTGGGGGGCGGCTCGGCGCTGGCTGGGTAGTGCGCGCCGCAGGTCAGGCAGACGCATGGATCGCTTGTCACGCCGCAGCTTAAGCGTCCAGGGCCGTATCGTGAACCCATGAGCGTCGACGGCCTGACCCTGAACCTCGTGACCACCGAGAGCGCGCACCTGCTCGAGCGCGTCGTCCCCGACGTCTTCGATCACGAGGTGCGTCCGGAGCTGCTAGCGGAGTTCCTGGGTAACCCGGCGAACCATCTGGTGGTCGCCGTGGTCGACGGGGAAGTGATCGGCATGGCGACGGCGCTCAGCTACGTCCACCCCGACAAGCCGCTGCAGCTCTTCATCAACGAGGTAGGGGTGGCAGGTCCGTACCAGCGCGCTGGCGTGGGCAGACGGCTGGTCGAGTTCCTGCTCGCTCATGCTCGCAACCTCGGCTGCACCGAGGCGTGGGTAGCCACGGAACCGAACAACGTCGCAGCTCGGGCGCTCTACCGCGCGACCGGCGGCGAAGAGGCCGAGGAACCCGCCATCGTCTACACGTACGACCTTGGCACTCAGCGACCGGGCCGGTAGATCCGCTCCCACGGCCACGCTGCCTCGAGCCACTCTGCTACGGCGTCGGCGAGCGGCGTGTCGAGCTCGGCGTGGTCCGCGCGCACCCACGACTGCACCACGACGTCATTCTCGGCCGACCTGGTCGGGTAGATGTACACGCAGCCGATCACGTCGCTGTCCTGCGGGTCGAGCACGGTGAAGGTGAACCCCTTGCGGGCCTCGAAGTCTGAGGCGTGCCTGGTCAGGTCTGCCAGGTTCTGATCGAGCGTCATACCTTCCGGAGGAGGCCAGTTGCCGTCGGGGTAGCCCGGGGTCGCACGGATGTGCTCGATGCTCGACGACCAAGCGGCTAGGTCGGCCTCGTTGTGCTGGGGGCCGAGAGGTTCCAGCAGGAAGCGGTCTGCGACAAGGGAGCGGGGTGGCTCGAACCCCGGCGGAACGAACGACTCAGTTGACATAGTGGATGGTAAACCGCCGACGCGCTTTCGATGCGCAGCGCGAGGTCCTTCCGGCTCGGCCCTGCGGCGAGTATCGTTCCGGCAAGGCCAACCAGAACGTTCATCAGGAGGTACCGTCGTGCTGCAACTGGAACGCCTGCTGCGCCACAGCGTGTGGGCCGACACCCGCCTGCTTGCTGCTCTCGGCAGGGCGCCCTCCCCTGCCCCCGAGGCTCTCCGCGAGCTCGCGCACGTGCGCGGCGCTCAGGAGGTCTGGCTCGCGCGCATCGAAGCTCGATCACCCAGGCTGCAGACCTGGCCGGTGCTTACCCAAGGCGAGCTGGAGCGCGCAGGTCGGGAACTGGATGAGGGTTTAGCTGATTTGATAACACGTACCAGTGACGCCGACCTCGAGCGCCAGATCCGTTACCGGACGAGCGCCGGCACGGAGTTCGAGACGCCCCTCAGCGACGTGCTTCTACACGTGTTCATGCACTCGCAGTACCACCGGGGCAAGGCCAACGCCGCGTTGCGGGCGGCCGGCGCCGAGCCCGTCCTCGTCGACTACGTCGCCTGGTCCAGGCTGGAGGCGCCGCACGACTGACCGCGCTTCCAACGCGCTTCCAAGGCGGCTAAGCCTGCTGGCGCTTGCTAGTCGTTGCTTCCGAAGGCCTCAGGGTGCCGTCGCGGTGGCCCCACTCTTCGAGGGCAGGCTGCGCGCGGCGTTCTCGATCGCCGCCCGGATGGCGTTACGCACGGCGTAGTCGACGATGGTGGTCCCGGTACGCCCGACCCGCAGGTCTGTGAGCACGTTGGCGACGTCCACGGAGACGTTGCGCTGCGACACCTCGCTGACGCCACGGCCGATGGCCATGATCTCGGCGGTGACCGTGTCGACGAAGCGGATCTCGACCGCCACGCGCGCCGTCACCGTCTCGGCCGAGCCACCGAAGATGCCCAGCACCCGGCCGCCGCCGCCCGTCGTCTGCACGCCGAACTCGGAGACGCTGCCCAGTACTAGCAGCTCGGCCCCTTCTATCCGGCCGAGCGCCGCGGCCGTCTCGGGGTTCACGCGGCCCGACTGGGCGAGGTCCTGCTCGAAGAGCACCTTGTCGATCTCGGCGCGCTCGGTGATGCGGAACTGCTGGCTCTCGTACGCTTCGGCGATGAAGATGTCGGCGACGCCGGAACCGAGCTCGCGGTAGAACTCCGGGCCCTCCGACGACAGGTCCACGGATCCGATGCGCACGCTGCCGGAACCGACCGTGAAGCTGGGAACGGCGATGACCCACCGCTGGGTCCGCTCCAGGGCCGCCAGCTGGAACTCCCTGAGGTTGGCTCCGCTGTCCTCGACGGCAACGGAGGGGGCGCAGGCGACGACCAGCATCAGCGCGATGAATGCGCCCAAGGCGCGTGTAAGGCTCCCGTTCACGCCCGCAATGGTAGCGCAGCGGGGCGCAGGGAACGGTTCATGGATGCAGGGCCGAGGCGACGGACACCTCGGCCCTTCCAGCCCATGAACGTGCGCGCTTCGCGGTCGTCGACTTCGCACGGACATGGCGTTTCGATCGTTAGATTCACCCTTCGTCCGAGTCGTCCTCGCCGGCGGGCGCCTCGTCATCGGCCGGCTCGGCCGGAGCCGCCGGATCTGCCGGAACTGCCGGCGTTGCGGCCGGGATGGCCGGCTGCGCTTCGATCTGCTCACGCGCCGTGAACACCAGCTCGCGAACGGCCTCCAGCTCCTGCTGGGCAGCAGCTGCTTCCTCCTGGCCGCCCTCCAGTTGCCCGAGGTTGGCGAGGCGCGCCTCGATCGACTCGAGGTACGCCTCGATCTCGATCAGGTTGTTCCTGAGGAGCGCCACCTGGCTGGCGTCGAAGGTGGCTGCGCCCGGCGGCACGGCCGTTCCGGCGGCGATCATGCCTGGCAGCGCCTGCGGGTTGCTGACCAGTATCACGTCGAGCGGTACCTGCTCGACCGGGGTGCCGATGACGTACAGCGTATGGCTGAGTCCGGTGCTCACCTCGAGGTCTGCGAGGTCGAAGACTACGGCCTCCGATCCGGCTACCCGTAGCTCCATCGAGGCCGCAGGAGGCTGGATCGCACCGAAGCCACTCACGTTCCCGTACGTCACGGTGTGCACCTCGACTACCTCACCGTCCTCCTGGACGCCGACGAGCGCCAGCTCCTCTACCCCAGGCGCCAGGTGGGCGATGCGGATCTCGGCCTCGTCCTGCGTCACGCCCGTAGTCACGGCGTCGTTGATGACCATCGTCCGCATGGCGAACGAGTCGTCGTCGCCCGTGAACAGGCCCTGCAGCCAGCCGAAGAAGCCGCCTGTGTCCTCCTGCTCCTCGTCGCCAGGATCGACCAGGCCGATCAGCGCGATGGTGTAGTACTCGCCGGCGAACGGAGCCAGCCGCTCGCCTTGGGCGATGGCCGTGCCGGCCTCCTCGCCCTCGACGCTGGTGAGCGCGATCGAGACCTCGTAATCGCCCAGCGGTACCGCGACGTAGTCGGTGATCTGCCCGTACGACAGGCCCGTGAAGGCCTCGGGTTCCACGTTGCCGGCTTCGCCGACGAGAACCAGCCCGTCGACCTCGGCGTTGGGCGCAGCGTGCAGGAAGCGGACCATCGCCTCGTTGGCTTCCGGGATCGGCTGGCTTTCAGGCGCCGCTGGGGGCTCGGCATCCTGCGCCAGGGCGGTCGTCACGAGCCCCGCAGCCAGCACCATCCCGGCCAGCACCGAAGCCCTCTTCCATCCGGTTCGCTCGAACATACGTACCTCCCGTCACATTTCGAGGCTAGCCGCAGGAAGTGAGGGAGAACCGGAACGCTCATGAGAGGGAGGGCGTCGGCGCCGTCCAACACGCGCTGCACGGTCTCATGGGTGTCGTCCGGGTAGCGTTGCCCAGACGCTCATACTGTACTATCTCGCCAAGTCTCGACAGGAGGACGAGCATGAAGATCAGCGTGCAGACGACCGTCGACGCGCCGCTGGCGGAAGTGTGGCGTGCCTACTCGAACCCCGAGGACATAAAGCAGTGGAACGCAGCCTCCGACGACTGGCACACCACCAGCTCAAGCGTCGACCTGCGCCCGGGCGGCGCCTTCTCGTCACGCATGGAAGCGAAGGATGGCAGCGCCGGCTTCGACTTCGCCGGCACCTACACGAACGTGGTGCCCGAGGAGTTGATCGAGTACGACCTCGGCGAGCGCCAGGCGCGGGTCGAGTTCATGGAGGGCGCGGACGGGGTGACCGTCAGGGTGACGTTCGACGCCGAGGGGACGCATCCGGTGGAGGCTCAGCGCGACGGCTGGCAGGCGATCCTCGACCGCTTCGCGAGGCACGTGGAGGCGAACCGCTAGCCGCGCGCTCCAGAGCACAGTGCCGCCGAGTCAGAGCAGGGTGCCGGTGAGGATCAGCTTCGCCAGCCCGAAGAAGATGATGATGCCGGTGACGTCGACGACCGTCGCCACGAAGGGGGTGGACGACGCGGCGGGGTCGGCGCCCAGGCGCTTCAGCACCAGCGGCAGCACGGAGCCCACCAGCGAGCCCCACGCCACCACACCCACCAGGGACAGGCCGATGGTGAGAGCGATCGGCAGCCAGTGCGGTCCGTAGGCGTCCAAGAAGTAGCCGGCGACGAAGACCCTGAGGAACCCCAGCGCGCCGAGGATGCCGCCCAGCGCTAGGCCCGCTATCAGCTCGCGCCTCACGACGTCCCACCAGCGGCCGATGGTCACCTCGCCCAGCGCCATGGCGCGCGTCACCAGGGCGGCGGCCTGCGAGCCCGAGTTGCCGCCCGATGAGATGATGAGCGGCAGGAACAGCGCCAGCACCACGGCGTTGGCGATCTCGGCCTCGTAGATGCCCATCACCGAAGTCGTCAGCGTCTGGCCGAGGAAGAGCAGCACCAGCCAGACGCCACGCTTCCTCACCACCGTGCCCAGCGAGGTCTCGAGGTACGGCTCCTCGAACGCCTCGACGCCGCCCAGCAGGTGGATGTCCTCGGTGGCTTCCTCCTGCGCGACGTCGAGCACGTCGTCGACCGTGACGATGCCCACCAGCACGCCGCTGCCGTCGACTACCGGCAGCGCCGAGCGGTCGTGGCGCCTGAACAGGGCCACGGCCTCCTCCTGGTCGTCGCTGGCGCGCAGGGCCACGTACTGCTCGTCCATCATCTCGCCGATGCGCGTGGTGGGCTCCACCAGCAGCAGCTCGCGGATGCGCAGGTCGTCCAGCAGCACCCCGCCCTGCCCCACCACGTAGACGACGTTGAGCGTCTCGGAGTCGCGGCCGTAGCGCCTGATGTGCTCGAGCGCGTCGCTGACGCTCCAGTGCGGTTTCACGGCCACGTAGTCGGGCGTCATGAGGCGCCCGATCGACTCCTCGGGGTAGTTGAGGAGGTGCACGGCGATGGCGCGCTCTTCCGGGTCCAGCAGGTTGAGGAGGCGGCGCGTCACCGAGCCGGGCAGCTCTTCGAGCAGGGCCGTGCGGTCGTCGGCCGACATCTCGTTGATGATCGAAGCGACCTCGCGGTCGCCCAAGCCCTTCAGCAGCCGCTCCTGGGCGGGGACCGTGAAGTACTCGAAGGCGTCGCGCGCGCGCTCCTTGTCGAGCAGGCGGAAGAGGACGGCCTCCTCCTCGTCGGGCGTGCGCTCCAGCACCTCGGCGAGGTCGGGCAGGGGCAGCTCGTGGAGGCGCGCGTGCAGCTCCTCGAAGCGGCGCGCCGCCAGGAGGCCGCGAAGCTCCGCGACGACCGGCTCGATCTCGATGGTCACCTCGGGCATCGCTGCCTCCTATCTCGTGCGCGTTCGATCGCACCGCTCGTGCCGGATATCACGACACAACGGCTTGCGCCCTTGTACACAAGCCCTACTCTTGTGCCTGCATGTACAAGCACTTCGTTCGTGCCTTCGTGAAACGCATGGCCCTGCGACGGACCAGCCGGGAGCGCACCGAACCGTCCGCGCGCGTCCCGGCTCATCCGCTTCAGCCCCTCAGTTCAGCTCGTCGAGCGTGAGGCGGAAGGAGGGCACGAACGTCTCGAGGAAGTAGCGCAGCGCCGGGTCGTCGTCGCTCCGAAGTTCCTTCGCGATCGTCTGCTCGGCCTTCTGGAACTCCTCGTTGCCGGCCTTCGCCTCCTCGATGCACTTCAGGTAGGCGCAGATCTTGTCGGCCTTCTTGACCACTTTCCACGCGGCCTCGTCCGAGGTCTGGTGGAAGAAGAGGTCCTCGTACTCGGGGCGCAGCTCCTCGGGCAGCATCGCCAGCAGGCGCTGGCGCGCCACCGTCTCGATGTCGAAGAGCGCTTCCTTGATGCTGGGGTTGAAGTACTTGATGGGCGTCGGCACGTCGCCCGTGATGACTTCCTCGGCGTCGTGGAAGACGGCCAGGAGCGCCGTTCTGTCGGGGTCGACGTCGCCGCCGTACAGGCGGTTCCCGATGACGGCCAGCGCGTGCGCCACCATGGCGACCTGCAGGCTGTGCTCCTGGGTGTTCTCTAGGCGGGTGTTGCGCATCAGGCCCCACCGCTGGATGAACTTCATCCGGGCGAGGTAGGCGAAGAAGTGGCTGGTCACCCGGGTATCGTACCGAAGCGGAGCCTCGGCCGAGCGGACGCGGCAAGGCGCCACGGCCGAACCGCGTCGGCGGCGTGGGAAAGGCCGCAGGCGCCGCGCGCACGGTATGAAACAATCCATTGATTCCGGTTCCGGCCCGCACGTAGGCTCATTCCGTAGGAGGACACACGTGAAGCGTCTCGCCCTCATCCTCACCGGCGCCCTCGCCCTGCTCCTGGGCGCCTGCGCGCCGACCACCGACCTATCGGAGCGCATCCCGGTGCAGGTCCTGTCCATCACGGTGCCACAAGCGCAAGGCGACACCGTCGTGCTGCAGGGCCGCAACCTCGGCGACGGTCGCAGCGGTGGCCCCGAGGCGAACTACGTCCTCTTCTCCCGCAAGCCGGACGATACGAACGGCCAGCGGCTCGAGGTCATCTCCTGGACCCCGCAGCGCATCGAGTTCGTCTCGCCGCAGGAGGCCGGCAACGGCTGGCTTACCATCGTGGCCAACGACGTCCCCAGCGCGCCTCTACCGATCAGCCTTCCGTAGAGACAACGCGACCACCTGACACCCGAGCGGGGCTGCGGCATGCGGCCCCGCTTCTCCGTAGGCCCCGTCGCACAGGTGTACACTCGGCCACTATGAAGCTGCAGGCCGTCAAAGGCACGAACGACATCCTTCCCGAGCAGGTTCCACTATGGCGCCAGGTGAAAGAGGCCGCCGACGAGGTGCTGGGCGGCGCGGGCGCCGGCCACCTGGTAACGCCGATCTTCGAGCACGCGGAAGTGTTCGAGAAGGCCGTCGGCGACTCGGCCGACCTCGTCGTGCAGAAGGAGATGTACACGTTCGACGACCGCGGCGGACGCCGGCTGACGCTGCGCCCCGAGTTCACCGCCGCCGTGATGCGCGCCTTTATCGAGCACGGCATGCACACCCGCCCGCAGCCCGTGAAGCTCTGGAGCGAGGGGCCGCTCTTCCGCGCCGAGAACGTGCAGCGCGGCCGCTACCGCCAGTTCCACCAGGTGAACTTCGAGACAGTGGGCTCGGCCGCGCCGCTGGCCGACGCCGAGGCCATCGAGCTGCTCTACCGCACCCTGAGCCGCGCCGGCCTCACGCGCCACCGCGTGCTGCTGGGCTCCGTCGGCGACCCGGAGGACCGTGCGGCCTACAACGCCTACCTGCGCGCCGAGCTGACGCCGGTGGCCGATCGCCTCTCGGAGACGAGCCGCGAGCGCTTGCGCCTCAACCCGCTGCGCGTGCTGGACAGCAAGGACGCAGGCGACCAGGAGCTGGTGGCCCAGCTGAAGCGTCCCCTCGAGATGCTGGGCGCCGACGCGCGCGCGCACTTCGACGAGGTGGCCAGCTACCTCACCGAGTGGGGCGTGCCTTACGACGTCGACCCGAGCATCGTGCGCGGCCTCGACTACTACCGGCGCACGGCGTTCGAGGTGCACTACGTCGGAATCGGCGCCCAATCTGCGCTGGGGGGCGGCGGGCGCTACGACGGCCTGATCGAGATGCTCGGCGGCCCGCAGCTGCCCGGCGTCGGCTGGGCGTTCGGCATCGAGCGCGTGCTGGATGCGCTGCAGCAGGAGGCCGCGCAGGAGCCCGAGCCGTCGCGCACGGCCCTCTTCGTGGTGCCGCTCGACGACGACGCCGTCGGCGAGGGCGCCGCTCTGGCGCAGCGCCTGCGCGCCCAGGGTGTCGCGGTCCAGTTCGCCTATCAGCGCCGCAACCCCGGCAAGGGGCTCAAGGACGCCGACCGCTCGGGCGCGCGCTACGCGGCCATGCGGGGCGCCTCCGAGCGCGAGCGCGGCGCCTGGCAGCTCAAGGAGCTGGCGAGCGGCGAGCAGCGCGAGGTGACCGAAGAGGAACTCGCGAACCTGCTGGGCGCCAAGGCCACGGCCGCCGGCGCTGCGAAGGGGCTCTGATAACCTCGTGAGCATGAGAAGCCACGACTGCGGTGAGCTGCGCGCTGAAGACGTCGGTACCACCGTTCGGCTGCAGGGCTGGGTGAACCGCCGCCGCGACCTGGGCGGCCTGATCTTCATCGACCTGCGCGACCGTTACGGCATGACGCAGGTCGTCGTCGAGCCAGGCGGCGATGCGAACGCCAAGTCCGCCGCCTTCGCCGCCGCCGAAGGGGTGCGCGGCGAGTACGTGATCGAGGTGGAAGGCAGCGTCAGGCAGCGCCCGGAAGGGCAGCGCACGGAGCGCCTGCCGACGGGCGAGGTCGAGGTGCTGGCCTCGAGCCTGAAGGTGCTCTCCCCCGCCCGCACGCCCCCGTTCCTCGTCGACGGCTCGGTCGACACCGCCGACGTGAACGAAGAGCTGCGCATGCGCTACCGCTACCTCGACCTGCGCCGTAAGCAGGCGCTGGCACCCCTCCAGCTGCGCCACCGCGTCATCAAGGCCATCTGGGACTTCCTGGACGCGCGCGACTTCATCCAGGTCGAGACGCCGCTGCTGACCCTGAGCACCCCCGAGGGCGCACGCGACTTCCTCGTTCCCGCCCGCCAGGAGGCCGGCTCGTTCTACGCCCTCCCGCAGTCGCCGCAGCTCTTCAAGCAGCTGCTGATGATGGGCGGCGCCGACCGCTACTTCCAGGTCGCGCGCTGCTTCCGCGACGAGGACCTGCGCGCCGACCGCCAGCCCGACTTCACCCAGCTCGACATCGAGATGTCGTTCGTGGACGAGGACGCGGTGCTGGCGCTCAACGAAGAGCTGATGGCGCACGTCGTGAAGGCCGCCACCGGCGCGAACGTGACCACGCCGTTCCCGCGCCTCAGCTACCGCGACGCGATGGAGCGCTACGGCTCCGACAAGCCCGACGTGCGCTTCGGCTTCGAGCTACGCGACGTCTCCGAGGTCCTGAAGGACAGCACCTTCCGCGGCTTCTCCGCCGCGCTCGAGGCGGGCGGGGTGGTGAAGGCGCTTCTCGTGCCTGCAGACCAGGCCGCGCCCCTCAGCCGCAAGGCGCTGGCCGAGCTCGAGGAGCACGCCAAGCGCCACGGCGCCAAGGGCCTCGCCTGGCTGAAGCGCAGCGCCGACGGCTTCAGCGGCCCCGCCGCGAAGTTCCTCTCGGACACCGAGACGGCCGCCCTGCAGGAGCTGGCCACCGACGAGGGCGCCACCCTGCTGCTCGTCGCCGACCAGTGGAAGCGGGCGGCTACCGTGCTCGGCGCCGTGCGCCTGCGCCTGCCCGAGCTCCTGGGCCTCGAGCTAGCCGAAGACGAGCTCGCCTTCCTGTGGGTGGTCGACTTCCCGCTCCTGGAACAGGACGAACAGAGCGGCGCCTTCACCTACATGCACCACCCCTTCACCCGCCCCTTCGAGCAGGACATGGAGCTGCTGCAGAGCGACCCGGGCCGCGTGCGCGCGCACGCCTACGACCTCGTGCTCAACGGCTCCGAGGTGGGCGGCGGCAGCCTCCGTATCCACCGGCTGGACGTGCAGGAGCGGATGTTCGAGGCGCTCGGCTTCACCCCCGAGGAGGCGCGCCGCCGTTTCGGCTTCTTCCTCGAGGCGCTCTCCTACGGCGCCCCGCCCCACGGCGGCATCGCCTGGGGCCTCGACCGCCTCGTGATGCTGCTCGCCGGCGCCTCCAGCTTGCGCGACACCATCGCCTTCCCGAAGAACCAGCGCGGTGCCGACCCGCTGACAGGCGCCCCGGGGCCCGTCGACGAGGAGCAGCTGGCCGAGCTCGGCCTGGCCCTGCTGCCGGACACCGGCTCATGATCCCGCTCGTGGTGCTCGACGTCGACGGCACGATCATCGGCGCGAGCGGCAAGGTCGAGCAGTGCATCTGGGACGCCGCCGAGGCCGCCATCGCGGCGGGCGTGAAGATCGCCGTCTGCACCGGTCGCCCCAGCTTCGGGGTGGCGCAGAAGATCGCCCAGCGCCTGGGGCCAGACAACCCGCACGTCTTCCAGAGCGGCGCGCACGTGGGCTACACCGACGGGCGCAGCGTGAAGGTGGTGGCGCTGAAGGAGAGCGACACGCGCCAGGTCATCGAGGCGTCCCGGCGGCACGGTGTGGTGCTCGAGCTCTACACGCCCGATTCGCTCTACGTCGAGCGCACCACGACCCTCAGCCAGAACCACGCCTCCATGATCGGCATCACCGCCATCGTCCGCGACCTCGAACAGGTGGCGGCCACCGAGCCCGTCGTGCGCGCCCAGTGGGTCGTGCCGGTGGGCGAGGAGGAAGAGATAATGGCCGAGGCACCGGCCGGCATGCAGGCGTCGCACGCCATCAGCCCCGCCCTGCCCGGCGCCTCGTTCATCAGCCTGACGCGCTCGGGGGTCTCGAAAGCGAGCGCCGTCACGCAGCTCGCCGAACAGATGCGCCTCGACCTGCAGACCATCATGGCGGTAGGTGACAGCGCCGGCGACCTGCCGATGCTGCGCGTGGTGGGGCACCCGCGCGTCATGGCGAACGCCACGCCGCTGCTGAGGGACGAGTTCGCGAGCGTCGGTCACGTCGACGAATGCGGCGCCGTAGAGGCGCTGCAGGAGGCCATAGCGGCCGCCGGGAGCCTGTTAGACTCGCGTCCATGAGCTACACCCCCATCGCCCGACTCCCCGAGCACGTCGGCCAGACCGTCAAGGTCGCCGGCTGGCTCACCAACCACCGCTCGAGCGGCAAGATCGCCTTCCTGCAACTGCGGGACGGCTCCGGTTTCGTGCAGGGGGTGGTCGCGAAGAACGACGTGCCCGAGCAGACCTTCGAGCGCGCCAGGCACCTCAGCCAGGAGAGCAGCCTGATCGTCACCGGCGATGTGAAGGCCGACGAGCGCGCGCCAAGCGGCGTCGAGCTGGCTGTCACCGACGTCGAGGTCGTGGGCGACAGCGACGGCTACCCCATCACGCCCAAGGAGCACGGCGTCGACTTCCTGTTCGACAACCGCCACCTCCACCTGCGTCACCGGGGCCCGTGGGCCATCATGCGCATCCGCGACGAGGTCGAGCGCGCCGTCCACGAGTTCTTCGGCGAGCGCGACTTCGTGCGCTTCGACTCGCCGCTCTTCATGCCGACCGCGGCGGAGGGCACCACCAACCTCTTCGAGATCGACCTGTTCGAGGAAGACACGGCGTACCTGGCGCAGACGGGCCAGCTGTACGCCGAGGCGGGCGCGATGGCGCACGGCCGCGTGTACACCTTCGGACCCACCTTCCGCGCCGAGAAGAGCAAGACGCGCCGCCACCTGCTCGAGTTCTGGATGCTGGAACCCGAGGTGGCCTTCCTCGACCACGACGGCAACATCAAGCTGCAGGAGGAGATGGTCGCCTACCTGGTGGGCCGCCTGCTGGAGCGCCGCTCCGCCGAGCTCGAGTCGCTGGGCCGCGACCCGAAGAAGCTCGAACCGGCCGCCCAAGGCGGCTTCCCCCGCATCAGCTACGACGAGGCGCTCGAGTACCTGAACGAGCGCGGCGAGAGCCTGGCCTTCGGCGACGACTTCGGGGCGCCACACGAGACGATGCTGGGCGAGCGCTACGACCGCCCCGTCTTCGTCGAGAAGTGGCCGACCGAAGCGAAGGCGTTCTACATGGAGCCCGTGCCCGGCGACCCCACGCGCGTGCTCGCCTCCGACCTGATCGCCCCCGAGGGGTTCGGCGAGCTGATCGGCGGCTCGCAGCGCATCCACGACCTGGCTCTGCTGGAGAAGCGCATCCAGGAGCACGGCCTGCCGCGCGAGGCGTTCGAGTGGTACCTGGACCTGAGGCGCTACGGCACCGTGCCGCACTCGGGCTACGGCATGGGACTCGAGCGTTTCCTGGCGTGGGTGACGGGCGTGAACCACGTCCGTGAGGTGATCCCGTTCCCGCGCATGCTCACGCGCATGTACCCGTAAGGACCTGCTCGACCGTAAGGAACTGCTCGCCCGTAGGGACCTGCTTGACCCGCTAGAGCGCCTTTAGAGCGTCGAAGGCACCGCCACGTGCCCCAGCAGCGTCTCGGTGGGCCGGCCTTCGCGCAGGAAGCGCACTTCCGAAGCGCCGTTGCGGAGCGCCGTGGCCGTCAGCGAGCGCAGGATGGCGCGCTCCTGCTCGACGCTGACCCCGACCGGCACGGGCGTCAGCACGTCCACCACCAGCGTCGCGCCGCGCCCGGAGCCGGTCAGGAACAGGCGCGGGACGGGCAGGTCGGCGGGCCAGACGCCCTGCTCCATCGACAGCCGGCGGAGCTCCTCGAACAGCGCCGCCATGCGCGCCGCTTCGCCCTCGGGCAGCTGCAGCGTCACCGTGCGCGCCCGCTCCTCCCCCACCTCGTCGACGAGGACCAGCGTGGCCTCCTGCTCGCTCAGGCTCGGCCTCGGCGCCCGCAGGTCGATCGTCATCCGCTCGGCCGGCTCGAGGCGCGGCGTGCTCAGCAGCAGGGCCAACGCCGCCACCAGCAGCAGGAACGCCACGATCACCTGTGGGCGGAACAGGGCCTTGACGAGGCGCTCCTTCAACGCGCCTCCAGCCCGAGCACGCCCGCGTCGACGAGCTGCGCCAACGCGTCGGCCAGCCGCTCGGGCAGCCCGTCGGAGGCGAGGTCGGCGGGCGAGAACTCGAGCAGCACGCCGCGTCCGGCCGCGCCGCCCAGCACCTGCAGCGGCGCCCCCGTCACGAGACCGGCGCGGTAACCGGCCATGGCCGAGAGCCGGCCTGCCAGCTCCTCGGCGATGCGCCGCCCGACGTCGAGGTCGGGGATCAGGCCCAGCAGCAGCCGCCGGCGCAGCTCGTCGGTGCCGGGTCCGCGGACGACGGCGCCGGCGTTCTCGCGGATGGCCATCTCCAGGCTCGTCACGTTGGCGACGTCACCCAGGTAGTACGCGCGGTACTCGCCCAGCGGCAGCTCGGCGGAGTGAACCGACAGGAACAGGTCGACGCCGATGCCCGCCCGCGAGCGCTGCTCGACGTCGACGGCATGGTCGCTGTCGCGCGTCAGCGACACCGAGATGCCGCGAGCGCGCAGCGCCGCTGCCAAGCGCTCGGCGAAGTCGAGCGTCAACACGGCTTCCGCACCGAACCCTGCCGCCATCACGCCACCGTCGGCGCCGCCGTGTCCCGGGTCCACCACCATGCGCAGCTGCGGCACCGAGCGGGCGCCTCGCTCCGTAAGGACGACGTTCAGCCTGAAGCCGCGGCCGTCGGGTACGGCGTACACGTCGTACAGGGCGCCCTCCTGCAGCTGCAGGCGCACCTCGCTGGCGCCGTTACCGGTGGTGGCGGTGGCGATGGTGAAGGCGTCGCCCTCGACGGGCGGCAGGCGCAACTCGATGTCGGTGCGCTCCAGGAAGACGTGCAGCGTGCCCAGCGGCTCGTTGTAGAAGGTGGTGAACCTGACGGGCGCGCTGACCGCCAGCTCGAGGCGCTCGGCGCGCCCGTCGAAGCGCCGCATCGACGTCAGCCGGCCACGCGGCTGCACCACCAGCACGGTATCGGTCGAGCTCATGTAGGTGACGCTGGCGCCGAGCGCTTCCGCGACCGGCTTGACCGGTACGTACAGTTCGGCGCCCTGCTGCACGCCGGCGCTGCCGGGCACGGGCCTGCCGTCCAGCCAGATGGCGTCCGCGCCCGACGCCGCGGCGGTGGGGTCGGCCACGACCCGCAACTGCAGCACGCGGCCACCTGCCGTGAAGGTGGCGAGGCCGGCGGAAGCGTCGGCCGTCAGCGTGGCGCCCAAGGCCTGGGCGAGGGCGGCGGCGGGCGCGTAGCTGCTGCCCGCCACGAGGCTCGTGTCGTTGCCTGCCACGACGCGGCCGTTGACGATCAGGTTCGACTGGGCGGCTGCCGCTCCGGCAAGCAGCAGGAGGCAGGCGATGAACCGGAGGGCCGGCTTCACGAATCGCGTCCGCCGCGCGCCAGCGCCCTGTCCATCTCGCGCTTGGCGTCCTTCTTGGCGGCGTCGCCGCGCTTGTCGTGCAGCTTCTTGCCCCTGGCCAGCGCGATCTCGAGCTTCGCCCAGCCTCCCTTGAAGAAGAGGTTCAGGGGTACGACGGTCAGCCCCCTGCGCTCGAGGGCCTTCGAGATCTCGTCGATCTCGCGCCGGTTCAGCAGCAGCCGCCGGCTGCGCGTGGGCTCGTGGTTGTTGTAGCTGGCTTCCTGGTAGGTGGGGATGGTCATGTTCTCGATGAACACCTGGCCGTTCTCCACCTTGGCGTAAGCCTCCGCGATGGAGCCGCCCCCTTGGCGCAGCGATTTGACCTCGCTGCCGGTAAGCTCGATGCCCGCTTCGAAGCGGTCGAGCAGTTCGTAGTCGTGAGAGGCGCGTCTGTTACGTAGCATCGTTCACTCCGGCCGCCATGATAGCCCCGCCTTGCCCTGGGCCGGTGGGGCCGAACGCGCTTCAGTCGAGCAGCGCGCCGACGTCCTGCGGATCGACGTCCACCAGCAGCTTGGCGCCGGGGTAGCTGCGCGGCAGCGCCGACATGAGCGCCTCGAGGCGCGCGTCGTCCGCGGCGCGGAGCACGATGTTGAAGACGAACCGCCCCCTCACGCGCTCGACGGGTGCGCTGGCGGGCCCCAGCAGCTCCGTGTCGACCGCGCCGGAGGTGACGAGCGCGTCCGCGGCGCGCTGGGCGGCCGCCAGCGCGCCGCCACGGTCGCGCGCCGTGAACTGCAGTTTGGCGAGCGTGCTGAACGGCGGGTAGCCGAAGCGCTTGCGCCGCTCCAACTGCCGACCGAGCAGCGCCTCTAGCGCCGCTTCGGGCTCGGGCGCCGATAGCGCCACCAGCAGCTCGTGCTCGGGCGCGTGGGTCTGCACGACCACCAGCGGCCGGCGCTCGCCGCCCAGCTCCGTCAGCCGCAGGAGGGTGCGCGTCGCCTCCTCCTCGGCGCGGTAGTCGGCGGCCACCAGGTGCGTGTCGAAGTGCGTGACCCCCACGAGCGACAGCTGCGGCAGCGGCGCCAGCCCCAGCAGCGCCAGCGTCCCGACCACCACGCCTGGCTCGCCTGCGTAGATGGCGTTCAGGTCGTCGCGCTGGTCGCGGTCGAAGCGGTAGACGGGGAAGCCCTGCAGCGCTTCGGCCAGCTGCGACGCGATCCACTGCGTGCCCGCGCCCCGTAGCGGCCCGAGCTCGGTGCCATGGCACTGCGGGCAGCGGGCCGGGAGCCGCTCCTCGTGGCCGCACTGGTGACACCTGAGGCGCGCCTGCTGGCGGTGGTAGCGCAGGGTCAGGTCGCAGTTGGGGCAGGGCGCCTGCCAGCCGCAGTCCTGGCAGCCGAAGGCGCCCGAGAAGCCGCGCCGTGGAGCCAGCAGAACCGCCTGGCGGCCGCGGTCCTTCACCTGCGACAGCGTGCGCTGCAGGTCGGGGTGAACGGGCCAGTTGCCACCTTCGTTGAGGTCGGCGACGTGCAGGCGCAGCGGCGGCAGCGGCAGCGTCCGGCGGGCGCCGGGCGGCACGCGGGCGGCCAGCTCGGGGCCAGCCACCAGGTCGAGCTGCGTCAGCGCCGCGCCGGCCGACTCGGCCAGCTGCCGGGCCGCCTTCGGGATCATCAGCCTGGCACCCGACTGCAGCTTGTACGCCGAGCTGCCGGCGTCGATCACCACGACGCGCCCCAGGTTTGGCAGCGGGGCGAGCAGCGCCAGGAAGGTGCCCACCAGCACCTGCGCTCCGGCCTCGGGCAGCTCGCGCCAGAGCCGCACGCGCTGCTCCTCGGTGGCGTCGCCCGTCAGCAGCGACACGGGGAAGCGCGCCTGAAGCAGCGACGCGGTGGCCACGGCCTGCGCCTGTTCGGGTACCAGCACGAGCACCGAGCGCTTCTCGGCCAGGTCGGCCGCCAGGCGCGGCGCCAGGGCGGCCAGTCGTCCTACGCGGGTGCCGCCCACCAGGGCGCCGTCGCCCTCCGGCGGGGCGGCAGCCTCCCCCAGCTCGGGCAGCGCCTCGTCCGTCAGGGGCGGTCCGGGCAACGGCGGCTCGGGCGCGGGCAGGTCCTGGTAACCCGCGTAGCCGTTGGCCACGAGGCTCCTCACGCTGCTCTCGGACACGTTCGCTTCGCGCGCCAGGTGCGCGCCGCTGTCGGCGCTGCCCAGATCGAACAGCCGCTCGAGCGCCAGCCGCTGCGGTTCGCGCCGCGCGCCGGCCAGCCCTTCGTCTGCCTGCGCGAGCGGGACGAGGCGCCGCTCGAGCCGGGGCACCTGCTCGCCGCGCTCGTCGACCAGCCCCTGCTGCCTTAGGAACTCGAGCACCTTCGTGGGCAGGCTGGCGGCCTCGACCCAGCGCCCGAAGGGCGGCTCGTCGCCCAGCGCCAGGTCGTCCGCGAACCCGGCCGCCTCGGCGCGCAGGTTCACCAGGTGCCTCAGCTCGGGCTGCAGGCCTGGTGGGTTGAGGGTGGCCAGGACGGTGCCCGTCGGCACGCCGGCCGAGCGCGCCATGCGTCCCAGGGCCTCGAGCGCAGCGGGCGCCAGCCACTCCTGCTCGCCGAATGTGTGCAGTACGTGGCGGAGCTCGAGGCCGCGGCCCGCGTCCACCATGCGGCGCCCCGTGACGATGCCGATGCGCACGCCGCCCTGCCACGGCACCACCACCCGCTGCCCAGCGCGGGCCTCGCCGCCCTGGAGGGGCGGCAGGTACGTCAGGGCAGGCAGCGGCAGGGGCAACAACACGTCCAACGCGAGCGGCACGCGTCAGTCTAGCCCCCGGGCGCGCGGCCCGAGTTACGCCGCGATGCGGGGCCCGCGTTACGTCCTGGTCGAGCCTTCGGGCACGATGCCCGCCGCCTTCACGCCCGGCTTCGGCTCTTCGCGCCGTCCACGGTCGCCTGGTTGCGGCTGCTCTCCTGCGTGGCGCGCGCGTCGACCGTCGGAAGCAGGACGGTGAAGACCGACCCTTCGCCGAGGCGCGACTCGACCTCGACGGTGCCGCCGTGCTGCTGCACCAGCCACTTGACGATCGCCAGCCCGAGGCCCGAGCCGTTGCCGCGGCCGCTGCGGGCGCCGTCGACGCGGTAGAAGCGGTCGAACAGGTGCGGCAGCGCCTCCGCCGGGATGCCGGAGCCGTCGTCCAGCACCTCGAGCCGCACCTGGTTCTTCTCGACGGTCACCGTGATGCTGACGTTCTGGGCGCCGGCGTTGATGGCGTTCTGCACGAGGTTGTGCACCACCTGCTTGAGGCGCGTCGGGTCGCCGTGCACCTCGGCGAGGGGCGTGCGGCTGTGCACCGTCACGGCGGCGCCCTTCGCAGTCGGCACGATGTCCTTGCGGACCGTCTCCACCACCTCTACGAGGTTCATCGGCTCGAGGTCGACGGTGAAGCCGGCGTCCGCGCGCGCCAGCTCGAGCAGGTCGTTCACGAGCTTGGCCATGCGCTCCGACTCGCGCTGGATGACCTCCAGCGAGTCGACCTGGTCGGGCGTCGGGCGCGTGCGCCTGATGAGGTAGCTGGCGTGCCCGCCGATCGCCGTGACCGGCGTGCGCAGCTCGTGGCTCGCGTCTGCCGTGAAGCGGCGCTGCGTCTCGAACGACTCCTGCAGCCGGTCGAGCATGTGGTTGATGCTGACGGCCAGGTCGCGGATCTCGTCGCCGTTGGTGGGCACGGGCACGCGCCGCGACAGGTCGGAGCCCGAGACGTGACCTGCCGCCTCCGTGACGTTCTTCAACGGTCCCAGCACCCGCTCCGAGAGCAGCCACACGCCCAGCGCGAAGAAGGCGAAGGCGACGATGACGGTGAGCGCCAGGTCGCGCTTCAGCTGATCGAGGGTGTTGGACATGAGCCCCGCGGGGATGCCGACGAGGAAGGCCGCCGGCACTCCCCTGTTCTGCGCCGGGAAGTTGATCCTGCCCAGGCGTCCGAGGACGCTCACCGACTCGTCGCCCAGCGTGACGGTGGCGGCGCTCTCGCCGTTGGCTATCAGCGTCTGGATGGCGCCGTCGCCCAGAGCGGTGAGCAGGTTGCTGTTGCCGCCGTACGTGACGCCGGAGCGGACCTGCGCCACGGTGTCGGGCGGTTCCTCGGCCCCCACCACCAGGATTTGATAATACGTATTGCTCGGCAACTTCTGGATGGCCTCGGCGATGGTGCTCTCGCCGCTCGTGATCTCGGCCAGCGCGCTCTCGGCGCGGTCGGCGACGCCCGCGCTGAGCGAGCGCTCGGTTAGCAGGTAGACCGAGATGGCGACCGCCGACAGCGTCACCGCGATGAACGCGCCGAAGACGAGCGTCAGCTGGAGCCGCAGCCTCACCCCGTTGCTACTCTTCGCGCAGGACGTAACCGACGCCGCGGACGGTGTGGATCAGGCGACGCTCGCCGTCCTGCTCGAGCTTGCGGCGGAGGTAGCCCACGTAGACGTCCACCACGTTGCTGCCGCCCGTGTACTCGGGCCACACCTTCTCCTCGATCTCGAAGCGGTTGAACACCTTGCCGGGGTTGCGGGCGAACAGCTCGAGCAGCTCGAACTCCTTGGCCGACAGCTCGATGCGGCGCCCGTCGCGGAACACCTCGCGCCCGTCCAGGTTCATGACCAGGTCGGCGACGCGCACCTCGCCCGTCACGGCCGGGTTCACGCGCCTGAGGTGCGCGCGCACCCGCGCCAGCAGCTCCTCGATGGAGAACGGCTTGACGAGGTAGTCGTCTGCGCCCGAGTCGAGGCCCGTGACCTTGTCGTCCACGGAGTCCTTGGCGGTCAGGATGATGATCGGCGTGTTGCTCGTCTTCCGGATACGGCGGGCGACCTCGAGCCCGTCGAGGACGGGCAGCATCAGGTCCAGCACCACCAGGTCGGGGTTCAGCTCCCTGAACTTGGACAGGCCCGTCACGCCGTCGTAGCTCACGACGGTCTCGTAGCTCTCGGCCTGCAGCTCGAGGTCGATGAACTTGGCGATCTCCTTCTCGTCCTCGACGATCAAGATCAACGGTTTGCGCTCCATGACGCGCATGATGCCACCTGCTCTCATGAGAGTCTTGATTGAACTCTGAGCAGCATATGAGAACGGGCGCCCGCTTCGTGGTACGGAAGACCCATCGCACCCGGCGCCCGAGCGGCGCAGCACGGTTAGAGTAGGACCGCAGATCACCTACATGGGAAGGCAGAAGCGAAGAGACCTTATGGATAAGAAGGACCAGAACGGCCGCGCGGGCAAACCGCACGCCAAGACGGAAGCGCCCGGCCAACCCCGCCGCTTCTCGTTGCCGCGGGGCTACGGGACCAACGAGCGCGTCGCCATCTTCATCGACGGCAGCAACCTGTACAACGGCATGCGCGAGAACCTCCGCAACACCCGCGTGAACCTGGCCGAGCTGATCCAGCAGCTGCTGCGCGAACGCCCCCTCTACCGCACCTACTACTACAACGCCCCCCTCACCGACGATTACGACGAGGACCTGCGCGACGGCCAGTCGCGCTTCTTCGAATCGTTGCGCCGCATCCCGTACGTCACCGTGCGCTTGGGCAAGCTCCACCGCCGCCCCGACGGCACCACCGTCGAGAAGGGCATCGACGTCGCCATCGCCGTCGAGGCGCTCTCGCTCGCCTTCCACGACGCCTACGACACGGCCCTGCTGGTGTCGGGCGACGGCGACTACGTCGAGCTGGTCGAAGCCCTGAAGCGCTACGGGAAGCACGTCGAGTGCGCCATGTTCCGCAACCAGTCGGCCGGCACCCTCCTCGAGCACGTCGACGTCTTCCAGAACCTCGAGGAGCTCGACTGGAGCCGCATCCTCTTCTGAGCTTCGGCCGCCGGGCGCCCAAGGCCGGGCACCCTAACCGCCCTTCAACGTTGCGTTAAGGAAGTTAGCGTTGCGTTAAAGACACGGCCCGAAGCCCGCCCCAGCACGCGCAACCTAGTGCTATCATCGGCCCGTCACCGCTCCTGGTGAGCCAACCCACGAACGAGAGGAAGTCATCACCCTATGCGCAAACTGATCACACTGCTAGCAGCCTCGCTCCTTACCTTCGGGATGGCGCAGGACTACGTCCTCGGCATCGTCTACGACGCCGGCGGCAAGTTCGACGGCTCGTTCAACGAAGGCACCTGGCGCGGCGTCGAGCGCGCCCAGCAGGACCTCCAGGCCGACGGTTACGAGGTCGAGGTCGTCGAGTTCGAAGGCAGCCCCGACACCGCCGCCGAAGGCCAGCGCCGCATCGCCCTCGAAGGCGCCGAGATCATCGTCGCCCCGGGCTTCCTCCAGGCCGACGCCGTCACGGCCGTCGCCGCCGAGTTCCCGCGCACCGCGTTCGTGATCCTCGACGCCGTTGCCGAAGGCGACAACGTCCGCAGCGTGCTGTTCAAGGAGCAGGAAGGCAGCTTCCTCGTCGGCTACATCGCCGGCAAGCTCAGCAGCACCGGCATCGTTGGCTTCGTGGGCGGCATGGACGTGCCCCTCATCCGCGCCTTCGACCTCGGCTACCAGGAAGGCGTCAAGGCCGCCTGCGAGGACTGCACCATCATCAGCAACTACGTCGGCGTGACCGACGCCGCCTGGAACGACCCGGCGCGCGCCATGGAGCTCGCCTCCACCCAGAACGCCCAGGGCGCGGACATCATCTACGCCGCCGCCGGCGCTTCGGGCAACGGTGTCATCAACTTCGTCACCGAACGCCAGTGCTTCGTCCCCAGCGTCCCGACCCGCGAGACCCCCCTCGACGCGCAGCTCCAGAACGTCGCCAAGCCCGCCGGCTTTGAACAGAACTGCGGCGAGAACGCGAAGCCCATCTTCTTCATCGGCGTCGACAGCAACCAGAACTTCATGGGTGACACCGACAACGACCCCAGCACCCTCAACTTCGGCCTCACCAGCATGACCAAGGGCATCGGCGTGGCCTCCTACGACGCCATCATGGACGTCGTCAACGGCACCTTCGAAGGCGGCCTCCTCAACGTCGGCCTCGCCGAGAACGGCGTCGACTTCGCCCTCGACGAGTACAACGAAGCCATCATCCCGGCCGAGCTCCTCGAAGAAGTCGAGGGCATCCGCCAGCAGATCATCGACGGCGAGATCGTCGTCACCGACTACCGCCAGCTGTAAGCCGCGCGGAGTCCGGCGGCACCAGCCGCTGGCAGTAATCAGCGAACGGAGCGCGTGGGCCCTCGGGTCCACGCGCTCTGAGTTAGGGCCAGGGCGTCACGCCCGGCCCACACGACCACCGAGGAGTGAACATGCCCACCGTGACCGTGAACGGCCGCAGCGCCGAAGTGCCCGAAAGCAAGCGCCTCGTCCTCGCCATCCAGGACCTGGGGGTGAACATCGGCCACCGCTGCGGTGGCAAGGCGCGCTGCACCACCTGCCGCGTCGAGTTCATAAGCGGCGAGCCCACCACCATGACCGCCGCCGAGCGAGCCAAGCTCGAGGAGAAGGGCCTGCTCGGCCAGGCGCGGCTGTCGTGCCAGATCCTCTGCGCCCACGACATGGAGGTCAGGGCGCTGATGACCCTCGAGGGCGAGGGTTGGCCCGACACCGGCCCGGCGCCCGCCGAGAAGGTCGAGCCGGAGGCGCGCTGGTTCGAGGCCGGGGAGCTGGTGGACCGGCCTTAGGGTTTCTCTGTTCGGGCCCAGGCGTTGGGCGGGTAGTGCTGGGGTGGGTGGGGCGGGGGTTGAAAGGCCCCGGGGGCGCACGGGGGAAAAACGGCCCGGGCCCCCCCCCCCCCCCCCAACGTGGGGCCGCTCACAA
>CAZVCT010000002.1:36908-37246 GCA_964625655.1 uncultured bacterium
GTGTGGCGGGGGGGGGGGCCCGCCCCCGCCGCCCGGGCCCGGGGCCCCCTTCCACCCACCCGCGGGGGGCCCACCCCCCCCCCACCCACTCGTTGGCTCGCTTCGCATCGAGAATGGGGTCGCGGCAGAGCTTGGCTGGACGGTCGGCAGCAGGTTCGAGGCAGTCGACACCGGAGCGAGCCCGCCCACCTTCTCCCACGTCGCCCCCCTCACCTGATCGCGTGCAGCTTCCCCAAGCTCTGCCCCCTGCCCTGCCTCACCGCACCGACATAGCGGCAGTGGGTGGGGGGGGGGGGGGGGGGGGGCCGGGGGGGCGGCAGGAACACCACGCGCGACAC
>CAZVCT010000002.1:37256-60580 GCA_964625655.1 uncultured bacterium
GGCCGCGGGCCTTCCCGCGACCCCCCCCCCCCCCCCCCCCCCCCCCCACCCACCCCACCACGAACCACCCGAGACCGGGCCCGAACGCAAGAGGTCGCCCCCGCAAGGCAATACCAGGCAGATGAGTGCTAATATGCTGGCTTGCAGTGTGGGCGGTCTGGCCGCGACGCGCGCACGGCGCCGCTGCCTGTGGAGGGGGCCAAACCCCTTCCGTTCCAGGCGCGGCGTGCACGCGCGGCGAGGAAAGTCCGGGCACCGTAGGGCAGGGTGCCAGTTAACGACTGGGCGCGTAAGGCGACGGCAAGTGCAACAGAGAGTAGACCGCGAACCCGTTCGTTCTGCGAACGGCCGTGAGGGTGAAAGGGTGCGGTAAGAGCGCACCAGTGCCCCTGGTAACAGGGGCAGCTAGGTAAACCCCACCCGGTGCAAGGTCCGATAGGGAGAGAGAGCCTGCCCGGCTCGCCAACATCTCCGGGTAGACCGCTAGAGGGGCGCGGCGACGCGCCTCGCAGACAGATGGCCAGACGCGCGCCCATAGGGCGCGTGACAGAACCCGGCTTACAAGCCCACCTGCAAAGGCCCCCGGAAACGGGGGCCTTCTCCATGTTCGGGTCCTGATGTCCGGGTCCCCTCTCTACTTCGAGCCCAGGGTCGATCAAGTCACCGCCAACGCGCCCGCCGAAAGGCGGCGTGGGTGGGCCGGGTGCCTCTCAGCCTGTTTGCATCCTTAGGCCCAACGGCTGGGAGGCACCCGGCCCACCCACCCCACGATCGAGGTCCGAGTGGGAGAGTTATTACACCGCGGGGCGAATCCTGAGAGCATTGTGGGAATCCGTGGGGATCTGTGGTAGACTTTCGCATTCCGCCTCGAGGGGGCCAACCATGCGTCCTGGACGTGAAAAATGCCACGTTGGGCACGGCAACGATCGCGCCGACGTCACCCCCTCCCTGGAGCTTGACTGACGATGCCGTTCGGGGAGTACCAGTACAGTGTCGACGACAAAGGTCGGGTCATCGTGCCGCCCGCGTTCCGCGATTTCGTGGACGGCGGCATGGTCGTGACCCGCGGCCTCGACAACTGTCTCTTCGTCTTCCCCATGACCTCGTGGGAGCGCATCGAGCAGCACCTCACGGCACTGCCCCTCACCGATCCCGACTCGCGCAACTTCGTGCGCTTCTTCTACTCGGGCGCCGCCAAGGCGAAGCTCGACTCCGCGGGGCGCATCACCCTGCCACCGCCGCTGCGCTCCTTCGCCAAGGCCGAGGGGAACGTCGTCGTGGTGGGGGCACCCAACCGGCTCGAGATCTGGAACGAAGAGCTGTGGCTCTCGAACCTGGGGGCCGTGCAGGAGCAGCCACCGGCGCCCGAGCTGCTGCGGGAGCTGATCGGATGATCGAAGGCGCCCCGCACCTGCCCGTCATGGCCACCGAGATCGTCGAGGCCCTGCGCCCGAAGCCCGGTGCCTGGATCGTCGACGGCACCTTCGGCGCCGGCGGGCATAGCCGCCTCTTCCTGGAGCAGGGCGCGGGCGTCCTCGCCATCGACCAGGACCCGGGCGCCGTCACCTACGCCGATGCCCTGAGCGCGGAGGGCCACGGCGGCGAGCTCCGCTTCGCTGCCGGCAACTTCCGCGACATGGAACGCCTGGCGGCCAACGCCGGGCTCGAGAGCGTGGACGGCGTGCTGCTCGACCTGGGCGTCTCCTCCATGCAGCTCGACGAGGGCGAGCGCGGCTTCGCGTTCCGCCACGACGGGCCGCTCGACATGCGCATGGGCGAGCAGGAGGAGTCGGCGGCTGACGTCGTCAACGGTTACGGCGTCGAGGAGCTGGCCGCGCTCATCTACCGCTACGGCGAGGAGCGCCACAGCCGGCGCGTGGCGCGCCGCATCGCCCTTGCTCGCGACAAGGCACCCATAACCACCACCGGCCGCCTCGCCGAGGTCGTCGCGGGCGCCTACCCCGGCGGCCCGCGCCGCGAGCATCCGGCGCGCCGCACCTTCCAGGCGCTGCGCATACACGTCAATGACGAGCTGGGGGCGCTGCAAGAAGGCCTCGAGGCCGCCACGCGGCTGCTGGCCCCCGGCGGCCGCCTCGCCGTCCTCGCGTACCACTCGCTCGAGGACCGGATCGTGAAGCAGTACCTGCGGGACTCGGAGCGGATGACGCCGCTGACGAAGCGCCCGCAGGAGGCGAGCCCCGAGGAGACCTCCGCCAACCCCCGCGCCCGCAGCGCCAAGCTGCGCGTCGCCGAGAGGGAGGGCGCGTGAAAGCGCCGCGCATGAACGCGCCGGGGCTGGCCGGACGCCCGCTGCCACCCGTGCTCCGTCTGGCGGTGCCGGCCTACCTGGCGCTGCTGCTGCTGCTCGCGGCGCTCGGCGCCAACAACCAGGGCATCTACCGCACCCAGCTGCGGCTGATGGACGAGAAGCAGGAGATGACGTCGGCTCTCGCCGAGACCCGCCGGCGGGCGGCGCTCGTAGCCGGCCCGACGGCCGTCGCCACCTGGGCCGCCGAGCGCGGCATGGTTCCCGTTCCCGAAGCGCGCGACACCGTACTCGTCGCGCCCGAGCCGGTTTCCCTCGAAGCCCTCCCCACACCCAGCTTGGAGATCCGAACCGTATGGCGCTGACCACCCCCTCGAACTCGGGACACGTCACCTTCCCCCGCCCTCAGAGCGGCTTCCTCCCCGCACCCGACGAGGGGCTGCCGGCGCCCCGCCTGCGCGCCGGCGTAGGCGCGCAGGAACTACGCCTGCGCCGGCGCTGGCTCGTGCTGCCCGTCATCGTGCTGCCGCTCGCGGCCGCGCTGCTGGGCTTCGCCATGAAGCGCCCCGCCGTCGCGCCGCTGCCGCCCGCGCCTGTCGAAGAGGTCGTGCGCGGCCGCATCCTGGCGGCCGACGGCACGGTCCTGGCCGAGGGGATGAACGAAGGGCGTTATTACCCGCAGGGCTCGCTGGCCGCGCCGCTGCTCGGCTTCACCGGCGCCGTCCAGGCCGACGGCCGCTTCGGACTCGAGGGGCTCGAGTACAGCTTCGACGCCACGCTCCAGGGAGGCGTCGACGTCACCCTCACGATCGACCCCGTGCTGCAGAGCGCCGCCGAGCGCCACCTCGCCGCAGCTGCCACCATGCACTCGGCCGAGAGCGGCGCCGCCGTGGTGCTCGAGGCGGCCACCGGCCGCGTGCTGGCCGCCGCCAGCTACCCGAGTTACGACCCCAACCAGTGGGGCGAGGCCGGCCGCGACCAGATGCTGAACCGCCCGTTCCAGCAGGTCTACGAACCGGGCTCCGTAGTGAAGCCGCTGGTCGTCGCAGGTCTCCTCGACGACGGGCTGGCGGCGCCCAACGAGATGATCGAGGCGCCCATGACGCTGCGGGTCGGAACGAAGACCTTCCGCGACGTGGCGTGGCACGAGCCCGAGCTGAGCGTCGCCGAGGTCCTCGCCTACTCGAGCAACTCGGCCATGATCCACCTGGGCGCGCGCTTCCACCCCGCCCAGCTGCACGACTGGCTCTACCGCTTCGGGATCGGACGCGACCTCGACCTCACCAGCACCTTCACGCGCTCGGGCATCCTGAACGCCTGGGACCGCTGGGTGCCTCAGGACCAGGCTGCGAACTCGATCGGCCAGAACCTCTCCCTCACTCCCGTGCAGCTGGCCGCCGCCTACGCCGTGTTCGCGAACGACGGCGTGTTCGTGCCGCCCGTGCTCGTCGAGGGCGAAGAGGTGCCCGCACCGCACCGCGTGCTGAGCCCCGAGGTAGCGCAGGGCGTGCGCAGCATGATGGTGGGGGTCATGGAACGGGGCGGCCTGAGCAACTCGATCATCCCGGGCGTCAGCGTGGCCGGCAAGACGGGCACCGCCGACGTCTTCGACCCCGTCACCGGCACCTACCCGCCCGACGACTACGCCCTGACCTTCGCCGGCATCTTCCCGGCCGACGCCCCCGAGGTCGTCGTCGTGGTCATGCTGATGAAGCCCGAGGCCGCCAGCACCTCGACCTACGTCGCCGCCCCCATCTTCCGGGCCATCGGTAGCGAGGTCGTCGGCCATTGGCAGCAGCGCCCCGCGGCCCCGGTCGTGGCGAGCCTGCCGTAAGAACGGGCTGCTAGGCGTCGCCGCGCTGCGGGTTCTAGGGGCCCGCCAGCGCCCGGCGGCGGGGCAGACGAGAGGGCGGGGAAGCTCGGCGTGGCACCATTCACTCCAAGGCGCAAGGGCCACACGTTGTGTAAGATGTGCATCATGTGGAGGTTACGCCGTTGACGCTCCTCTCTCCCACCCAGCTCGCCTCGTTCCTTGAAGCCGCCGGCCCCGCCGACCAGCTGCCGGAAGCGTCTGGCGTCTCCTTCGACAGCCAGCGCGTACGGCCCGGTGACGCGTTCTTCGCACTGCCCGGCAGCAAGCGCCACGGCATCGAGTTCGCCGACGACGCGCTCGCGAAGGGCGCCGCCTTCGTCGTCTCCGACCGCGCCCACCCCCGCGGCCTGTGCGTGCCGGACCCCGGCGCCGCGCTGCTCGAGCTCGGACGCGTCGCCCGCGCCCGGCTGCGCGGGCCCGTGATCGGCGTGACGGGTTCGGCCGGCAAGACGACCACCAAGTCGATGCTCGCCGCCACCCTGGCAGCGCGCTGCACGCCCGGCAACTTCAACACCCCGTACGCGCTGGCGCAGACGCTGATCGACACGGCCGTCGCCGAAGCCGCCGCGCCCGCCGGCACCGACGAGTGGCCACCGCTCGTGCTCGAGCTCGGCATCGACCACCTGGGCGAGATGGCCGAGCTGACGAACCTCACCCGGCCCGACCACGGCCTCATCACCTCGATCGGGGCCAGCCACCTGGCGGGCCTGGGCGACGTGGCGGGCGTGGCGCGCGAGAAGGGGGCGCTGCTCGCTGCCGTTCCGGGCGTAAAGCTCGTCAGCACCAGCGCCGCCGAGCACCTCCCCGCCGACCTCCTCGAGGGGGTCACGCTCGTCGGAGCGCACGTCACGTTGCTCGGCGACCACGGCACCCGGCTCAACGCCTTCGGCGAGGACATCGAGCTGCCGTGGGCGGGGCGCCCGTCCGCCGAGAACGCGCTGATGGCGCTGACGATGGCCGTGCGGCTCGGCGTGCCCCTGCGCACCGCCATCGACCGGCTCCTCACCACCAAGCTGGAAGGCGGCCGCCTGCAGCGGCGCATGGTGGGCGAGCTGACGCTCATCGACGACAGCTACAACTCGAACCCAGCGTCGCTCAAGGCCGCGCTCGAGGTGCTGTTCGCGTCGCCCGCGCCGCGCGTCGCGTTCTTAGGCGACATGCTGGAGCTGGGGCGCCGCGAGGCAGCCGAGCACCGCGCCATGGGCGACGCCACGCTCGGCCTCGACCTGGTGGTGGGCGTAGGCCCCGCCAGCGTCCTGATGAAGGAGCGCAACCCGAGCGTCAGGTGGGCGCACGACTCGATGGCGGCGGCCGCCTTCCTGGACGAGGTGCCCGTCGGCGCCACCGTGCTGGTCAAGGGGTCGCGCGGCATGCGCATGGAGCTGCTGGTGGAACGCCTCGAGGAGCGGTTCGGCAGCTCGGCGAGGCCGGCCCGCACGTGACCCATGTCGTCCTCGCCGCCCTCGTCGGCCTCGTGCTGACGGGCGCCTTCATCCAACTGGCGCGCCGCTTCGGGTGGGGCAAGGCGATCCGCAGCGCAGGCCCCGAGAGCCATCAGGCGAAGGCAGGAACACCCACCATGGGTGGCACCGCCTTCCTGCTGGCGGCCGTCCTCGTCTGGCTGCTGCTGGGTGAAGGGCTGGCGGCCGAGGCCGCCATCGTGATCCTGGTGGTCGGCGCGGGCCTCCTGGGCCTCTGGGACGACGCCTTGGCGCTGCAACGCAAGCGGGCGCTGGCACTGGGGCAGGAGGTCGGCACGGGCCTGCTGGCGCGCTACCGCCTGCTGGGCCAGGGGCTGCTGGCCCTGGGCTTCTCGGTCTGGGCAGTCTCTGCGGGGCACGCGCTGTTCGGGGTGGGCTGGCTCGACGCGCTGGCGTTCACGTTCGTCATCGTCGGCACCATCAACGCGGTCAACTTCACCGACGGCCTCGACGGCCTGGCGGGCGGCGTGACCGCCATACTCCTACTGTTCTTCCTCGGCTCGCCCATCGCGGCCGCGCTGCTGGGCGCGCTGCTGGGCTTCCTCTGGTACAACGCCCATCCCGCCCGCGTGTACATGGGCGGGGTCGGCGCCGAGGCGTTGGGAGCGGCGCTCGCCGCCCTGGCCATCACACAAGGCAGCGTCTGGTACCTGCCGCTGGTGGCGCTCGTGCCAGTGCTCGAGGTGCTGTCGGTGATCGTCCAGGTCAGCTACTTCCGCGCCACGGGCGGCAAGCGCCTGCTGCGCATGAGCCCCCTTCACCACCACTTCGAGCTCTCGGGCTGGCCCGAGACGCGCGTGGTGCAGCGCGCCTACCTCGTCACGGCCCTGATGGTGGCCGTGGCGTTCGCGATCCGGGGCGCCTGATGGCGTGCCCGATGCCGGGCCTGATGGCGTCCGCCGGCCCCGCCCCGCTGCTCGTCTACGGCCTCGGCCGCAGCGGCCTTGCCACCGTGCGCCGCGCCCTCGCCGACGGGGCCGGCACGAGCGTCGCCTTCTACGAGCGCCGCGAGGCCGGCGAAGACGTAGCGGAGGCCGAGCGCCTGGGCGCCTCGCGGGTCCGCGACGTAGCCGCCTGGCCAGGGACCACCGCCGGCGTCGTGGTGGCGGCCCCCGGCGTCCCCATCGATCACCCCGACCTCGCAGCGCTGCGCGCCGCCGGCCACGAGGTGATCGGCGAGGTCGAGTGGGTGTACCGCCGCGTGCCGGGACGCTACCTGGCCGTCACCGGCACCGCCGGCAAGGGCAGCGTCACGCGCTGGTGCGCCGACGTCCTGGCGGCAGCCGGCCACGACCATGCGGGGCGCGACGTGGTGGTGGGCGGCAACATCGATCCGGCGCTCGCCGCTGTCGCGAAGCCCGGCGCCCTGCACGTCGTCGAGATGTCGTCGTTCCAGCTCGAGCGCTGCCCCACCTTCGCCCCCGACGTGGCCGTGCTCCTCAACCTGGGCGAAGACCACATCGACCGGCACGGCAGCGTCGAGGCGTACCACGCCGCCAAGCGCAACCTGATCGCCAACCTCGGCCCGGGCCACACGGCCGTTCTGAACGCCGACGACCCGCTCCTGGAGGCGTGGGCGGCAGAGCTCGACGCCAAAGGTGTACGGGTGCTGCGTTTCTCGCTTCGCGGCGAGGCCGACGCCCACCTTGCGCCGGACGGCCGGCTCCACCTCTTCGGGCTACCGCTCCTACACGAGAGCGAGCTGCAGGTGCTGGGCCGCCACCAGGTGGGCAACGCCCTCGCCGTGGCGCTGGCCTGCGCGGCCATGGGAGCAGGCCACGCGTCCGTGGCGGCGGGCCTGAAGGCCTTCACCGGTCTACCCGGCCGCTACGCGCCCGCCGGCAGTGTAGGCGGCGTGCGCTTCCTGGAGGACTCGATCGCCACCCGTCCGCTGGCGGTCGCCGCCGCGCTGGCGGCCACGCCGCGCCCGCTCGTGTGGCTGGCGGGCGGCCGCTCGAAGGGCGCGGCGTTCGACGAGCTGAAGCCGCTGGTAGCGGAGCGCGTCGACCTGCTGGTGGCGTTCGGCGAGAGCGGCGCCGCCTTCGCGGCCGCCTTCGAGGGCGTAACGAAGGTGGTGCGCTGCGACTGCCCGGACGGCGCCTCCACCATGCGCTGCGTCGTGGACAGGGCGTTGGCGTTCCTTCGGCAGGAGCACGGTGGGGTGGGTCACGTGCTGCTGGCCCCCCTGGCGGCGTCCTTCGACCAGTTCGCAGACTACGAGGAGCGCGCCCGCGCGTTCCGCACCGCGGTCGCCGACGCGGCAGGGGCCGCCTGATGGACCGGCTGCTGCTGACCATCCAGCTGATGCTGGGCGCGCTTGGCATCGTGGGCGTGGCGGCCCGGGCGCCGGGCAGCGCCTGGGAGCAGGTCACGCGTGTCGTTCTCGCGCTGGTCGTCACGGTGGTGGCGTCGCGCCTCAGCGCCCGCCAGATAGTGCGGCTTAGCCCTTACGCCTTCGTGCTGCTGCTGGCGCTGCTGGCCATGGTGCTGGCGGTCGGCGTGTCGCCGCCGGGCTCCGACAGCAAGCGCTGGCTGATGCTGGGGCCGGTCAGCTTCCAGCCGTCCGAGTTCATGAAGGTGGCGGTCATCGCCTACCTCGCGGCCTTCTTCCACAACCACCTGGGCGATTGGCACATCTGGCGGCCCATGGCGGTCATCGGCATCACCGCCGCCCTCATCGTGGTCGAGCCCGACATCAGCACGGCCGGCTTCATCTTCCTGCTCGCCCTTTCCGTGATGGTCGCCGCGGGCGCCACGCTCACCCGCATCGTCGCCATCTCGGTGTCGGCCGGCATCGTGGCCGCCCTCGTGGTCAGCCCGTTCCTGGGCGAGTACCAGTACTGGGGCGACCGCATCGCGGGCTTCTTCGACATGTGGGGCCCGCAGGAGCAGACGGCCAGCGTCAGCTACCAGGCGGCGGTCGCCGAACGCGCCGTGCAGCGCGGCGGTCTGATCGGCATCGGCGCCGGGCGGCCCGTCAACGTGCCAGAGGCGGACACGGACTTCGTGGCGGTGGCCATCCACCAGGCGCTCGGCTTCGTGGGGATCCTCTCGCTGCTGGCGCTCTACGGCCTGCTTGGGTGGCATGGGCTGAACGTCGCGCGGCGCGTGACGGGCCCAGCCGCCCTGCTGGCGGCCGGCGCCACCACTTACATCGTCGGCCAGGCCGGCCTCAACCTGCTGGTGGCCTCCGGGATGGCGCCCGTCACGGGCATCCCGCTGCCGGGCGTCAGCTACGGGCTCAACTCGATGATGTCGGTGGCCGTGGCGTTCGGCTTCCTCCACCTGGCCGCGCGCCAGGCGCGCACCGAGGCCGGTACCGTCGCAACTGCTGGCGAGGCGAGCCCGCCGCGCGGAACCCGGCCCCAGGCGGCGTACGACCGAACCGCGGCGCCGGGATCGGGCCGCACCGCCCGGAGGCGCCTCCCGTGAGCCGGCCGCTGAAGCTGCTGTTCGCCACCGGCGGCACCGGCGGGCACATCTACCCCGCCCTGGCGGTGGCGGCGGTGGCGCGCGCGAACGGCGACGACGTGAGCGTCCTGGGCCAGCAGGGCGGCATGGAGGAGCGCCTGGTGCCCGAAGCCGGGCTGCGCTTCTTCGGCGTGGCGGCCGGGCGCTGGAACCGCTCCGACCCCGACCCCAGGCAGGCGTTCCGGGCGGCTGCCGGACTGCTCGGCGCCGTGCGGCACGTCAGGCGCGAGGCGCCCGACCTCGTGATCGGCTTCGGCGGCTTCGCGTCGTTCCCCGGCTGCGTCGGCGCCGTCATGGCCCGCCGGCCGCTCGTGCTGCAGGAGGGCAACGCCTTCCCGAGCCGCGTCAACCGCTGGTTCGCGCCCCGCGCGCGGCTCGTCATCAGCGCCCACGAGGAGGCGCTGCAGCACCTGAACACCGCTAGCACCGCCGTCATCCCCTTCCCCGTGCGCGAGGAGCGAGTCGATCGCGCCGAGGCGCGTCGCCGCTTGGGGCTGCCCGAAGACGCCGTGGTGACGCTCGTGATGGGCGGCTCGCAGGGCTCGCTGGCGCTCAACCGCAGCGTCCCCGAGGCGTTTCGGCAGCTGCCACCAAGCGACAGGCCCGTGGTGCTTCACGCTTCCGGCCCCCGCTGGGAGGACGAGGTGAAGGCCGGCACGGCCGGGCTCGACGGGTACCACGTGCAGCCGTACGTGGACGCGGTCGCCGCGTGGTCGGCGGCCGACCTGGCGATAACCCGGGCGGGTGTCGGGACGCTCTCGGAGGCGGCCTTCCACGGCGTGCCCCTCGTGATGGTCCCATTGCCGACCGCGGCCGAGGACCACCAGCTGCACAACGCCCGCGCCGTCGCCGCGGCGGGGGCGGGGATGGTCATCGAGGAGCGCGATGTGGCGAAGCTTGGAAGCGTATGGTTAGCGGCGCTGCGCAGCGAGTGGCGCCAGCAGGCCGCGGTCGCGGCCCGCGCCCGCTCGCCCGAAGGGGCGGCCGAGCGCATCTACGCGGCGGCGAGGGAGACGGTAGCAAGGTGAACAGCATCCATTTCGTGGGTATCGGTGGCGTGAGCATGCAGGCGCTGGCGCTCTGGTGCCGCTCCGAGGGCTTCCAGGTGAGCGGCTGCGACGCCAGCGAGTTCGACGCCACGCGCCTGAGAAGCGCCGGCATCGACGTCTGCGCCGGCCACGACGCGGGCCACGCCACCGGCCAGTCGGTGGTGGTGCACAGCATGGCGGTGCCCGCCGATCACCCCGAGCTGATCGCCGCCCGCGCCGGCGGCGCGCGCGTGATGCGCCGCATCGAGCTGCTGGGCGAGCTGTTCGAACGCCGGAAGGCCATCGGCGTCACGGGAACGCACGGCAAGAGCACCACCTCGGGCATGGCCGCCACGCTCCTGCTGGCGCTCGACCCCGACACCTCCGTGCAGCTGGGCGCCACCCTGCCGGCCATCGGGGGCGCCTTCCGCTACGGCGACGGCGAGTGGCTGGTTGCCGAGGTCGACGAGTCCGACCCGGGCTTCGCGAACCTGAGCGCCGGCGTGGCGCTTCTGACGAACCTCGACGACGATCACGTGGCGGGCGACTACGACGAGCGCCGCAACTACTACGGCAGCTACGACGAGCTGAAGGCCGCCGCCAAACGCTTCGCCGACCAAGGCGAGCGCGTCGTCTACTGCCGCGATTGGCAGACGCTGCACGAGCTGGTGGCCGACCGGCCGACGTCGCTCAGCTACGGCTTCTCGGAAGACGCCGACTACCGCATCACCGACCTGCAGTTGACGGAGCTGGGCAGCAGCTTCCGGCTGCACGCCCCGGGCGCCGAGCCGTTCGAGGTGCGCCTGGCCGTGCCGGGCCGCCACAACGTCAGCAACGCCGCGGGCGCCATAGCCGCCGTGCACGTGGCGGGCTTCGACCCGCGTCCGGCCCTGCCCACGCTGGCGGGCTTCGCCGGCGTGGGGCGCCGCTGGCAGTCGTGGGGCGAGCGCGACGGCGCGCTGATCATCGACGACTACGCCCACCACCCGACCGAGGTGGCCGCCACGCTCGAGGCGGCGCGCGGCACCGGCAGGCGCGTGCGCGCCGTGCTGCAGCCGCACCGCTGGGTGCGCACCGCGCGCCAGTGGCCCGAGCTGGCCGCGGCCGCGGCGGCGGCCGACGAGGTGCTGGTGCTGGACATCTACGCCGCTGGCGAGAAGCCGATCGCTAACGTCTCCTCCTCGCTGATCGTGCAGCGGCTGCAGGAGCGGGGGGTGGCCGCGCGCAGCGCCGACCTCGATTCCGCCACCGCCTACCTGGCGGGCAGCCTCGAACCCAACGACCTGGTGATCACCCTCGGCGCCGGGGACGTGTGGCGCGTGGCCGCGGCTCTCGCCGGAGGGGCAGGCGATGGCCCGCGTTAGACGTGTAGAGCTGCGCGACTTCACCACCCTGCGCGTCGGCGGACCAGCCGAGCTGTGGGAGGTGGAGGACGAGGCCGACCTGAAGGAGGCGACCGCCGAGCCCTACCGCATCCTGGGCGCCGGCTCGAACCTGCTCGTCAGCGACGACGGCGTTCCCGAACGCGTCGTCCGTCTCGGCCGCGGCTTCAACGACCTGCGCGCCTTCGACGGCAGCCCCGACGCCTGGCTGGGCGCCGGCTCGCCCCTGCCCGGCCTGGTGCGCCGCGCGCAGCGGGCGGGCCTCTCGGGCCTCGAAGGCCTGCTCGGCGTGCCCGCGGTGGTGGGCGGCGCGGTGGCGATGAACGCGGGCACGCGCTTCGGGGAGATGTCGGACACGCTCGAAGAGGTGGAGCTGTTCGTGAACGGCGCGCTCGAGCGCGTGCCCGCCTCCGACCTGAACCTCGCCTACCGCCACGCGGAGCTGCCCGAGGGTGCCATCGTCACGCGCGTCAGGCTGCGCTTCACCCCGTCCACGCCCGAGCGGGTCGAGAGCGCCATGGAAGCGGTCGACGCCGCGCGCGCCGGCCAGCCGAAGGTGAAATCGGCGGGCTGCGCCTTCAAGAACCCGCAGGGCGACTCGGCCGGCCGCATCATCGACTCCGCCGGGCTCAAAGGCCTGCGCGTCGGCGACGCGATGGTGGCCCATGAGCACGGCAACTTCGTCCTGAACCTGGGCAACGCCACCGCGGCCGACGTCACCGAGCTGCTGGGGATGGTGCAAGCCAGGGTGCCCCAGCCGCTCGAGCTGGAGTGGCGCCGCTGGGGGTACTGAGATGCGCACCGTCGGGCTCGGGCTGCTGATCCTGCTGGGCACCGCCGTCGTGGTCAGCCTCTTCTACCCGAAGGTGCAGTACGTCTCGGTCGAAGGCGGACGCCACCACAGCCCGCAGAGCGTGGCGCTGCTGGCGAACGTGGCGCCCGGCGACCCGTTCCTTTGGGTGACGCGCAGCCGCGTCGCGCGCCTGGCCGAGGACCCGTGGGTGCTCGAGGCCGTGCTGGTGCGGCGTTGGCCCGACGCCGTCACGATCGCGGTGCGCGAGCGCGCGCCTGCGATTACCGACGGCACCTACACGTGGGCGGACGATGGTACAGTCCTTGTCGGCGCGACGGACGCGGAGACCGAGGGTCTCCCCCGCCTGCACGGCTGGGGCGAACCGCGCACCGCAGAGGCTTTGGAGCTGCTGAGGCTCTTAAGGCCCTACGGTGTCCAGGTGATAAGCTACTCGCCAGAAGGATTCGAGATTCTCTTGACGGACAGCGAGCTTTTCACACCAAGTGCGAAGGCCTTGCGCGAGCAGTGGTCGGCGTTCGTCAGCCACCGCGGCGGCCGCATCGCGGTCTACCCCTGGGGAGTGAGCAAGGCGCATGAGTGACGAACGAATCATCGTAGGCCTCGACATCGGGACCACGAAGATCTGCACCGTGATCGGCGAGGTCGCCTCCGACGGCGTCCTCGACATCATCGGCGAGGGCACCGTGCCCAGCGACGGCCTCCGCAAGGGCGTCGTCGTGAACCTGGAGCGCACCATCGCTGCCGTCAGGCAATCGGTGGCGGCCGCGCAGCGCGTCGCCGGCGTCGAGGTCGGCTCCGCCTGGGTCGGCGTGGCCGGCAGTCACCTGAAGGCGCTCACCAGCCACGGCATGACCGCCATCCGCCGCGGCTACGACGTGACGCGCGCCGACGTGGAACGCACCATCGAGAACGCTCGGGCCGTGCCCATGGAAGCCAACTTCGAGGTCCTGCACGTCATCCCGCAGGAGTACGTGGTCGACGGCAACGACGGCATCAAGGACCCCATCGGCATGTCGGGCGTGCGCCTCGAGGTCGACGTGCACATCGTGGCGGGCGCCCAAGGCCCCCTCCAGAACCTGCGCCGCTGCGCCACCGACGCCGGCGTGTCCGTCGACGGCATGGTCGTGCAGGCGCTGGCCAGCGGCCTGGCCGTGCTCAACAACGGCGAGCAGGAGCTGACCACTCTGCTCATCGACATCGGCGGCGGCACCACCGACGTGGGCGTCTTCCGCCGCGGCACCCTCGCCCACTCGGCGGTCATCCCGCTGGGCGGCGACCACATCACCCAGGACATCAGCCAGCTGCTGCGCATCCCGCCCGACGAAGCCGAGCGCGTCAAGCGCCGCTACGGCGTGGCGCTGCCGGAACTCGCCGACCGCGACGTCGAGCTCGAGGTGGCCAACCCCAACTACACCGCCTCCATCTCCACCTTCGAGCTGGCTCAGGTCATCCGCCCCCGCGTCGTCGAGATCCTCGACCTGGTGCGGCGCGACATCGAACAGCGCATGGGCGCGCTCGAGCTGCTGGCCGGCAACGTCGTCGTCACGGGCGGCGCCTCGCTGATGCCGGGCGTCGAGCAGGTGGCCAACGAGCGCTTCCGCCTCCCCGTCCGCATCGGCAAGCCCGACGGCGTCTCGGGCCTGGCCGACGTGGTCGCCAGCCCGGCCCACGCGACGGCGGTGGGGCTGGTACGTTACGGCATGGCCCAAGGTCTGGCCTCGGGTGCCGTGATCCGGCGCGCCGAGCGCCGCGTCGAGACCGCGGCAGGCGACAACCTCATCGGACGCATCAGGAACATCCTTAAGGACTTCTTCTGAGCACCAGGCTCAGGAACGCGAGGCGAGCATGCTGACACACACCGACAACGCGGTCATCAGGGTCATCGGCCTTGGTGGCGGGGGGAACAACGCGGTCAACCGCATGATCGAGAGCGGGTTGCGCGGGGTGGAGTTCGTTGCCGCCAACACGGACGCGCAGGTGCTGGCCACCAGCCTGGCTGACGTACGCATCCAGATGGGCGACCACCTCACGAAGGGCCTCGGCGCCGGCGCCAACCCCGAAGTGGGCGAGAAGGCCGCCATGGAGGACCGCGACCGCATCGCCGAGGTGCTCCGCGGCTCCGACCTCGTCTTCATCACCGCCGGCATGGGCGGCGGCACCGGCACGGGCAGCGCCCCGGTCGTGGCCGAGGTGGCCCGCGAGATCGGCGCGCTCGCCATCGCGGTCGTCACCACCCCCTTCCAGTTCGAAGGGCCGCGCCGCATGAACCAGGCGCAGGAAGGCCTGCGCCGCCTCGAGGACAAGGTCGACGCGCTGATCGTCGTCGAGAACCAGCGCCTCATGTCGGCCCTCGACCGCAAGGTGAAGCTCACCGACGCCTTCCGCGTGGCCGACCGCGTGCTGTACCACGGCGTGCGCGGCATCAGCGACGTCATCAACGTCCCCGGCGTCATCAACGTCGACTTCGCCGACGTCAAGGCCCTGCTGCAGGGCGCCGGCACGGTGCTGATGGGCATCGGCTCGGGCCGCGGCGACAAGCTGGCCGAGGAGGCCGCCGAGAGCGCCACCCACAGCCCGCTGCTCGCGCGGGGCGTGGAGGGCGCGCGCAACCTGCTGATCAACGTCACGGGCTCCGACGACCTCACGCTCACCGACGCCACCGACATCGTCGAGAAGATCTCGGAGGCCACCGAGGTCGACGACGTCAACGTGCTCTTCGGCGTCACCTACGACGAGGACGCGGGCGACGAGGTGCGTGTCACGGTCATCGCCGCCGGCTTCGACGAGGCGCCGCCCACGCGCATCATCCGCACCACGCAGTTCAGGGCGGGCGACACCGGCTCGGGCCGCAGCTACGACCCGGCCAACTACGACATCCCCGCGTTCCTGCGCTACAACCCCGACAACGAGTCCTGAGGGCGGGCGCCGGAGCGGTCACGCTGCCTGACGTGCGACAGCCGATCTTCGAAGGCAAGGTGCTGCGGCTCAGCGTCCTGGACGGGCGTTGGGAGGTCGTCGAGCATGGCGGCTCCGTCGCCGTGCTGGCGGCGCGGGGCACGCAGGTGCTGGGCGTGAAGCAGCGCCGTCCGGCCATCGGACGCGTCAGCTGGGAGGTACCCGCCGGCCTGCTCGACCCCGGCGAGGAGCCCCTCGAGGCCGCCGCGCGCGAGCTGGCCGAGGAAGCGCAGCTGGGCGGCCGCCTCGAACTGATCGCGCGCTTCCACACCTCGCCCGGCTACTCGGCCGAGGAGACGTTCCTCTTCGAACTCTTCGACCCACAACCGGCCGAGGGCACACCCGACCAGACGGAAGAGCTGACCGTCGAGTGGCGCGACGCCCGCGAGGTGTGGGACGACGTGCTGGCGGGCCGGCTGGCGACGAGCAGCGTGACGGCGGTGGCGCTGCGCCACGTGCTGGCGCGCGCGGGGGCAACGCCGTGAACGTCGTCGATCACCTGTCCGAAGCCGCCGCCCTCGGCCTCGGCGGCGCGGTGATCAGCCTCGGCAACTTCGACGGCGTCCACCTCGGGCACCGCGCCCTGCTCTCGCGCATGCGCGACCTGGCCGACGCCGCGCGCAAGCCCGCCGTGGTGGTCACGTTCTTCCCCCCTGCCAAGGTCCTCTTCGGCGGCGCCAGCTACCTGAGCAGCCGCGAGGAGAAGGCCACGCTCCTCGAGGCGTTCTCCCCCGACCTCGTGGTGATGATCCCGTTCGACGAGGAGTTCGCGCGCACGCCCGCCGAGCGCTTCGTAGCGCAGCTGGCGGCCCTGCACCCCAGCGCCTTCGCGGTGGGCGAGGACTTCCGCTTCGGCCAGGGGCGCAAGGGAAGCGTTGCCGACCTGGCCGCGGTGGCGCCCGTGCAGCCCGTGGACGTGGTGAAGCTGGACGGCGAGCGCGTCGCCTCCACCCGGGTGCGCGAACTGCTGGCCACCGGCGACGTGGAGCGCGCCAACCGCCTGCTCGGCGCCCCCTACCCCGTGACGGGTCCGGTCGCGCAGGGCGCGCAGCGCGGCCGCACCATCGGCTTCCCCACCGCCAACCTGCAGCTCGACCCCGCCAAGGCCCTGCCGCTCGGGGTGTTCGCCGTGACGGTGCAGGCGCCCCAGGGCAGCTTCGGCGGCATGGCGAACGTCGGCCCACGCCCCAGCTTCCCCGACGACCCGCCGTCGCTCGAGGTGAACCTGTTCGACTTCGCCGCCGACATCTACGGCGAGACGCTCACGGTGCGCTTCCACCGGAAGCTGCGCGACCAGCAGCGCTTCGGCTCGTTGGACGAGCTGAAGGCGCAGCTGGCGAGCGACGAGAAGCAGGCGCGGGCCTTCCTGGCCGGTGCGCCCGACGCCTAGCTGCGCCCCGCTTATACTCGCCCCATGTGGATCTACGGCCGTAACGCCGTCCTGGAGGCCCTCCGCGAGGGTCAAGTCGAGAGCGTGCTGGTGGCACACGGCGTGCAGCCGGGCGCCCTCAAGGAGTTCGAACGCGCCACGCGCGCGGCCGGCGTGCCCCTGCAGCAGGTGCCCCGCATCCAGCTGGACCAGGCGCTGAAGACGACGCAGCACCAGGGCGTGGCCGCCCAGCTGCCCGAGGTGACGACCAGCGAGCTCGAGGACGCCTTCGCCCTGGCGGAGCAGCGCGGCCAGCGCGTCCTGCTCGTGCTGCTGGACCACCTGACCGACCCGCGCAACGTCGGCGCCATCATCCGCAGCGCCGAGGCCCTGGGCGCCCACGGGGTGGTGATGGAGGAGCGCCGCTCGGCGCCCATCAGCGCCGTGGTCGTGAAGGCGGCCGCCGGCGCCACCGCGCACGTCCCGCTGGTGGTGGTGACCAACCTGCCCACCACCATCGAGCGCCTGAAGGAGCGGGGCGTGTGGGTGTACGGTGCCGACGGCGAGGCGCGCACCACGCCGGAACAGGTCGACTGGGACCGCGACGCGGCCCTGGTCATCGGCTCGGAGGGCGACGGCATGCGCCGCCTCGTGAGGGAGCGCTGCGACGACACGGTCGCCATCCCGCTGTCGGGCAAGGTGGGCTCCCTGAACGCCTCCGTCGCGGCGGGCGTGCTGCTGTACGCCATCCAGCAGGGCCGCACGGCCGCAGCCACCAAGCGTTAACCTGCAGGCTCACAAGGAACGAACCGGCGCGCGGCCCAGGCGGGCAGCGGCGCCGGCCAGTTAGGAGCCTCGCGTGGCGCGCAAACCGATCAGCAACGACCTGTTGGACCTCGCCTACGTCTCCGAGCCGCAGCTGTCCCCCGGTGGCCAGCAGGCGGCCGTGGTCGTCACACGCATCGTCAAGCCGAAGAGCGAGAAGGACGGGGAAGCAGCGCCCCGCTACCGAAGCCGCATCGAGCTGTACGAGTCCAGCGGGAACGGAGCGCCGCTCGAGCTGACGCGCTCGGAGCACGCCGACCGCTCGCCCCGCTTCTCCCCTACGCAAGGCCGCCTCGCCTTCCTGAGCGTGCGCGAGGAGAAGGGGAAGCCGCAGCTGCACCTGATCGGCCTGGGAGGCGGCGAGTCGCAGCGCCTGACCGAGCACGCCGCGGGCGTCAACGAGTTCGCGTGGCACCCGGACGGCGAGCGGATCGCCTACCTCTCGCGCGGCGAATGGAAGGACACGGCCGCCGAGAAGGGCGAAGCGCGCCGGATCGTGCGCCGCCGCTGGCGCGCCGAGGGCGTGGGCTTCGTGCCGACGCAGCAGGCGCAGGTCTACCTTCTGGACGTGGCGACGGGCGACAGCCGCCGGCTAACCGACCTGACCGAAGCGGCGGGCGGCCTGGCCTTCTCCCCCGACGGATCGACCCTCTTCCTGCACGTCGCCAGCCCGGAGGACGAGCACCACGAGCCGCGCGCCGACCTGCTGGCCCTGGACCTGGCGAGCGGTGAAACTAGCACGATCCAACGTGGCGTGCTCAGCCTCGGCAACCTGACCCCGAGCCCGGACGGGACCCGGCTGGCCTACACGGCCGCCTCCGACCAAGACGACTTCGTGAGCGCCACCGGCCTGTGGGTACTGGACCTGGCGGAGGGGGCGAACGGGAGCGCGACGCGCGGCGCGGGCCGCCTGCTCAGCGGCGCGCTCGAGACCCAGCACAGCGCCGGCGGCGACAGCCGCTACGGCGCCTACCCCTCGCGCCCCGCCTGGGTGGCCGACGACGCGCTGCTGGCGCTGGTGAACCGCGAGGGCGCCACGAACCTCGTCAGGATCGGCCTGGACGGCTCGGTGGAGGACGTGCAGGAACGGACGCCGCGTGTGGTGAGCTCGTTCCACGCCACCGTAGCGGAACCCGGCGCCGAGCCTGCCGTCGCCTTCCTGGCCGAGACGACCACGGAACCGGGCGAGCTGTGGCTGCTGCAGGGCGGCAGCGAGCGGCGCCTGAGCAGCATCAACGACGCCTGGCGGAGCCGGCTGGCGCTGACGGCGGCGCAGGGACCGTTAGGCGCGGGCGAGGCGGACGTGTCCTACTGGGTGATCGACCCGGCCGAGCCACGCCCAGACCGCGCGGCGGTGGTGCAGGTGCACGGCGGGCCGCACACCAACTACGGCTACGGCTTCAACTTCGAGTTCCAGCTGCTGGCGGCGCGCGGCTACGCCGTGATCTTCGGCAACCCGCGCGGCAGCAGCAGCTACGGCTTCACTTTCGCGACGGCCATGCTGGGCGCCTACGGCAGCGTCGACGCCGACGACGTAATGGCCATCGCCGACGCGGGCCTCGAGCGGTTGGGACGCACAAGTGCCCCGGTTCATCTGACGGGCGGCTCCTACGGCGGCTTCATGACCAACTGGCTGGTGGGCCACACCGACCGCTTCGCCAGCGCCGTCACGCAGCGCAGCATCTCGAACTGGACCAGCATGTACGGCACGTCCGATATCGGGCCGTTCTTCGTCGAACGCCAGCTGGACGGCGTGCCGTGGGGCGACGCCGACGCCCTGTGGCGCCAGAGCCCCATCCGTTACGCCGAGGCCATCACCACCCCGCTGCTGATCGTCCACAGCGAGGAGGACCACCGCTGCCCCATCGAGCAGGCCGAGCAGCTCTTCGCGGTCCTCAAACGCATCGGCAAGGCCGACACCGAGTTCCTGCGGGTGCCCGGCGAAGGGCACGAGCTGTCGCGCTCGGGCAGGCCCGACCGGCGCCTCGCGCGCCTCGACGCCATCGTGGAGTGGTTCGAGCGGCATCCCGGCGCCTGAGGGCGGCCCGAAGCCTTGGTGGCGTAGGGCCGCGAGGTCTGCGCCGCCGGTTCTGGCGCGTCCGCGACGCGTAACACAGCTGATGTTGTGCTAGACTCTCACGTCGCACTCTGGCTCGGTATCGTCTCTATTCGGATCCGCGCCGGACGAGAATCTGAAAGGTCGTGCAAGCATGTCTCTAACCGCAACCCAGAAGACGGAAGTCATCCAGCAGTACGGCAAGGACGAGAAGGACTCCGGCTCCACCGCCGTGCAGGTCGCGCTTCTCACGAAACGCATCGAAGAGCTGAGCGAGCACCTGCAGGGTCACAAGAAGGACCACCACGGTCGCCGTGGCCTTCTGATGATGGTCGGCAAGCGCAAGCGCCTGCTGGCCTACCTCGAGAAGACCGACTACGAGGGCTACAAGGAACTGATCGCCAGCCTCGGCCTGCGTCGCTGAGCCGGCGTAAGGAGCGCGCAGCTGCAACCCCCTGAACCGACCGGGAAGGCGCACCGCGCCTCCGGAACCGTCGCGCTTTCAACATGGCATCCACGGCGAGGCTCCTGTAGCCTCGCCGTTGCGCAATCCGCAGGCGGGAACGGCGAACCAGCCGGCCGCCTCTACCGTGGCTCGGGCATCTGCGCCCCTGCCACCTCCGCGCAGGCGCGTCACGGGACGCGGCCTGCGCCAGGCGTGCCCGGAGCCGGCGACCGGCTGCGCGCCATCGCCGACAGCCGTTCGAAGGAGAGAGAGTGAACCTACCCAACCATCGCCGTTACACCACTCAGTTCGGCGGGCGCGAGCTCGTCATAGAGACGGGCAAGCTGGCCAAGCAGTCGGCCGGCAGCGTCACCGTGCGCTGCGGCGACACCATGGTGCTCGTGACCGCACAGATGAACGACTCGGCCTCCACCGTCCCGTTCCTGCCCCTGACCGTCGAGTACGAGGAGCGCCACTACGCGATCGGCAAGATCCCGGGCTCGTTCATGCGCCGCGAGGGCCGTCCCGGCCTGCAGGCGACCCTGAACGCCCGCATCGTCGACCGCCAGATCCGCCCCCTCTTCCCCAAGCAGCTGCGCAACGAGGTGCAGGTGATCGTGACGGTGCTGTCGGCCGACCAGGTCGTCGACCCCGCCCCGCTCGCCGCCATCGGCGCTTCCGCCGCCCTGTCGATCTCCGACGTGCCGTGGGGCGGCCCCACCGCCTGCACCACCGTCGGCTTTGAACAGGGCGAGTACGTCGCCCTCCCCTCGATGCAGAGCCTGCAGGGCAACCCCGAGCTGGAACTGACGGTGGCGGCCAGCAAGGACGCCGTCCTGATGGTCGAGGCGGCCGCCTCCGAGCTGTCGGAAGACGTCATGGTGGGCGCCATCGAGTTCGCCCAGCGCCAGCTGGCGCCCGTGGTCGAGCTCATCGAGACGATGCAGCGCGAGATCGGCCTCGAGAAGAAGTCGTTCGTCCCGGCCATGGAACTGGACGAAGGGACCATCGACCTCGTGTCGCGCGAAGCGGGCAGCCGCGACCTGCGCAGCATGCTCCTCACCGGCGGCAAGCACGACCGCGCCACGCGCATCAAGGCGCTGCGCGACGAGATCATCGCGGGCCAGGTGCCCGACGCGCAGGCCGAGGGCGCCGAAGAGCGCATCGCGCAGCTGAAGGCCGCCTTCGACAAGGCCGAGCAGAAGGAGCTGCGGCGCATGGTCGTCGAGGAGAACCTGCGCACCGACGGCCGCCAGTCCGACCAGGTGCGCCCCATCTGGATCGAGACGGGCGTGCTGCCGATGGCCCACGGCTCCGCGGTGTTCACCCGCGGCGAGACGCAGGTGCTGGGCACCGCCACGCTGGGCACCGGGCGCGACAACCGCCTGGTCGACGACCTCGGCCTCGAGGACAGCGAAGAGTTCATGCTGCACTACAACTTCCCGCCCTTCTCGACGGGCGAGGTGAAGCGCCTGCGCGGCACCGGCCGTCGCGAGCTGGGCCACGGCAACCTCGCGCGCCGCGCGCTGGCCGGCGTGCTGCCCAGCCAGGAGGACTTCCCCTACGTCATCCGCGTGGTGGGCGAGACCCTCGAGTCGAACGGCTCCTCGTCCATGGCCACGGTCTGCGCCGGCGCGCTGGCGCTTATGGACGCGGGCGTGCCGCTGCGCGCCCCGGTGGCGGGCATCGCCATGGGCCTGGTGAAGGAAGGCGACGACTACCGCATCCTCACCGACATCCTCGGCAGCGAGGACGCCCTCGGTGACATGGACTTCAAGGTGACCGGCACCGCGCAGGGCATCACGGCGCTGCAGATGGACATCAAGATCACGGGCATCACCTCCGAGATCATGCGCGAGGCGCTGGCGCAGGCGCGCCAGGGTCGCCTGCACATCCTCGAGGAGATGGGCAAGGCGCTGTCGGCGCCGCGCCAGGAGATCTCGAGCAAGGCGCCGCGCATCCTCCAGGTGAAGATCCCGACCGAGAAGATCGGCACCGTGATCGGGCCCGGCGGCAAGCAGATCCGCGAACTGGAAGCGATGGGCGCCACCGTCGAGGTGCAGGAAGACGGCACCGTGCGCATCTACTCCGAGGACTCGGACGCCGCGCAGCGCGTGAAGGCGCAGATCGAGGCGCTGACCGCGACGGCGGAACTGGGCAAGGAGTACGACGGCGTGGTGGCGAAGGTCACCGAGTTCGGCGCCTTCATCACGCTCTTCCCCGGCACCGACGGCCTGCTGCACATCAGCCAGATCGCCGAGGAGCGCGTCGAGCGCGTCGAGGACCACCTGAAGGAGGGCGACCGCCTGAAGGTGAAAGTGAACACCATCGACGAGCGCGGCAAGATCGACCTGGTGCGCCCCGAGCTGGAAGGCAAGATCGCCCCGCGCGCCCCGCGGCGCAGCGGTCCGCCCCGTGACCGTGGCGGCGACCGCGGCGGGCGTGGCGGCGGCGGCCGCGGCCGCTTCTGACCCAACGAGAACGGGTGAGCGCACCACGCGCTCACCCATATCTTCACTATCTTGCGAGAAAGGGCGGGCCTAAGAGGGCCTATACCTGCGGCTCCAACCTATCCGGAGCCGCGCCCGCCGCCCCAAGAGGGCTATCGGCGCCAGCCCCGCGCCTCCGTGACCGGAGCCGCGGCGAGGCAGCGCAGAAGGAGCGACATGGCCAACGACGAGCGTAACGACAACCGCCGCCGGCCGCTACAGCAGGGCGACAAGAAGCCCAACGAGCAGAGCGGTGACGGCAAGGCGAACGACGAGAAGAAGAGCGAACGCAGCCCGCGCAGGCGCCGGAGCGGCGCTGCCGCGTCCGACGGCAAGAGCCGCGGCGACGGCGGCGGGCGCGGAGATTCCGGCCGCGGCGAAGGTCGCGGCGGTGGCCGCGAAGGCGGCAACAAGGCCGAAGGAGGCCGCGGCGAAGGCAGCCGGGGCGATGGCGGCCGCGATGACGGCGGCAGAGGCGACGGCCGCCGCGGCGGCTCGCGTGGCTCCCGGGGTGGCGGCGAAGGCGGCCGCTCCAAGGGGAACCAGCAGACCGGCCCCGTGGGCCGCGAGACGCGCGAGCGCCAGCCGCAGGACGTCACCAAGGAGTACGAGTCGCCGATCAAGGACGACCGCAAGCTGAAGGTCATCGCGCTGGGCGGCATGGGCGAGATCGGCAAGAACATGTTCGCCTTCGAGTACGACGACGAGATCCTGCTGGTCGACGGCGGCCTGGCCTTCCCCGAGGCCGAGATGCTGGGCGTCGACATCATCGTTCCCAAGATCGACTGGGTGGTCGACAACGCCCACAAGATCCGGGGCTGGGTGCTGACGCACGGCCACGAGGACCACATCGGCGGCCTGCCGTACATG
>CAZVCT010000003.1:0-57650 GCA_964625655.1 uncultured bacterium
GGCGCCCGTGTCCTCGATCTGCTGCACCACGGTCTTCCACGCCTGCTCGTTGCTGCTCACCATGGCGCTGACGATCACGGCGCGGTCGGGCCAGAGGCGCTTGACCTCGCGGATCTCCTTCAGGTTCACCTCGATGGGCCTGTCCGAGATCAGCTCTACGTTGTTGATGGCCACCAGGCGGTGGCGGCCGTACTCGAAGGCGCCGTAGCGGTTGCAGACGTTCAGCACCGGGTCGCCGATCGTCTTCCAGACGGCGCCGCCCCAGCCGTACTCGAACGCCTTGTTGATCTGGTACGCCGAGTTCGTCGGGGGTGCCGAGGCGAGCCAGAACGGGTTCGGGCTGGTGATCCCTGCGAAGTTGGTCGTCAGGTCAGCCATGGATGCTCCTGAAGTTGTTCGTGGTGCCGTGCATGTACCTCCCCCGCGTGGCGCCGGGGTCGCGCCGCACTTCCTCGACGCCCAGCTGCGCCGCGATGGCGCGCGCCGCGATCTTGCCGTCCTCGGCTGCCGTCACCGTCAGGGCGTGGCCCGTCAGGCGCACGCAGTCGCCGGCGGCGAACACCTTCGGGTGGCTCGTGCGCAGCGCCTCGTCGACCTTCACGTAGCCGCCGATGCTCTCGATGCCGAAGGCGGCGAACAGCGCCGCCAGCTTCTCCTGCCCGATCGCCTTGATGACCTGGTCGGCGGGCAGCACGAACTCGCTGCCGGGTACGGGCTCGGGGCGGCGCCTGCCGCCCTCGTCGGGCTCGCCCAGCGCCATGCGCACGCAGCGCACGCCCATCACGTGGCCCGCCTCGTCGCCCAGGATCTCGATGGGCTGCGTCAGGAGGCGGATGTCGACCCCCTCGTTGCGCACGAACGCCACCTCGAAGTCGTAGGCGGTCATCTCGGCGCGGCTCCTGCGGTAGAGCATGGTGACGCGCTCGGCGCCCAGGCGCTTGGCGACGGTGGCGGCGTCGACGGCCGTGTTGCCGGCGCCCACCACGATCACCTCGTTGCCGACCGGGATGTTCAGCAGGCCCTCTTTCCCGTCCTTGTCGGCCAGCTTGGTGGCGGCGATGAACGGCAGCGCGTCGATGACGCCGTGCAGCTCCTCGCCGGGCACGTTCAGCCGCGGCACGGGGCCGGTGCCGGCAGCGATCAGCACGGCGTCGTACCCCTCGATCAGCTCCTGGGGGCTGACGTCGACGCCCACCTCGACGCCCGTGACGACGTCGACGCCCAGGCTCTTGATGAACTCGACCTCTTCCAGCGCCACCTGGGTGGGCTCGCGCATGACGACGATGCCGTAGGTGGAGAGGCCGCCCGCCAGCTCGTGGCGCTCGAAGACGGTGGCCTTGATGCCGCGCTTCGCCAGCTCGCCCGCGGCGCTGAGGCCGGCCGGGCCCGCACCCACGACGGCGACGCGCTTGCCCGTGTCGGGGGCGGGCTCGAAGACCTGCGCGCCCGTCTCGAAGACGTGGTCGGTGGCGTAGCGCTGCAGGCGGCCGATGGCGATGGGCCGGTGCTCGGCGCCCAGCACGCAGGCGCCCACGCACAGCTCGTCGACGGGGCAGACGCGCCCGCAGCTGTGGCCCATCAGGTTCGATTCCAGGATGGTGGTGGCGGCCCCCAGCAGGTTGTCGTTGGCGATCTGCCGGATGAAGGTGGGGACGTCGATCTCGGTGGGGCACGCCTGGATGCAGGGGGCGTCGAAGCAGTAGAGGCAGCGGTCCGCCTCGACGGTCGCCTCGTTCTTCGTGTAGCGCGGGTACGTCTCGCTGAACGAGTCGGCCAGCTCGGAGAGGGTCAGCTCGTGGGCGGCCATCAGAACGTCCGACTCCAGGTCTGGGGCCACCTTTCGACCACGACCTTCGTCTGGGTGTAGAACTCGATGCCGTGCGCGCCCTGGGCGTGCAGGTCGCCGAAGAAGCTGTCGGACCAGCCGCTGAACGGGAAGAACGCCATCGGCGCGGCCACGCCCAGGTTGATGCCGATGTTGCCGGCGATGGCCTTGTGGCGGAACTCGCGCGCCGCGGCGCCCGAGCTGGTGAAGAGCGACGCCTGGTTGCCGAAGGCGCGGTCGTTGACCATCTGGATCGCCTCCTCGAGCGTGCGGGCGTGCATCAGCGACAGGACGGGCCCGAACACCTCGGTGTCGGCGAGCGTGCTGCCGGGCGTCACCTCGTCGACGATCGTGGGGTGCACGAAGTAGCCGTCGGCGAAGCCGTCGACCTCCTTCTCGCGGCCGTCCACCAGCACGCGGGCGCCCTCGCTGAGGCCCTTGTCGACGAGCGAGCGGATGCGCTCGCGCGAGTCGCGGGTGATGACGGGGCCCATCTCGACGCCGTCCTCGAGGCCGTAACCCACCTTGCGCTGCTCGGCGGCCGCCACCATGCGGTCAGTGAACTCGGCTCGGGCATCGCCCACGGTGATGGCCACCGAGGTGGCCAGGCAGCGCTGGCCGGCGCAGCCGAACGCCGAGTCGGTGAGGATGCGCGAGGTCATCTCCATGTCGGCGTCGGGGAGCACCACGGCGGGGTTCTTGGCGCCGCCCTGCGCCTGGGCGCGCTTGCCGTTGGCGGCCGCGCGCGAGTAGATGTAGCGCGCCACCGGGGTGGAGCCCACGAACGAGACGGCCTTCACGTCGGGGTGGTCGAGGATGGCGTCGACCGTCTCCTTGCCGCCGTTCACCAAGCCCACCACGCCGGGCGGGAAGCCCGCCTCCTCCAGCAGCTTGTACAGCAGCTGGGTGGTCATGGGCACGCGCTCGGACGGCTTCAGCAGGAAGCAGTTGCCGGTGGCAACGGCGTACGGCAGGAACCAGAGCGGGATCATGCCCGGGAAGTTGAACGGCGTGATGGCCGCCACCACGCCCAGCGGCTGGCGGATCATGTGCTCGTCGATGCCGCGCGCGATGTCCTCGTTGTTGCTGCCCTGCATCATGTAGGGCGCGCCGCACGCCACCTCGACGTTCTCGATGCCGCGCTGCATCTCGCCCATCGACTCGCCGAACGTCTTGCCCGCCTCGTTCGTGATGGTGCGCGCCAGCTCCTCGAGGTTGTCGTTCAGCAGCTGCCGCAGCTTGAAGAGGGGCTTGATGCGGTCGACGACCGGCGTCTCGCGCCACTCCCGGAAGGCGCGCACGCCGGCCTGCACGGCCGCGTCGACCTCGTCTGCCGGGCTGAGGGGCACCACCGCCATCGTCTCGCCCGTCGCCGGGTTGCGGACTTCCTGCCGGGCGGAGGCGCCGGAACGCTGCCACTCCCCGCCCACGTAGTTGAGAAGTTCCTGCGCCGCTGATTCGATCATCGAGCCACCGCCTTCGGGAAGATATGGAGGATCCCGGCCGCTGGACCGGTCGCCATTTGAAGATGCGGGCATTGTACGCACTCCCGGAGGGCGAATCAAAGGAGCTGACGTCACGAAGGGTCCAGACCCGGCAAGTACACGCGTGGCTCCTTCAGCTCGGGCGGCGCCGCGGCGTGGTTACATGGAGGCATGGAAAAAGACAGGCCCGGGCGCTCGCTCGCCACCCTGGCCGTGCACGCCGGGCAGGGGCACGACCCCGCCACCGGCGCGCACGCCACGCCCATCTACCAGACCAGCACGTTCGTCCTGGGCGACGTCGCACGCGGCGCCGCCCTCTTCGCCGGCGAGGAGCCCGGCAACGTCTACAGCCGCATCGGCAACCCGACGGTCGCGGCCGTCGAGGCCAAGCTGGCCGAGCTCGAGGGCGCCGAGGGGGCGGTAGCGTTCGCCTCCGGCATGGGCGCCTCGGCGGCCGTGCTGCTGAGCCTCCTGAAGAGCGGCGACGAGGTCCTGATCCTCGGCCCCATCTACGGCGGCACCCGCGGCCTGCTCGACGAGATGCTGCCGCGCTTCGGCGTCACCGCGCGCGCCGTCTCCGACGCCGAGCTGGAAGGGGCGGTGGGCGAGAAGACGCGCATGATCTACGTCGAGAGCCCCACCAACCCGAACCTGACGATCCACGACCTGGCGCACGCCGCCGCCGTGGCGCGCAAGCACGGCCTGATCAGCGTGGCCGACGGCACCTTCGCCACTCCGTTCCTGACGCGGCCGCTGGAGCACGGCATAGACCTGGTGCTGCACTCGGCCACCAAGTACCTGGGCGGCCACGGCGACCTGCTGGGCGGCATCGTGGCCGGGCGCCTGGAACTGCTCGAGCCGATCCGCATGGAGGGCCTGCGCCACCTGGGCGCCACCATGGACCCGCACGTCGCCTTCCTGCTGCTGCGCGGCATGAAGACGCTGCACCTGCGCATGCAGGCGCACTGCGACAACGCCCGCGCCGTCGCCGAGGCACTGGTGGGGCTGCCGGGCGTGAAGAGCGTCCTCTACCCGGGCCTGCCCCAGCACCCGCTGCACGAGGTGGCGGCCAGGCAGATGGACGGCTTCGGCGGCATGGTCTCCGTCGAGTTCGAGGGCGGCCGGCCGGCGGCCGCGGCGTTCCTCGAGTCGCTGCAGCTGTTCGACCACGCCGTCTCGCTGGGCGACGTGGCCTCGCTCGCCTGCCACCCCGCCTCGACCACCCACCAGCTGCTGCCGGTAGAGGTGCTGGAGGCGGACGGCGTCACCGAGGGGCTGGTGCGCCTGTCCGTGGGCATCGAGGACGCCGAAGACCTCGTGGAAGACGTGCGGCGCGCGGCGCGGGCCGCGGCGAACGCTGCGGTAGGAGCGACGGCGGGCAGCTGAGCGTAAAGGCGGCCTTGGAGCCGGCAGCCGGGGGCGGAGCGCTGTCCCCGCCCCAGCCCTTCTCTTAGGGCGAGACCTCTTCCCCACGTAGCTGACGACGCAGGCGCTCGTCGGCCGCCCGCCGCGCCTCCGCGCTGCGATCGAAGAGCTGCAGCTCGGCCCCCTCGTTCTCCTCGACGCGCGCCCAGTCGCGGGCGCGCTCGAAGGCGGCCGCCGCTTCGTCGTGCCGGCCTTCCAGCATGAGGGCCTCGCCCAGTTCCGAAGCGGCGCTGCGGGCGCCGTAGGCGTAGCCGATCGACTCGGACACCTCCAGCGCCTCGTGGGCGTAACGCATCACCTCGTCCGTTCCCACCAGCTGCGCCGTGCGCGCCAGGTTGGCGAGGCTCGCGAGCGAGATGGCCAGGCCGGTGGCGTGCCGCACCGCCCGGTAGTTCTCCACCGCCTCCGTCAACGCCTCGAACGCCTCGTTGGGGCGTTCCAGCAGCGACAGCACGATGGCGACGTTGCCGCGCGCCTGCGCCTCGCCCACCGCTTCGCCCAGCTCGCGCCGCATGCGGGCGGCCGCGTGGAAGGCCTCGAGCGCCTCCTCGAGCCTGTCGGCGGTGCCGGCCACCACGCCGGCCGTGTTCCAGGCCATGGCGGCGGTGTCGCCGGGTGAGTGCGGCTCCAGCAGCTCCAGCGCCTCCGCGATCTTGGCCGCGGCCTCGGCGTGCCGTTGGCGCTGCGCGAGGAAGAGGGCCACGGCGTCGGCCACCCAGCCGCGCAGTTCCGTGTCGGGCGCTTCGGCCAGGCTCGCCTCGGCCTCCCGGAACAGCTCCAGCCCCTCGCGGGAACGGCCGCGGACGTCGTGGTAGCCGCGCAGCAGGCGCGCCAGCGGCCACGCCAGCCGGGCGTCGCGGCGCTCCAGCGCGTAGCTCCACGCCACGAGCAGGTTGGGGCGTTCGACGTCGGTGAGGCGGTAGCCGCGCGCGCTGCGCTCGGTGTCGTCCAGCGAGTTGATCGTGTCCGCCAGCTCCGCGTAGGTGCGGGCCACCCGCGCGCGGGCGCCCTCCGGCTCCTCGAGACCCGACCGGTAGCGCTCGGCGATGGCCGCGTGGACCGTGTAGCGGTTCCCCTCGCGCCGTATCAGCGTGCGCTCGAGCAGCGCCAGCAGGAAGAAGGGGGAGGCGCCCGCGGCGGAACGAGCCGCCTCGGCGGTGAAGCCGCCGGGGATGAGCGCCAGGGTGCCCAGCGCCTCGCGCTCGTCGACGCTCATCAGGTCGCGGGTGACGTCGATGAAGCGGGCCGTGCGCGGTTGCAGCCCGGGCGCGTCCGCCAGCAGCTCGGGGCGGGCGTCCAGCTGCTCGCCCAGCTCCTCGGGGCTCAGTGCGCGCGTCCAGGCGGCCGCCATCTCGATGGCGAGGGGCGTCGGGCCGACCTTCTCGACGAGCGCCTCCAGTTCCTCGGCGGGCGAATCCACGAGGGCGCCCACGCGCTCCATGCCGCGCCGCAGCAGCTCGGCCGCGGCGGCGGCGCTCAGCTCCGGCACCGCCACCACGCGCTCGCGGGCCAGGCGCAGCGGCATGCGCGAGGTGGCCAGCAGCTGCACGCCCGGGGCGGCATCCAGCAGCTCTTCCAGGACGCCCGCCTCGTCGGCGATGCCGTCCACCTCGTCGAGCACGAAGCGGACGCGCGCGTCGCCCAGGACGGCGCCCAGCTCTGCCACGTCGTCGGGGGGCGGCAGGCCCAGCTCCTGCGCGATCAGGCCGGGCAGGGCGGCCGCGTCGCGCACGGCCCTCAGGTCGATCCAGTGGGTGCCTTCCACCTCGTGCGCCAGTTCCAGGGCCAGCTGGGCGGCCAGGCGCGACTTGCCGATGCCGCCGGGCCCCACCAGCAGCGCCAGTTGCGCACCGCGGACGGCCTGCACGGCGCCCGTCAGCCAGCGGTTGCGGCCCACGAGCGGCGTGCCCCACTCCGGAAGGGTGGGCGGCGCCGCCGCCTCGTGCGTCCCGCGCGCCAACTCGCGGATGCGCTGGGGCTCGGCGCTCACGAGCGCCGGCCCGCGTTTCAGGCCCCCCTCGGCGGCGAGGCGACCCACGAGGCCGCCGATCCGAGCCGGCAGGCCACCTCCCTCCTCGGCGAGCGCGGTCACGGTGTCGCCGTCGACCGACGCGCCCAGCGCGCCGGCCAGCCAGTTCCCTACCTGCGTTGGGGTCAGGGGGCTCAGCTCCACCTTCTGGTTGCCGTGGAAGGCAGGCGCCTCGCCGTCCGGCACGACCTCGACGAGCTTCACGCCCCCCTTGCGCAGGCGCTCGGCCAGCAGGCGGCGGCTGCCCGGGTCGAGCCAGCGGCCGCCCTCCAGCAGCATCACCAGCCCGTGCCCCTCGGCGTCGTAGGCGAGGCGTTCCGCGACCTCCGCTTCGCTGGGATCGGGCGGCAGCAGGTCGCCGTACGCCTGCTCCATGGCCCGCAGGTAGACGCCGTGGTTCGGCGCGGTGGCCGCCACGGCGCGCACGGCCCGGCCGGCGATGCGCCCCCGCACGCCCACCTCGTGGAGGAAGCGCGTGAAGCCTGCGCCGGCCGCCCCCGTCAGATGCAGCACGCGCTCGTCGGCGCTGGTGGCGGTGGCGGCCAGGAACGCGTCGAGGCGGGCGAGCTGGTCGTCGCGGCCCACCAGCCGCGTATCGCGCAGCGCGCCCCCCTCGGCGGCCACGGGCGTGTCGGCCGCCACGACCGTGTTCCGCCCGGCGCGCTTCGCCAGGTAGAGGCGCGCGTCCGCACGTTCGAACAGGTCGTCGAAGCTCGCCTTGGCGCCGGGCTCGTCGGTGGCGGCCACGCCGACGCTGACGTTGACGTTCACCCACACCGCGGCCTCGACGGGGTTCGCGGTCACCTGGTCGCGCACGCGCCGCAGCACGCTCTCGGCTTCGGTGTGGGTGGTGCCCGGCAGGGTGATCACGAACTCGTCGCCGCCGTACCGGAACAGCTTGTCGACCGAGCGGAGCACCTTCGCCGCGCGCTCCGCCACGGCCGCCAGGGCGGCGTCGCCCGTCGCGTGGCCGTAGACGTCGTTCAGGGTCTTCAGGTGGTCCAGGTCGAGCACCGCGAGCGCGAAGTGGGCGCCGCTGCGGTCGTGATCCAGGACGAGCGCGTCCACCGTCGGCGCCAGGCCCGCCCGTTGCAGGGCGCCCGTCAGGTCGTCGATGGGCAGGTTCTCCATCGTGGGCAGTCTACCCACACGTACCTGACGGGCTTCATACGCGCCCCCAGGCGCATGGTTCGAAGGCATTCACGTGCTCTGGGGTTCGGCGCTCTGGGGTTCGGCGCTCGGACGTTCGGCGCTCGCGTGTTCGGTGCCCGGACGTTCGGCACTCAGACGGGCAGGATGGCCACCAGGCCCAGCAGCAGCGCCTGCGTCATCAGGGTCCAGTCGCCCACGCCCAGCGCCGCCAGCACGAGCGCGGGCAGCGCGGCCAGCATGGCAGCCACCAGCTGCGGCTCCCAGCGCGACGCCCCGGCGCCGCTCCAGCTGGCGTACTTCTCGAGCGCCAGCACCACGATGCCGATCAGCGAGACGGCGCCGATCAGGTTGCCCACCAGCGCCTCCTGGGGCGGCAACCCGCCGCCTATCAGCTCGGCCACGCCGCGCAGGGCGAACATGACCGGCAAGGTCAGCAGCGTCAGGAGCAGCAGCGCGGGCAGCGCCCGGCCCCACGCGCGCGTCAGCGGGTCGACGGGCCGCGCGCCCACCTCGAACTGCGGCCCCAGCAGCCCGCTGGCGACGCGCGCCGCGAAGAGGGCGGCGAAGAAGACGGCGAGGGCGCCACCGAGGCCGGGGATCCCGAGAGCGGCGCCGGGGGCGGTTCCGGAACCGGCAGCGCCGAGCCCGTCAGCGTCGAGGCCTTCGGCGCCGAGCCCAGCCGTCCCGAGGCCGGCGAGCGACGGGCCGAGCCCGCTGGCGGCCAGCACCGACGCCACGGCCAGCGCCGCCACCACGAGCGTGCCCACCAGCCGCAGCAGCGGCCGGCGGTAGAGGGCCGAGGCGGTGCGCCACGCCAGCGCCAGCCACTGCGGCGAGTGCGTGCCCGGAAGCGGCAGCGAACGCCGCGGCCTGGTGGCGCCGGGGCGGTCGTGAAGCGCGTCCAGCAGGCGCCGCTTCTCGCCCTCGTCGGCCACGCGGGCTCCTAAGCCGGCCAGGCCCGACAGCACCTCGGAGGTGCGCAACGCCTGCACCTGCGTCAGCACCAGGCTCTGCGGGGCGAAGCGCGGCGGCCAGTCGTGCGCCAGGGTGCGCCGCACGCACAGGTGCGATGCCAGCGCGAGGAGCGCGGGCAGCAGCAGGACGAGCGGGCCGTCGTGCTCGAGGGCGCCCAGGGGGTCGAGCGCCGGCGGCAGCGCCGCCAGTCCACCCACCAGCAGGTGCCGCAGCGCCACCCAGAGCAGCGGCACGAACGCCACTAGCCACAAGCCGCCCAGAGCACGCCCGGCGAAGGAGCGCGCCTCGTGCTGGCCGTGGCGCGGGTGGGCCACGTAGCGCAGCCAGCGGGCGTCCAGCAGGAAGAGCGCCAGGAGCGCGAGCGCGGGGGCCGCGTACGGCACCTGCAGCCCGAACCAAGGCCCCGCCACCAACGACCAGACCAGGCCGATCAGCACCGCTGCCACCAGGCCGCCGCCCTGCTTCACGAGGTAGCGCCACCGCATGACGCTCCAGGGACGCTGCGGGGCCAGGGCCAGCCGGTAGAGGTCGCGCCGGTCGAGGATGAAAGGGGGCGTGCGGCCGCCCAGCAGCGCCAGGCTCAGCAGCAGCACGCCGGCCGCCGCGGCGGCGACGCCCGCCGGGAACGGCAGCGGCTGCGCCAGGGGCGCCAGCGTCTCGACGCCCGCGATGGCGAAGACGACGATCCAGAAGAGCATGTAGACGATCGTCCACCAGCCGACGGCGCGGCCGATCCAGCGGCGGTACGAGTCGGCGGCGCGGCCCACCGTGCGGCGCCGCAGGTAGCCGACAGCCCCCTCGGCGGCCGCCAGGGCACCGGGCGTTCCGGTTGCGCGTTCGCTCACCCGACCAGCCGGCCCTCTTCTAGCGCCAGCACGCGCGGAGCCAGGCGCACGCCCAGCTCCTGCTGGTGCCCGGTGAGCAGCACGGCGCCGCCGGCGGCCGCGCGCTGCTGCAGGGCGTCGGCCAGCAGCTCCTGCGCTTCCAGGTCCAGGCCGTTGAACGGCTCGTCCAGCAGCGTCAGGGGCTGCTCCAACGACAGTGCCAGTGCCAGCGACAGCTTCTGGCGCATGCCACGCGAGTGGGTGGCCGGGAACTCGTCGAGCCTGGCGGCCAGGCCGAAACGCTCCAACCACTCGACCGCGCGCTCGTCGGCCTCGGGGCGCCGGTAGACGAGGGCGTTGAAGCGCGCGTGCTCGCGCAGCGTCAGGTCTTCGTAGAGGGCCGGCTCGTCGGGCACGAACACGAACTGCTCGCGCGCGCTCATGCCGCCGGCGGTGCGCCCCAGCACGTCGACGTCGCCGCGGCTGGGCAGCAGCCCGACGAGGGCGCGCAGCAGCGTGCTCTTGCCGGCGCCGTTGGGGCCCACCAGCAGCACGAGCTCGCCCGCCTCCAGGGTGAAGGTGGCGTCCTCGACGATGGGGGTGCCGCCCAGGCTGACGCGCAGCTCGGTGGCTTGCAGAAGTGGGGAACGCCGACCCTCACGGGTCGGCGTCTTGGACGACGAGCTTTCCACGTGGCCTTCACTCTAACAGCCGCTGGGCTCGCCCTACTTGGGCGCGGGGCGCCGCGTCAACCGCCGGTGGGATCGGCGCCCGGCGCGAAGGAAGGGTTCAGCTGCGCGTCATGTCTCCCGGGCGGTCGCCCTGCATGGTGGACGGGTCGACGGTCTTCTCCACCGAGATGGTGAGGTTCGCGACGAGCGCCGCGATGGCGCCGATGGCGGCCCAGACGGGCAGGAGCACGGTGCCGATGACGCCGATAGTCAGGGGGATCTCGATGAGCACCTTGCCGTCGTCGTTCTTGATGGTGATGCGGCGGACGTTGCCCTCGCGGACCAGCTCCTTGACCTTCGAGACGACCGCCTCGCCGGAGACGCGGAACTCCTCGGTGACGGTGCGGCCGCCCTGGCCGCCCGCGCCCTGGCCAGCCCCGCCGGCCTGACCCGCCTGCCCCGTGCCGTAGCCCGTCTGGCCCGTGGTGCTCTCCTGGCCCGTGGCGCCTGCGGCGCTGGTATGGCCGCCAGCGGTCCCGCCCGTGGGGACGTAGGTGCCCTTGGTGGGGTCGTAGCTGCTGCCCGTGCCGTGCTCGTTCGCGCCCGAATCGCCGGGCTGGAAGCCGTCGTTCCTCTTGTCGTCGTTCATGCCGGTCACCTCTTCCGCAGAATCCTTGGATGTCTCATGGGACGCTTCGTCCCTACGACTCTAGGGTAGGGGTGGCGGCAGGGCGGGCGCATCCGCCATAGGGATGAGGCGGAGGTGGTCCGTTGGGCTCGGCCAGCGTGCACCGGAAGCTTGCAGGCGGCATGCCAATATGGGCGCGAGGTAGCCACAAGCCGATGATCTACTTCGTTGTTCGCGTCCTGGTCTATACCCTCGCTGCCTACTCGGTGGTGAACGTGGCACCCGGCCTAGTGCCGCCGCCCTTCCCCTTCGTGCCCGCGCAGTTCGGGATGCTGGCCTCCTACCTCGCCATCGGCCTGGCGTTCGGAGCGCTGCAGGCGATCGGCCGGCCGCTGCTGCTGTTCTTCAGCGGGCGCCTCTACATCTGGTCGATGGGCACCATCTCGGTCGTCATCAACGGCCTCTTCTTCCTAGTCCTGGCGCTCCTCAGCCCGCAGCGCCTGCCGGTGCCCGGCGGCGAGGTCTTCTCGGCCGCGGTGGGCGCTTTCATGATGGGCGTGGTCGTCACGCTGCTCGAGGCCATCACCGGCCTCGACGCCCCGCGGCGCGACAGCGAGACGCGCACCACGCCGCGCTACTGGGGCTGGCTCGGCTTCTTCCCCGGCGGCCGCCGCAACCGCGCCGTCGAGGGCCTGCGCACCGTGCAGCTGATCGCCATCGCCCGCTCGTACGCCCTCGAGATCCTCGTCGGCCTCACGCCGCTGGCGCCCGTCCGCACCTTCATGAAGCGCCTCCTCTACCGCTTCCGGCCGCGCATCGACGAGGAGGACCCGGCGGTGGTCCTGCGCCTGATGCTGCAGGACCTGGGCCCCACCTTCGTGAAGTTCGGGCAGCTGGTGGCCAGCCGCGTCGAGGTGCTGCCGCCGCGCTGGCGCGACCAGCTCGAGGTGCTGCAGGACAAGGTGCGCGCCTTCCCCTTCGACGAGGCCGAACGCTTGGTGGAAGCCGAGCTGGACGCCAAGCTCGAGGCGCTCTTCCTCGTGTTCGACCCCGAGCCGCTGGCGTCCGCCTCGATGGGCCAGGTGTACGCCGCCACGCTGCTGGACGGCACGCAGGTGGTCGTGAAGGTGCAGCGCCCCAACATCACCGTCGTCGTCAAGGCCGACCTGAACATCCTGCGCGACCTGCTCTCGACGCTCGAGGGTCGCTTCCCGCGCTTCCGGCGCCTGGGGCTGCTGCCCCTGTTCGACGAGTTCGCCGAGAGCCTCGTCGAAGAGCTCGACTACGAGACCGAGGCGTACCAGGCGCGCATGCTGCGCCACAACATGGAGGAGTTCGACTTCGTCGAGGTGCCCGCCGTCTACCCCGCCTACTCGACGAGGCGCGTGCTGACCATGCAGCGCGTCAGCGGCGTGAAGATCACCGACGTCGCCGCGCTGGACGACGCCGGCGTCGACCGGCGCGCCCTGGCGCTGGACCTGTTCCGGGCGCTCATCAAGCAGGTGCTGTTCGACGGCTTCTTCCACTCGGACCTGCACGCCGGCAACGTCTGGTACGACCGCGAAGCGCGCCGCCTGCTGTTTCTCGACATGGGCTCGGTGGGGCAGCTGTCGCGCTCGGACCGCGTGCGCCTGGCCCAGCTCATCTGGTCGCTCCACGACCGCGCCGCGACGCCCGCCGCGCAGGTGGTGCTGTCGCTGTGCGAACCGCCCGACGAGCCCGTCGACATGCAGAAGCTGCGCCGCGACGTCGAGCGCCTCATCAACCGCCACCTGCTGCTGGAGGGCGAGGTCGAAGGGATCTCGGAGCTGTTCGCCGAACTGGTGACGCTGCTCGTGCGCCACGGCCTGCTGCTGCGCCCCGAGTTCACCATGGCCTTCAAGGCCATCGGCCAGGGCGAGTCGATCATGCGCACCCTCATGGGCGACGAGCAGCCCGGCGCCATCGTCGACATCGCCTTCCGCACCATCCGCAACGTGCTGCTGCGCGAACTCGACCCGCGCCGCTTCGGCCCCGACACGCTCCTGCCCCTCACCAGGGAGGCGCTGGGCCGCGTCCCCAACCTGATCAGCGCCTTCACCAGCCTGCTGGACGATTTCGAGCACGGCCGCACCGCGCTGCAGCTGGACGTCGGCAGCGTCAACCAGCGCGTCACCGACGTCCAACGCAGCTTCGAACGCGGCTTCCGCCGCATGGTGCTGGCCATCGCGCTGGCGGGCCTGCTGCTGGGCTCGTCGCTGCTCCTGATGGCGCCCCTCGGCGACATCGCCAGCGGCAACGAGGTGTTCATCCTGCGGCTGGTGGCGGGGGTGGGGGTCACGGCCAGCGGGATCATGACGATCAGCATCGTGGCGTCGATGCTGCTGCCCCTTGGACGGGAGGTGTCTCGCCGCAACCGGCGGTAGTGCCGGTTGGGCATGCGTCGGCTTGTGGTAGGGCGTGGGGTGGGTTGGCAACCCCCTTCCGTTCCCTGGGGCATCGGGATGCAAACGGGAACGGAAGGGGGTTGCCAACCCACTCGTGGCTCTTTCATTAGGCGAGGCAGGGGTCGCGGCAGTGCTCGGCGGCGGTTGCGGCGAAGTAGAAGGGAAGTAGGTTGCAGGCCGGAGTCTACGTAATCATGGCCTGTCCTCGAGCTGGTCGCTGACCGTAGAAACAGGAGCATAGAGACGCGAGTTGACTAGGACCTTTCGTCGATTGACCGTCGGCTTCGTGGCTACCGCTGGTGATGACCTAGCAAGTTAGGCCGAAGCCATGTTCGGGTAACGGGCTTGTTCCGGTGTCAAGTGTGCTAGGCTATTTACCGAACGGAGTTAGTGATGGCAACGGGAGTCGAGGAGAAGCCCAAATCCGAGGGAGAGGCTATGCGTCGCGTCGCTGCTGCCATCCGCGACCGCCTGCCGATGGGCTGGACGGCGCAGCTTAAGGAGGAATTCAAGAGTTCAACTGGGGTCGTAGCCGATGGAGTTCTGGAGATCGCGAGCCCCCGCGGGGAACGCGCCTACCTCATTCTCGAAGCTAAGCTCAGTGTTGTGGGTCGCGACATCGCGCAGCTCGAGAGCCGCCTGCACGACGCCGCAGACCATTTATCGACCACTTCTAACGAAACCCGGGCGGCCATCGTTGCGCCGTACCTATCGATGCCGGTTCGCAAGCGCCTTACGGAAGCCGATCTTTCGTACGCTGATTTGACGGGTAACGTCCGCATCGAACTGTCAGAGCCCGGTCTTTTCATAATGGATAAAGGCGCTGACGCTGATCCGTGGCGCGGCCCCGGTCGCCCCCGAGGCACACTCAAGGGCGAGCCCGCAGCGCGGGTCGTCCGCGCTCTGAGTGACATCGACAGGGCTTGGACCATGCGGGAACTGATCGACGAATCTGGAGCGTCCACTGGTGCTGCCTACCGGGTCATCGAGTACCTCGAGCGGGAAGGGCATGTAGAACGCGACGATCAGCGCCGGGTTCACGTGCTGGACTGGCTGAAGCTATTGCGAGCTTGGAGCGCAGACTACAGTCTCACTGGGAGTAACCGCATCTCACGCTGGATCGCACCGCGCGGCATCCCGAACCTGCTCGAACTCATGGCTGATCCTAGAAGGATGCAACCGGGCCAGTCATTCCGCTACGCCATCACCGGCACCATAGCGGCAGCCGAGTGGGCACCGTATGCCCCTGCTTCGATGGCCATGGTTTACGTTTCGGACACCGAAGCTGCGACAAGCGCCTGGGGGCTCCACCCGACAGAATCCGGCGCGAATACGTTGCTGGTCGAGCCACCCTACGATGTGATGCTGGAACGCACGACCATCAACCATGCTGGCCTGCATATAGCTGCGCCTACTCAGGTGGCTGTCGATCTGCTGGGCGGGCCGGGGAGAAGCCCTGCCGAGGCGGAAAAGCTGCTGGAGTGGATGCAGTCGAACGAGGAAGTCTGGCGAAAGCGTGGATGACCTGACAGTCAGCTCACGACGCGCGATGCTTGACGTCCTCGAAGTACTGGGACGTCACCGGGAGTCCATGATCATAGTTGGGGCGCATGCCATATACATGCAGGTACCCACTACGCAGACAGCTGTGGCACCGTTTACCAGTGACAGTGACATGGTGATCGATCCGGCATCGCTCTCGAATGAGCCGCTACTCGAAAACCTACTTGAAAGCGCAGGCTTTACTTTGCGGAACCCGTATCAGCCCGGGACCTGGCGTCGCGGGGCAGACGAACTTGATCTGATGGTCCCGGACAGAGCCGGAGGTAGGGGACGGCGCGCAGCCCGGATACCCCCTCATGAGAAACACGTTGCAAGGAAAACACGGGGCCTAGAGGGTGCCCTGGTGGATAACTCCCTCAGGGACATCGAATCACTGGACCCTGAAACGGATCCCCGGACGTTCCAAGTGCGCGTCGCAGGTCCCGCAGCACTCCTGGTCTCTAAGCTCTACAAGCTGCATGAACGACTCGGTCAGGATAATCCGGACCGCCAGCAGGACAAAGATGCTCACGACATCTACCGCATCTTGGTCGAAACCGAGCTAGGTGACCTGCAGGTGCGGTACCAGAAACTCCAAGCGGCTGAAATCAGCCTAGATGTTGCCACGACTGCACTGGGATACCTGGATGAACTGTTTGCCGCAGGGGCACATGCGAAGGGTTCCGCGATGGCCGGACGCGCTGAAGAAGGCATCGGTAGCCCGGAAACAGTCTCATTACAGGTGTCGATCCTGGCGGCACAATTCCTCGAGCAGATGGTCGGATGAAAGCTCGGTGGTCGGGCCGGTAATCTCCGGTATGGCACTGACAGGCGTCCGACTTCCGGCGCGGCAGCCGGGGGCGGGCTTTCCGCTCGACCTGCCGTTGCTGGGTGGGGGTGGAGGCACCGGGTCCGCAGGCGGAGTCGACATCGCGTTCGCGCCCGGAGTGACCGTCCTCGTAGGCGAGAACGGCAGTGGCAAAAGCACGCTGCTCGAGGCGGTGGCGTTGGCGGCCGAGGTGCCTACGGTGGGGAGCAACGACGACGCTCACCTCGACGTCACGCTGGCGCACCTCCTGCCCCTGGCCGACGCCCTGCGCCTCACCTGGACCGAGCGCAGCCGCCGCGGCCTGTTCCTGCGCGCGGAGGACTACTTCGGGTACGTGCAGCGGCAGCGTCGCCTCGTGAGCGACCTGCGAGCCGAGGCGGCGCGCGTTGGCGCCGAGGCAGCGGGCCAGCACGAGGGCGAGCGCCTGCGCCGCATGAGCCCGTTCGCGGGCTCGGCCGCGGCCATGGACGCGCGCTACCAGGGGGACCTGGACGCCCGCTCGCACGGCCAGTCGTTCCTCGCCTTCTGCAAGGGCCGCTTCACGGGCCCGGGCCTCTACCTGCTGGACGAGCCCGAGGCGGCGCTGTCGCCCGTGAGCCAGCTGGCGTTCCTGTCGCTGGTGAAGGAGACGGTGGAGCGCGGCGGCCAGTTCGTCATGGCCACCCACTCCCCCGTGCTGATGGCCTACCCGGGAGCGCTGCTGTACCAACTGGACGGAACGAGCGTGACCCCGGTCGCGTACGACGACCTGGAGCACGTGAAGGTGATGCGAGAGTTCCTAGCCGCACCGGAAGCCTTCACAAGGCACCTGTAGCAAGGCGGCGAAGCTATCCGCCCGTGCCTACGAAGCTTCTAGGACATCCCTTATCTCTCGAACTCCGGCGCTGCCCTTGTGCCGTCGGGTGCTGGCGCCGACCGTACCCCCAAGCTCTGGCTGCTCGCTGCCCTCCCAAGCTCTGCCACCGTCCCTGCCCCGCTGAGCCACGAGCGAACGAAGTCGGTGGGGCGCGCCTTTCAGCGGAGCCTTGCCACTCCGTGGCTTGAGCTCCGCTGAAAGGCGCGCCCCACCGACCACCATCACGAACGGACCCTAGACGCGGGCCCTAAGCACGATGGTCAGAACTCCACCCCCGGCTGCGTGTAATCGCACACGCCGGTCGGGAAGATCTCCTTCAGCCGCGCCACGTCGACGGCGTCCGGCTCCCAGTCGCCGTAGAGGCCCTTGGCGACCGCCTCGTCGACGCTCTGCAGGGCGCACTTGTAGACGTCGCCGGTGATGGGGCCGCCCGCCACCATGCGCGAGGTCGAGTAGATCTCGAAGCGTTCGGTGCAGGGGCCGGCCGGGCGGTCGTCGAGGATGCCGTCCCAGGCGTCGGCGCCGGCGTAGATCAGCTGGCCCTGCTCGTCGAAGCAGGCGTCGACGGCGAACTGGGGGCGCGCGTCGGCCACGCTCATGTCGGGGTTGGCGGCCAGGTTGGCCATCCACTCGTCGATGACCTCGAACGCCATCATCGTCTGGTCGAAGCGGAACTCGCCGGGGATGATGTCGGTGAACCAGATGACCATGTTCTCTTCCGGCGTGCCGGCGTTGCGCAGGCGCTGGCGGGTGGCGAACGACTGGACCGTGTTGTGCATGTCGAGCTCGCGCTCGCGGTAGTTGCGCCAGTCGATGGTGGGGATGTTCAGCTCGCCGCGGTAGTAGAGGCCCGAGTTCAGGACGGCCTCGATGGCGCCCGGGTCGGCCTCGGTGCGCGGCGCGGGGGTGCGGCCGTCGGGGCTCAAGTTCATGTTGCGCGCGCTCCAGGGGTCGAACTGCTGCGGGTCCTGGCAGAGTTCGCCGATGAAGGGGCAGCCCTCCTGCACCATGTCGGCCTGGTCCTTCCAGCCGCCCACGAAGGCGTTGAGGTCGAGGAACTCCTCGGGCGAGATGTCGCCGTTCACGAGCGCCTGCAGGCCGTACTGCACGCCGACGTTGTCCCAGGTGCTGCGGGCGTAGCCGTCATCTCTGCGGCCGTAGACGTTGACGGCGTCCTCGAAGTGCGTCCAGTGCGTGCTCATCTGCTGCTCGGGCGTCACGCCGGGGGCGGTGCCGAAGTGTGGGTTGAGCGCCAGCGGCGAGAGGCCGCGCCAGCCGTTCACGCACTCGGAGAGGCCGGGGGCGCCGCCGAAGTACTCGTTGGGCAGGTCGTTCCAGGCGGCCATCCCCTCGATGAGGGTGCGCTCCTCCCAGTTCGCCCACCGCGAGGTGGGGTCCTGGGCGACCTTGGCGTCGAACCAGCGCTCGAGCAGCTCGCAGTCGCCGACGTGGATGGTCTGCGTGGCCATGTCGGGGTAGGAGTACTGCGGGATGGCGGCGTCGAGCAGGGTCGGGTGGTTCTGGGCGTAGACGTACTGCTGGATGCCGCCGCCCGAGCCGCCCACTCCGACGGTGTAGTCGGGGATGCCGTAGGCCGTCACGAAGCGGTCCTTGACCATCAGCGCGGTCTCGCCGCCCAGGATGAGGTCGTAATGCTCGCCCGTCTTGTTGGCCGTCGAGTAGGCGATGGCGTAGCCGCGCTCGAGCAGCGGGGAGACGAGCATGCTGCCGCGGCTGGGGCCGCCCTGGTAGCGGCCGATGCCCACGCCGCCCTGGAACGAGTAGACGAGGCGGCCGTTCCAGGCGCTCAGGTCGGGCTCTTCCCCGTCCTGCGAGGCGGGCGACAGCATGGCGATCGAGTAGATGAAGCGGTTGATGGTGCCGCGCTCCCAGCGGACGACGTAGTCGACCTCTGAGCCGTCAGGAAGCTGCACCGTCGTCATGTCGTCGGGGCGCGGGCCGGCGGGGTCGTACGGCTGGAAGCCGTCCTCCGCTGCGAAGTAGAGGAAGTCGACGCGCGTCTCTACGCTGCAGTCGTCGTCCAGCACCTCGCCCAGCATGGCGTTGGCGCGGTGCGAGTCGGTGGCGCACAGGAACGGCTCCTGCTTCGGGCCGGCGAACATCGGGCCCGTGATGGGGTGGTTCGTCAGCGTGACGCGCGCGCGGTGGGGCCCCGCGAACGCCGTCACGACGGTGTCGCCCTCGGGCAGGCCGCTTACGACGCCCTCGAGGGCGTGGCCGTCCGCGACGCGGCCGAAATCGGCGGTCACCTCGCGGGTGCCGACCCAGACGCTGACGTTGTCGAGGCCGATCTCTTCGGGGACGTGGATCAGGAGCCGCGCGTCGCCACCCGAGACGTACTCGGGCGGGCTCGAGGCGACGTCGATGACGAGCCGCTGGCCGAACGCGGCGCCCAGCAGCGCGAGGGCAGCTACGAGCAGGGAGGGGACGAGTAGACGGGAGCGCTGACGCATGTGTCTCCACCTTCCATGAGTTGTGATGTGGCGCCAGTATAGCCGCAGGCCGAATTACGGGCAGAACGGCCCCCGGTGCGCACCCTTGGCGCCCACGCGGACGCCAGGGAAGGCCGACGTTCGCCTATGCTGCTCGGGTGACTTTCGTCGACCTTCTCGTGTGGATCGGCACCCTGGCCTTCGCTGCCACCGGCGCGCTCATCGCCGTGCGCAAGCGCTACGACCTGATCGGCGTGCTGGTGCTGGCCTCGGTGACGGCCATCGGCGGCGGGTCGATCCGCGACGTGGTCGTGGGGGTGCTGCCGCCCTCGAACTTCGTGAACGAGCCGCTGCTGTGGGTGGTGGCCGCCACGGCGCTCGCGGTCTTCCTGCTGCCGAACAGCCTGAGCGAGGAGAGCCGGCTGCTCTACGGGCTCGATACCATCGGTCTGGCGGTCTTCGCCGCCCTGGGCGCCGAGCAGGGCCTGGAACACGGCATGGGGATGTGGGGCACCGTCTTCGCCGGCGCCGTGTCGGGCGTGGGCGGCGGGGTGCTGCGCGACGTGCTGTCGGGGAGGATCCCCGGCATCTTCTACCGCTTCGGCGACTTCTACGCCTCGGCCGCTGCGGTGGGGGCGCTGACCTACTACTTCACGCACGCCATCGACCCCGGGCTGGCGCTGGGGCTGGGCGTCGTGGCCACGCTGGTGGTCAGGTTCGGCAGCCGCGTCCTGAAGCTGAGGCTGCCCGTGCCCCGGACGCTGGACTACGAGGAGCTCGACCCGGAGCAGCCGGTGCGTAGGCGCGTGCCCCTTGGCGAGCAGCGCCCGAAGGACTGACCCGAAAACCGCCCGGAAGGTCCCGCGGAAGGCCCCGCGGAAGACCGCGCGGAAGACGGCCCGGACGCCCTGCCGGAAGACTCACCAGCGAACCGCCTGAAGGCTCAGAAGACGAGGCCGACGAGCCACCAGGCGAGGCCGTACGCCGCGGCGCCGAGGATGGTGGAGACCGCGACGTCCCGGCGCCACAGGTAGGCGCCCAGCGTGGCGGCCACCCCTAACGCGGCCGTAACCCAGCTGGCTAGGCGCGGGCCCAGGTTGCCGGGCCAGGCATCCGGATGGCCGGCCGGATCGGCAGCCAGCACTTCCGCAGCGACCGGCGGCTCCAGTACCCCCACCAGGGACGCCACCAGCAGCGCCGTCACGGCCGCGATGCCGACGCTGCCGAGGAAGCGGCCCAGGAAACTGCCTAGGAACCTGCCCAGGAAAGCGCCTAGCGGCCCGCGCAGTTGCGGCCGCGCCGCGCCCTTCCCGAGGCGCGTGGGCAGGTAGCGGAACAGGTACGTTCCGACACCCACTGCCAGGCAGACGAACAGCAGCTCGCTCCTCATGGCGCGCCTTGGCTCCTCTCCGGCAGCAGCGCCCCGCCCAGACCACCGAGCAGCATCCCCAGCAGCACGCCGGTGCTCGTCGACCAGAGCGCCGCCCCCAGCAGGAAGCCGCCTGCCGCGGCCGCTACCGCCAGCGTGTGGCGCCGCTCGAACATCGCCAGCAGCAGTGAAAGGAACAGCGCGGGCAGCAGGAAGCCGAGGGAAGCGTTCAGTACGGGGAAGCGCTCCAGCGCGCCGCCGCCGAGAGCCGCGCCGACCACCGTGCCGGAAACCCAGGCGGCGTAGGCTCCCAGGCCCAGGCCCGTCTGCCACCGCTCGCTCCACGGCGCGCCGGCGGGCGCCACCTTGCCTAGCGCCGTGGCGAACACCTCGTCCGTGAGCCCGAACGACCAGAGCCAGGCTTGGCGCGTGGCGGCGCGCTCCCCCAGGGCGCGCAGCAGGGCGGGGGCGTAAAGAACATGGCGGGCGTTCATGGCCAGTAGCGACAGGATCGCCAGGAGGGGCGAGGCGCCGCCGGCCAGCAGCGCCAGCGCGAGGAACTGGCTGGCGCCGGCGTAGATGACGAGCGACATGAAGGCGGCCTCGGCGAGGGTGAAGCCCGCCCGGCCGGCCGCCACCCCGAACGACACGGCAACGGGGAAGTAGGCTAGCGCGATGGGTGCGCTGGCCACGAGGCCGGTCGAGAAGCGAGGGGGCGCCTGCATGGCCGGCAAGCGTAACGCCGGGGCGGGCGAGTTGTAATGCCTTATTTTCTAAGGTATCCTGATCCTCTCGCCGTAACCCCACATCTCGCGTCCAGCACGCGAACCCGGAGGCCAGCATGTCCGATGGAGCCAGCTTCGTCTCGTCCGCCCACGCCCTCGAGTACCTTCTGGGCCACCGCCGCCTGACGCGCCGGATGATCGAGGCGTTCCCCGAGGAGCACCTCTTCAGCTACTCGCTGGCAGGCTTGCGGCCCTTCGGCGAGATGGTCGGGGAGCTGCTCAACCTGGGCGCACCGATGGTCGAGGGCGCGGCCACGGGCAGCTGGGCGGAGTTCGGCAGCGTTACGCAGCCCACCACGAAGGCCGAACTGCTGGCGCGCTGGGACGAGGACACCCGCCGCATCGAGCAGGTATGGCCCACCATCTCGGAAGAGCGTTTCGCCCAGGAGGACGTGGCGTTCGGCTTCTTCCGCGACAAGGTGTGGTCGCTGCTGCAGTACGCCGTCGACAACGAGATCCACCACCGCGGCCAGGGCTACGTCTACCTGCGTTCGCTCGGGACGGAGCCGCCGGCCTTCTACGAACGCTGAGCAGCCGGCGGGTCCGGTAGCATCTGCTGGTGCTACGGCGGTTCTTCTCCTACTACGCCCCCTACAAGGGACTCTTCTTCCTCGATTTCTCGGCCGCGGTGGTGTCGGGCCTGCTCGAGCTGGGCTTCCCCATCGCGGTGCAGCTCTTCATCGACCGGCTCCTCCCCAGCGGCCACTGGGTGTCCATCGCGTGGGCGGCCGCCGGGCTGACTCTCGTCTACCTCGTCAACACGGGGCTGCTGGTGGTCGTCACGTACTGGGGCCACATGCTGGGCATCAACATCGAGACCGACATGCGCCGCAAGGCGTTCGACCACCTGCAGAAGCTCTCGTTCTCGTACTACGACGAGCAGCGCACCGGCCACCTCGTGGGGCGCCTCACCAAGGACCTGGAGGAGATCGGCGAGGTGGCGCACCACGGCCCCGAGGACATGTTCATCGCGGTCATGACCCTCGTCGGCGCGTTCATCCTGATGTTCTTCGTGAACGTGCAGCTGGCGTTCATCACGCTGGGCATCGTGCCGTTCACCATCTGGTTCACGCTGCGCTACGGCGGGCGCATGACGCGCAACTGGCGCGCCATCTTCGACCGCGTGGGCGCGTTCAACGCCCGCATCGAGGAGAACGTGGGCGGCATCCGCGTCGTGCAGGCGTTCGCCAACGAGGAGCACGAGCGGCGCCTCTTCGCCCGCGACAACCGGGCCTACTACGACACGAAGCTCGAGGCGTACCGCATCATGGCCGCCACGCAGTCGCTGTCGTACCTGGGCATGCGCTTCACGCAGCTCGTGGTCATGGTCGCCGGCAGCTACTTCGTCGTGAACGGCAGCCTCAGCAACGGCGAGTTCGTGGCGTTCCTGCTGCTGATCGGGGTCTTCTTCCGCCCCATCGAGAAGATCAACAACGTCATCGAGTCGTACCCGAAGGGCATCGCGGGCTTCAAGCGCTTCACCGAGCTGCTCGACACCGAGCCCGACATCGTGGACGCGCCGGGCGCCAGCGAGGCGCCGCCCTTACGGGGCGACATCGTCTACGAGGACGTCTCGTTCGGCTACCGCGAGGGGCGGCCCGTGCTGTCGGGTGTGAACCTGAGGGTGAAGGCGGGCCACACGGTCGCGTTCGTCGGACCCTCGGGCGCCGGCAAGACGACCATCGCCTCGCTGCTGCCGCGCTTCTACGAGGTGAGCAGCGGGCGCATCACGATCGATGGCATCGACATCCGGAACATGACGCTGCGCTCGCTTAGGCGCCAGATCGGCATCGTGCAGCAGGACGTCTTCCTCTTCTCGGGCACGGTGCGCGAGAACATCGCCTACGGAAGGCTGGACGCCAGCGAGACCGACATAGCCGAAGCCGCACGCCGGGCGCGCCTCGACGACGTGATCGCCGACCTGCCCGACGGCATGGACACCGTCATCGGCGAGCGCGGCGTGAAGCTGTCGGGCGGGCAGAAGCAGCGCCTGGCCATCGCGCGCATCTTCCTGAAGAACCCGCCCATCCTGATCCTCGACGAGGCCACCTCGGCCCTCGACACCCAGACGGAGCGCGCCATCCAGCAGTCGCTGGCGGAGCTGGCCGTGGGCCGCACGACGCTGGTGATCGCCCACCGCCTGGCCACCGTGCGCGACGCCGACCGCATCGTGGTGGTCGACGAGAGCGGCATCGCCGAGCAGGGCAGCCACGACGAGCTGGTGGCGCGGCCGGGCGTCTACCGGGCGCTGCACCGCGCCCAGAGCTTCTCGGAGCCCGTTCAGGCGGGCGGCGAGCCGGTCCCGTAGCTGCCTTCGAGCCGCCTGACGCGCGCCCGCGCCACCGCCAGGCGCGGGTCGCCGGGGCCCAGCACCTCGGCCGCTGCCTCCCAGGTCTCCAGGTCGTCCCCCAGGCGCTCGGCCAGGTCGCATAGCGCGTCGGCGTCGCGCGACTGGAGCACGGCCTGGCGAAGTTCCTCCTCGAGCCCCTCGCGCTCTTCGATCACGCCGGGCGCCTCGCTGAGGGGCAGCAGCGGCTGCCGGTAGAGGCCCACCGCCTGGCGCACGCTTTGGGCGGCTAGGTGCTCGCGCAGCTGCACCACGTCCGCGTCGAACGGCGTGGTGAAGCGGTAAGGCGCGTCGCTGACGGGCAGCAGCGAGCGCACCCGCGTCATCATCCCGCGCATGCCGCCCGAGGTGAAGGGCGCCTTGTCGTCGGGCGTCAGGAAGGCGTTCAGGGCGTCCCTGCCGATGCCTTCCGGGTGGAGCGCCAGCGCGAGGGCGACCTCGGCCACGCGCTGCGGCAGCTTGACCTCGGCCCCCTCGTGGACGGCCACGACCTCACCCGTCAGGAAACGAACCGACAGCGCCGCCTGGCGCCGGTCGAGCGAGCGCCAGATGGCCACGAAGCGCGCCTCGGGGCCGCTCAGGACTCGCAGGCCCGTGGGATGGAGCTGCGCCAGCAACCGGGCCGTCTCGGGCGTCAGACGCGAAGCGCCGCCGTCGACGGCGAGAAGGTAGTAGAGGGCCGCCATGAGCCGCTGGTCAGCCAGCAGATCGGGATCGAGCAGGGCCGTCTGCAGGTCGTCGCCCGCGTCCGGCCTGCCGGCGAGCGCCCCGACCATGCCCCGCGCCAGCGCAGCCAGCGAGCGCTCGACCGAGACGCCGCTCGCCGCCAGCTCGGTGACGTCGGCGGCGACGCGCTCCGCCTGCTCTACGAAGCCCAGCTCGAGTAGGCCACGGACGAACTGGTAGCCGTGGCGCGCGCGCCCTTTGCGGGGGCTGGCCTGGTAGTTCGCGCGCAGCAGCTCTAGCGCCGCCTCCGGCCGCGCTTCACCCAGCTCGAGCCACGCGAGGGTGCTGCGGAGCAGCGCTGCGTGCTGCGGCAGGCTGCCTTCGGCCAGCACCTGGGCGTCCTCCAGCATGCGCCTGAGCCCCACGAGGTCGCCGGTCAGGATGCGCGCCACCGCCAGGTCGTTCACGACCTGCAGGCGGCGGGTGCCTTCGGCGACCTCCCCGCGGTCGAACAGGTCGAGGGTCCAGCGCGCCCAGCTCGCAGCCTCGGTGTACTCGCCGGCCTGCACGAGGCGCGCGACGAGCATGCCGGCGTTGCGCACCACGTCGTAGCGGCTGCCGTGCTCCTCTGCAAGCTCGACGGCCTCGCGCAGCAGCTGCGTGGCGGTGCCGTGGTCGGGGTGCAGGCGGCCCAGCTGCCAGAGGGTGAGGGCGGTGCGCTGCGCCTCGGCGGCCTGCCGCGCGAACTCGAAGCCCTGCTCGCGCTTCATCGCGCCGGCGCGCCGCGCCCGCAGCGCAGGAGCGACGTGGACCGAGAGGTAGGCGTCGACGTCGGGAAGCACCGAGGCCCTGTCGCCGGCGGCGAAGGCGGCCACCAGGCGCCACTCGAGCACGCGTTCGCCGTGGGAGTACTCCTCGGGGAGCGCCGACAGCAGCAGGTGGAGCCGCTCGAGCAGCCCCTCCTCCTGGTAGCGGGGACCCGCCTGCCGCAAGAGTCCCTCGACCTGCTCGGGGGCGGCCATGACGGCCAGCTCGAGCGCGCCGACGAGGTCGCCTTCGCGCCTGAGCGCCTGCACGGCCAGGCCCGGCTCGACGAACTGCGCTTCGCTCTCGAGGAGCTGGGTCCCGGTGGCGCCGGGAAGGGCGGGGGGCGGCAGGCCGGCGGCGGCGTTGCCGGCAGCAAGCAACGGGGTGAAGCGGCCCTCGGTTGAGCGCCAGAGGGCCTCTACCGCGGCCTCTTCGAGGGCGCGCGGCAGCATCGCGCTCGCCTCGGCGGCCTGCACACGCAGGCGCTCGGGACCCACGTGAACGCAGCGCTCGAGGAGGGAGGGGGGCGCAGAGCGCTCGCCGCGCAGGTCCAGAAGGACGGAGTAGCCGTCGTGCGCGAGGTCTAGCAAGGCGGGTAGCAGGCCTTCGTCGGGTTGATCGGTGCTGACCGCCAGCCAGAGCGGCTGGAGTTCGGAGCGGTAGAGCCTCAGCGCGCTCAGTTGGCTGCGGTACGGCAGCGCCATGCCGAGCAAGGGGCTGGGGAGCGTGGCGTTGACGGCGCGCGCGATGGCGTTCCCCTGCGCGACCGCGTCTCCGGCAGCGCGCGGCCCGAGATCGAACCAGGCGACCGGCGCGTGGGCGCGCAACCCTTCGATCAGGAAGGGGACCCCGAACTCCTCACCGCCGGTCAGGACGATGGGACGCTCGGAGGCCAGTAGTTCGTCGACCAGCCTCGGCAACCACACGGCTCAAGGATAGCCGCGCAGCACGAGGCTGCGGGGGTTCAGCTGGGCAGGAGCCCGCCGGTCCTGGGCAGCTGCCCGCTCGACGGGCGCCTGGAGCCGCCCTGGGGTCGTTCCTCACGGATCTCCGCCACTGCCGCGAGGATCCGCGGGTCGCGCACCAGCACCCGGCCACCCACCAGCGTGAACTCCGTGCTGCTCTTCAGCCTGCGCATCGCTTCTGCTCTGTCCATCTTCCGTTCCCCCTTCGGCCCGCTATTGCCTCGGCCCTGCGCTGTTCGGAAGTGAGGCTAAGGGTGAGCGCGCTTCAAACGCGCTCCACCATCACGGCGCCACGGGGCGGAAAGTGATGAAGCGGGTTTGAAGCGCCCTCGGGAATACCGTTCCCATCAAAGAACCGGAGGAACGGACCCCTTATGAAGAACCTCAAGAACATCATCCTCGGCACCCTTCTCACCTTCAGCCTCGGCGCATTCGCCGTCGGCGCCTACGCCTCCATCGACAGCGGAAGCACCACGCTGATCGCCGACGTCAGCAACCAGTACGACGAAGACGACGTCGGCTGAGCCCGCTCGGGCGCACCTCAACCAAGCAACTCCCCGATCCGGCCCGGTGCCAACCCATCAGCCGGGCGCACGCCTACTAGTTCCGAAGGTTGACCCTCCCCCGAATGAGACCAGCACAGCCGCAGGAAGCCTTGACGCCGCGACTCGACGAGTTGCGCTTCCTCTACCAGCCCATCGTCTCCCTGACGGGCGGCGAGGGGTGGTCCGAAGCGCTGGTGCGTTGGCAGCTGCAGGACGGCACCGTGAGGGGCCCGCTCGACATCCTGCCGCACTGGTTCGCCCCCACACGGCTCGACAGGTTCACGAGCTTCACGCTCGACCGCGCGGCCCGCGCCGTGGCCGCGAACCCTGGCGCGCGTGTGTCGGTGAACCTGAGCCCAGCGCAGGTGCTGCTCCGCGGGACGCTCACGCTCTTCGAGGGGATGCTTCCGGCCGTCCGGTCACGGCTGCACATAGAGCTCACCGAGCAGGTCTACGCGGACGGTGGCGCTTTAGCCACGCGCCTGCGGCTGCTTCGGAAGCGCTGCGGCATCGTGCTGCTCGACGACGTGACGCCGGCCGATCTCGAGACGCGCCTCCGGTACGACACCGTCGTGGACGGCGTGAAAGTCGACCGCAGCGTGGTGGCGGCGCTCCTGGAGAAGGATGGGCTCGACGGCCTGGGCCGCAGCAGCGCGCGGCGCTTCCTCCGCGAGGCCGTGGCGCGCTTCGAGGTCGTGGTGGCCGAAGGGATAGAGGATCCGAACGCATGCGAGGAGCTTGCGGCACTTGGCGTCAGCCACGTGCAAGGGTTCGGGATCGCAAGACCCGGACCCGAGCTGCGTTCGGAAGCGGCCGTCGACGCACTGGCGCCCTTCCCGGCGGGAGCACTCCCAGCCAGGAAAGACAGCCGAACCGACGGGAACGACATGCCCGTCAGCGGACCGCCGATCGGCTGGTCGCGCTGACCGCTCCGCTACGGGCGAGCGCCTGGGCGCGAGGCATGTGGGTCAAAGAGAGGGCGTTGGTGGGAAGCGAGAAGCTCCCAGCAGCGAAGGAGCGGTAAGCGGGCGCCCGCGAACGCTCCGATTAGGCCGCCCAGAGCGGTCCGGTCCGGGGGGACCAACGAGAAGCCGGGCCGCGGTATCGAACCGCGGCCCGCCTTCGTTCGCGTTCACTGGAAGCGCGTGGGCGCCGCTATATCAGGGCGGCGCCGCACCCCGTTCCCTGTTTCCGCGCGAGCCGGCAGAGACGCTGGGCGCCTCCCAGCACCGTGGTAAAGTGAACTCCGACACACAAACGGAAGGCTGGTGGTTGGCACGTGAAACGAGCGTTCGTGCTGGTTCTAGTAGTAGCTCTCGGCGTTCTCGGCCTCGCTTCTGCGCAGGGAACACTCAACCTATCTACCTCCGAAGACTGGGAGACCCTCGACCCCGCCTTCGCCTCCGGCGTCCAGACCGGCGCGATGGTCGCGAAGATCTACGACGGGCTCATGCGCTACGACTACGAGAGCACCGACGTAGTCCCGAACCTGGCCGAGAGCGTCGACGTCAACGACGACGCCACCGTCTTCACGTTCACGCTGCGTGACGGGGTCACCTTCCACGACGGCAGCCCCCTGACCGCCAACGACGTCAAGTACTCGTTCGAGCGCGTGCTGGACCCCGCCACCGCCAGCCCCCTCACGTGGGTCTTCGAGGACGCCGGCATCGCCGGCACCGAAGCCTTCGTCAACGGCGAGGCCGAGGGCGTCAGCGGCATCGAGGTCGTCGACGACCTAACCGTGCGCATCACGCTCGACGCGCCCTACGCCATGCTCCTCTTCCACCTCGCGATGCCCGCGGCGCACATCGTCTCCGAAGCCGCCACCAGCCAGCTGGCCGACGGTGAGGACCTCTCGGGCAACCCCGTTGGCACCGGGCCGTTCATGCTCGAAGGTCGCCTGCGCGACTCCAGCCTGAGCCTCAGCGCCTTCGACGACTACCACGCTGGTCGTCCCAGCATCGACGGGGTCAACTACCGCATCATCACCGACCCCCTCATCGCCTGGAACGAGTACCTGGCGGGCAACCTCGACGTGACGGGCATCCCGTCCGCCAGCTTCCTCGACATCGTCAACGATCCGCAGTACGAAGACCAGATCGAGACGACCGCCGAGTTGGCCGTCTTCTACTTCGCGCTCAACCAGCGCATCGAAGAGCTGCAGGACCCGCGCGTGCGCCGCGCCATCGCCATGGCCATCGACCGCCAGGCGATCGTCGACGGCCCGTACAACGGCACCGACCAGCTGGCCAACGCCCCCATCCCGCCTGGGCTGGCCGGCTACGACGAGAGCATCGAGCCGATCCCCTACGACCCCGAGGGCGCCAAGGCGCTGCTGGCGGAAGCCGGCTACCCCGACGGCTTCGAGATGGAGATCTGGTCGACGCGCGCCGAGGTGACCGTCGCCGTCAACGAGCTGATCCAGTTCTTCCTGAGCGAGGTCGGCATCGAAGCCACCATCAACCAGGTCGACTTCGGCACCCTCATCGACGGCGCCATCAACGGCCGCGCGCCGGCCTTCTACCTCTCGTGGTTCGCCGACTACGCCGACGCCTACAACTTCCTCCACCCGCTCTACGTGGCCAGCGGCGCCAACCGCTACGGCTACTCGAACGAGCGCGTCACGGAGCTGATGGCGGAGGCCGCCACCAAGGCCGAGCTCGCCGACCGCGTGCCGCTCTACGAAGAGGCGCAGCGCCTGATCGTCGAAGACCTGCCGGTCGTGTACATCCGCTACCCGGTGTCCTACACGGTCGTGCGCCCCGGCGTGACGGGCGTGCTCAATCACCCCATCTTCAACGCCGACAAGTTCATGCAGGTGCAGCTGCCCTGATCCCGAAGCCCTCCGCCAGGCGGCACCCCGCCTGACGGAGGGACCGACGCTGAGGGCGGGGCCAGCAAAAGGGCCCCGCCCCCTTTGGAACGGCTCTCGGAGCCGTCGCCGGTTCCCGTAACGCCGCGATCCCTACTCGCACCGCTCGAACGTCCTAGTCCGCCGGGCTACGCCTCCGAGAACCTCTTTACAGACCCAGGAATCTGATCCAGTGCTCGTATATGTGTTGAAGCGCCTACTGCAGGCGATACCGGTGCTGTTCGGGGTCAGCCTGCTGACCTTCGTACTCATGATCCTCGTGCCCGGCGACCCCGCCCAGAAGCTGCTGGGCCAGCGCGCCAGCCCCGAAGCGGTGCAAGAGCTGCGCACGCGCCTGGGCCTGAACGACCCGCCCGTGCAGCAGTACCTGCGCATCATGGGGAACATCGTCCGAGGCGACCTCGGGCGCTCCGTCATCACCCGCGAGCGCGTCATCGACGAGATGCGCAACCGCTTCCCCGTCACGCTCAGGCTGGCGGTGCTCGCGATGATCTTCTCCACCATCACCGGCGTGCTGGTGGGGATAGTGGCGGCGCTCAACCAGAACCGCTTCCTCGACCGGCTGCTGATGCTGATAACCCTGACGGGCATCAGCGTGCCCGTCTTCTGGTACGCGCTCATCGCCATCCTGCTGGTGGTGTTCCAGCTCAGGTGGGTGCCGCAGACCGGCATCGGCGACGGCAGCCTCACCTACTACTGGCTGCCCGCCTTCGTGCTCGGCACGCGCGCCGCGGCGTTCATCGCGCGCATCACGCGCTCGGCGATGCTCGAGGTCATCCGCCAGGACTACATCCGCACGGCCCACGCCAAGGGGCTGTCGAAGCGCACCGTCACGCTGAAGCACGCCGTTCGCAACATCGCCATCCCGGTAGTCACCGTCATCGGCCTCGACCTGGCGTCGTTCATCGACGGCGCTTTCCTCACCGAGTACGTCTTCAACATCCCCGGGCTGGGGCGCTACGGCCTGACGTCGCTGCTCAACCGCGACCTGCCCGTCATGATCCCGCTGGTGATCTACACCGCCACCCTCTACATCGTCGCCAACCTGGTGGTCGACATCCTCTACGGGGTCATCGACCCCAGGATCAGGTACGACTGATGGCCGTCACGAGCGCTTCACCCGACCTCGGCCCCGACGGCGCCGCCGAGCAGACGCGCGGCATCTCGGCCTGGGGCATCGCCTGGAAGCAGATCCGCCGCGACCCCGGCGCCCTGCTGGCCGCCAGCGTCATCGTCCTGCTGATCCTGGTGGCGATCTTCGCCCCGCAGCTCTCCCCCTGGGACCCGACCCGCCCCGACCGCGCCGTCAACTTCCGCGCCGCGCCGCCCAGCGCCGAGCACTGGCTGGGAACGGACCGCGCCGGCCGCGACGTCCTGTCGCGCCTCATCTACGGGGCGCGCGTCAGCCTCGCCGTCGGCTTCGGCTCGCAGCTGCTGTCGCTCGTCTTCGGCATCGCGTTCGGGCTGATGGCCGGCTACTTCGGCGGCCTCGTCGACACGCTGGTGTCCCGCATGATCGAGGTGCTTCAGGCCTTCCCCAGCCTGCTGCTGCTGATAGTCCTGTCGGTGACGATCGGCCCGGGGTTGGTGACGGCGTACATCGCGCTCGGGATCGTGGGATGGTCGGGGGTGGCCCGCCTCGTGCGGGGCGAGACGCTCAAGCTGCGCAGCGCCGAGTACGTGGAGGGCGCCCGCGCGCTGGGTGCCCGCAACGCCCGCGTGCTCGTCCGCCATGTCTTCCCGTCCGTCATGCCCAGCCTGATCGTCATCTACTCGATCGGCGTCGGCGGCGCCATCATCGGCGAGGCCACCCTGTCGTTCCTCGGCCTTGGTGTGCAGCCGCCCACCCCCTCGTGGGGCCAGATGATCGCCGACGGCCAGAGCTACCTGACCACCGCCTGGTGGATCAGCGTCTTCCCCGGTGTCGCCATCGCGCTCGTGGTGCTGGCGTTCAACTTCCTGGGCGACGTGCTTCGCGACGCGCTCGACCCGCGGATGCGGGGGCACTGAGGCCAGCACCAAACGTAACGGAGCCGTAACGCCCGCGCCATTACCTTCAGCGCATGAACAGGCTTCAGCGGAACCTGACTGGCTTCACCCTTGCTCTGCTCGCCCTGCTCCCCTGCGTCCAAGCGCAGTCGCTGGCGGGCACCTACGGCCGCGAGATCGCCACCGGGCTGCTCGCGGTCTCGTTCGAGGAGCGCCACGGCATGCTGGTCGGGCAGATCGTCATGGGCGGCCTCTCGTACCCCGCCGTCGCCCAGCTCGACGGTGACGGCGCCTACGGCTACGGACGCGTGTACCTCTACATGGGCGGCGGAGTGGCGTACTTCGAGGTCTCACCAGCGCCAGACGGCGTGAAGCTCGTCCTCGCGTCGCTCGACCCGCAGACGGCGCAGTCCATGCCCTCCACCGCTACGGCTTTCGAGCTCCAGCCGCTCGACCCGGCCGCGCTCGACGGGCTCCCGTCGGGCGGGCTTCCGCCCGGCAGCCTGCCCGTGCTCGCCGACCTCCGTTACGAGGCCGGGGAGCGCCTGACCGCTCCAGGCGCCGGCGTCTCGTTCGTCGTGCCCGCCGGCCACCACGCCGGGTACATGCCGGTCTACGACCTCTTCGGCGTCAAGGCCGACGGAGCGCCGGGCTACGCGCAGGTGGAAGCCTCCTCCAGGCTGGAGCCCGCTGAAGCGCTACGGCAGCTCGAGGCTCGGTGGGCTGCGGGCCATCTGGAGGTCAGCGCGGCCGGTCCGGCCGAGGTAGAGGGGAACGCGACCCGCATGCGCTACGACGTGCTGTCGCCGGAGGGAGAGGGGACGGCCTACGTCGTGGTAGTGGCGCCGCCGATGGGCAACGCCATCATGATCGCAGGCATAGGCGTGCGCGGCGCGGAAGCCTGGGTGGCCGAACTGGTGGAGACGATCGTCTCCACCCTCCTGATGGATGCGCCGATCGACGTGGAGGAGGTAGGCATCCGCCACATGCTGAGCGGCAAGCGCGCGATCATCGGCGATGGGGGATCGCTCGACACCCTGGCCCCCGCCGAGCTGCACCTGTGCGCCGACGGCACCTACCGCTACGCCACCCTCGGAGCGCCGCCGGCGGGGCCGGCGTTCGAGCACACGGGGCGCTGGTCGGTGCTGGGCAACCTGCTTGGCTCCGACGTGCTGCTGGAACGCTCGGACGGTGGGCCCGACGAGCGACTTACCGTCATCGGGTACGGCGGTGCCCTGCGGATCGAAGGCAGGAGCCTGGAGCTGGAGGAAGGCGCCCGCTGCGGCTGATGGGGACGGTCGCCTGGGCTACCGGAGGCCGGCGCTGCCGGCCCCGCCCCCCGCCACGCTCAGGTAGACCTGCGCGGCGTGCCCAGTGGCCTCCTCGTAGGCCGCGGCCGTCGCCTCGATGAACGCGGGCGCCGCGCCTTCCTCCACGAGCGCCACGGCGCAGCCGCCGAACCCCGCGCCCGTCATGCGCGCACCCAGGCAACCGGGCGCGGTGCGGGCGGCTTCTACCATCGCGTCCAGCGCCTCCGACGACACCTCGTAGAGGTCGCGCAGGCTCGCGTGGCTCGCGTCCATCAGGCGCCCGAAGGTGGCGGCGTCGCCCGCCTCCAGCGCCCGCGCGGCAGCCAGCGTGCGCTCGTTCTCGCTCACCACATGACGTGCCCGGTTCAGGTCGGTGGGGTCGAGGGCCTTCGCGGCGCGCTCTAGCCGTTCCGGGTCCAGGTCGCGCAGCGCCGGAACCCCCAGCGCCGCGGCCACCCGCTCGCACGCCGCCCGCCGGTCGTTGTAGGCGCTGCCGGCCAGGCCGCGCCGGGTGCCCGTGTCGAGCACCGCCACCGCCACGCCCGCGGGCAGCGGCACGGGCGTCAGCGACAGGTCGCGGCAGTCGATCAGCAACGCGGAGCCCTTCACCGCGGCGGCGCCGACGAGCTGGTCCATGATGCCGCTGGCGACGCCCACCCACTCGTTCTCGGCCAGCTGCGCGGCGCGCGCCACTGCCCGGGCGTCCCATCCGGTGGGCGCCAGCAGGGCCATCGCCACCGCCAGCTCCACGGCCGCCGAGGACGAGAGCCCGGCGCCGCGCGGCACGTCGGAGGCGAGGACGCCGTCGAAGCCGGTGAGCCGCTCCGGCCCCAGCCGGCGCGCCAGCGCCCACGCGACGCCCCTGGGGTAGTCGAGCCACGCGAGGGCCTCGGGCTGCGTGGCCTCGAGACGCGACGGCGTGCCCGGCCCCAGGGCGCTCAGCTCGAACGACCCGGCCCGGTCGAGGTCGTCTGCCCGCAGGTGCACGGCACCGTCTTCGCGCGGCGTGAACGCCACACAGGCGCGCGCTTCCAGCGCCATCGGCAGCACGAAGCCGTCGTTGTAGTCGGTGTGCTCGCCGATCAGGTTCACCCGGCCCGGCCCCCACGCCAGGTGCGTGGGCGAACGGCCGAACTCGCGCTCGAACGCCTGGATGGCCCGCTCGCGGGCGGTCGCCGCGCTGGCGCCGCTCACGCGTCCGCCTCCAGGTAGTGGCGGGTGGGAAGCGCCCGCAGCCGCTCGGCCGCCTGCTCGGGCGTCAGGTCGCGCTGCGCCTCCGCCAGCAGTTCGAAGCCGACCATGAACTTCCTTACGGTGGCAGAGCGCAGCAGGGGCGGGTAGACGTGGGCGTGCAGCTGCCAGGCCTCCGCGCCGGGCGTGCGAGCGGGCGCACCGTGCCAGCCGAACGAGTAGGGGAAGCTCGTCTCGAACAGGTTGTCGAGGCGCACGAACGCGTCCTCGCACAGCGCCGCCAGGTCGTGTCGCTCCGGGGCCTCCAGCTCCGGCAGCGTGGCCACGTGGCGCGTGTGGGGCACGATCAGCAGCTCGAACGGCCAGGTGGCCCAGAACGGCACGAGCGCCACCCACATGTCGTTGGCCGCCACGACCCGTTCGCCGCGTTCCAGCTCGGCCCGGGCGTAGTCGAGCAGCAGCGGGCTGCCATTCCCGGCGTAGTAGGCGCGCTGATTGGCCAGCTCGCGCTCCGCCTCGGTGGGCAGCGCGTCCAGCGCCCACACCTGCCCGTGCGGGTGGGGGTTGGAGGCTCCCATGGCCGACCCCTTGTTCTCGAACAGCTGCACCCAACGGTACTGCGCCCCTAGTTCGGCCGCCTGCTCGCACCACAGGTCCACCACGCGCTCCAGCGCCGGCAGCCCTAGGCGGGCGAACGTGAGGTCGTGGCGGGGCGAGAAGCAGATCACCCGGCAGGTGCCCGGCGCGGCGCCCATGCGGAACAGGTCGTCGCCCGTCGGCGACGCTGGCGCGCCCGTCGATGACACGGGCGCGCCCGGCGGTGGCGTGGGCGCGTCCGGCACGAGGGCCGGGAAGTCGTTGGTGAAGACGAAGGTGCCGTCGTAGTCGGGGTTGACGGCGCCGCTCGAGCGCGCGTTGCCGGGGCAGAGGTAGCAGGTCGGGTCGTGAACGGGCCGCGCCTCTTCGGCCACCCGCTCGACCTGGCCCTGCCAGGGGCGCTTGGTGCGGTGCGGCGAGACCAGCACCCACTGCCCGCGCAGCGGGTCGTAGCGCCGGTGCGGGTGCTCGGTGGGGTCGAAGCCGGCACCGCTCACGGGTTCCCCCGCCGCGCTCCCGGCTCGGGCTGCTGGTAGCGCATCCGCAGCACCAGGTCCTGCGGGTAGTTGCCGAAGCCGCGCCCGAACAGGTTGAGGCCGCCCACGTGCGTGGCGTCCTCCTTGATCCCGATGGTGACGTCGATCCAGCGGGCGCTGTCCAGCTCCAGCTCATCGAGGTTGGCGCCGGTGCCGGCCACCCCGTCGACCCACGAGCCTTCGGGCGTCACGCGCCACACCTTCAGCATCCCGTATTGCGAGTTGTGCGACTCCCACCAGGGAGGCGTGAGGCTGCCGCGCTGACCGCCGAAGTCGGCTGGGCTCGTCCACGTGCCCACCTCCACCTCGTTCACCCAGACGGTGATGTCGGACGGCCAGTCGAGGTGGTGCAGCGGAGCCTCGCTGCACACCTCGCAGCTGACCGTCAGGCTCAGCAGCTCGGCGCGGGGCGGCAGGCGGTTCGGGAAGCGGTACGTGAGGTGGCCCTGGTGGAACCAGATCAGCTGGGCGTGCACGCGATCGGGGTCGAAGAAGGCGCTGGGATCGTCGAGCATGCCGATTATGCCCAGGCTGCCCGCCATGCCGCACGAAGGGGTGGCGACGCAGTCGACGAAGGCGCCGATGGGCATGGCCACCTCGACCTGCTCGCCGGGGTCGGGCGCGCCGGCGGGGCCGGGCAGCTTGATCTCGACGCGGTCGAAGGCGCGCGTGCACACCTTCTGCAGGCCGCGGCTGGCGGGGCGGTGCTCGGCCAGCAGCAGACCGGCGTCCTCGAGCGCGTTCACGTGGAGGTTGGCGGTCGACACGGGCAGCCCCAGCTCCTTGGCGATCTCGGTGACGTTCATCAGGCGGTCGGCCAGCAGCGACAGGATGCGCCGGCGGGGCGTCGAGGCGAGCGCCTTCAACACCGCGTCCAGGTCTTCGTCGCCGCCACCTGCCGTGACGTCGAGCGTGAGCGTCCTGTGCCCCGAAGGGTTATTCACCGTTTGGCTCCTTTATTCACAGCAAAACCTAGCACGAACCGGGCACGGGTGGCGAGCCCGCCGGGATGAAGCTAACGCCTCGCTAAGCGTTGTACGGAGCACGGTTCGGCTGCGTTGACAGCGCCCGTCCTGCGCCCTAAAGTGAAAGCTGCATAACAACAGGTTTACATGAAACGGTCGGAGGCTGGTTTGAGCGACGCAGCGACGGCCGCCGTGGCGGCACATACAGGCGAGGACGGGCGCGAAGACGCGCGTAACGTCGATCCGCGTTGGCATCCCCGCCCCACTTTGGCGCGCGCCGGCTGGCGCTCGCTCGATGGCACCTGGCGGTTCGGCCGCGGCCAGCTGACGCGACCGCCCGCGCTGGAAGGCAGCATCGAAGTGCCGTACGCACCCGAGGCTCCGGCCTCCCAGGCACGCGGCGCGGGCGAAGGGCCGGCCCTCTGGTACGGCCGCACGCTGGAACTGCCCGAGGAGTGGCGCGGCGGGCGCGTCCTGCTGCATTTCAACGCCGCCGACTGGGAGACGACCGTCTGGGTGGGCGGCCAGCAGGTGGCGCACCACGAGGGCGGCTACACGCCGTTCACGGCGGACGTCACCGACCTGGTGCAGGGCGGCCCCACGGAACTGCTGGTGCGCTGCGTCGACGACCCGCACGACATGGCGCGCCCCCGCGGCAAGCAGGACTGGCTGCCCGAGCCGCACAGCATCTGGTACCCGCCCACCTCGGGCATCTGGCAGAGCGTCTGGTGGGAGAGCGTGCCGCAGACGCACTGCTCGTACCTCTCCTTCACCCCCGACCTCGCCGGCTTCGCGCTCGACATGGAGCTGCGCCTGGAAGGCGTGCCCGCCCGCACGGGGCGGCCGCTGGGAACGCGCACGGACACGGGCGGCGCGGCCGGCCTCACGGCCCGCGTGCGCCTGAGCCTGCACGGCGAGGTGCTGGTGGACGACCGCATCGCCGTCACCGGCGACACGCTGCGGCGCAAGCTCTACCTGCCCGACCCCGGCATCGACGACGCGCGCGCCCACTTCCTCTGGAGCCCCGAGAGCCCCAACCTGATCGACGTGACGGTCACCCTGGAGAAGGAAGGCAGGACGGTCGACGAGGCGCACGCCCGCACGGCCCTGCGCACCATCGAGGCGCGCGAGGGCGCCGTGCTGCTCAACGGCCGCCCCTACCGCCTGCGCCTGGCCCTCGACCAGGGCTACTGGCCCGACACGCACCTGACGCCCCCGAACCCCGAGGCCCTGGAGCGCGACGTGAAGCTGGCGAAGCAGCTGGGCTTCAACGGCGTGCGCAAGCACCAGAAGCTGGAAGACCCGCGCTTCTACGCCTGGGCCGACCACCTGGGTCTGCTCGTGTGGGTGGAGCTGCCCAGCGCCTACGCCTTCGACGCCCGCGCCGTCCAGCGGCTGACCGCCACCTGGCTGGCGGCCGTGCGGCGCGCAGCCCCTCACCCGAGCGTCATGGCGTGGGTGCCCTTCAACGAGAGCTGGGGCGTGCCCGACCTGCCCACCTCGGCGCCGCAGCGGGCGCTGGTGCGCGGCCTGGCAGACCTGACGCGGGCGCTCGACCCGAGCCGACCCGTGGTGGGCAACGACGGCTGGGAGATGCTGGGCACCGACATGGTGAACATCCACGACTACGAGCGCGACCCCAAGGCGCTGGGCGCGCGCTACGGCACGCCCGAGGCCATGCGGCGCGCCTTCGACGAACGCCGGCCCGGCGGCCGGCGCCTGCTGCTCGACCCGGCGCTCGCCGAAGGCGCGCCCTTCGGTCGGCCCGTGATCCTGAGCGAGTTCGGCGGTGTGCGCGTCGAGGACGGCGCGCCCGGCTGGGGCTACGACGCCGTGCCCGACGGCGCCGCGCTGCTGAAGCGCTACCAGGCGCTGATGGCCGAGCTCGAGCGCACGCCGCTGGCCGGTTTCTGCTACACCCAACTCACCGACACCTTCCAGGAGCGCAACGGGCTCCTGAGCATGGACAGGTCGCCCAAGGCCGACCCGGACGCCATCGCCCGCGCCACGCGCGGCGAGGCGCCGCTGGGCCCGACGGACGAGAAACAGAGGAACGACGCTGGCCGACCCGACACGGCGGCCAAGGAGGAGGAAGCATGAAGAGGACCGTAAGGACGCTGTTCGTAGCCCTGGTGGCGGTGCTGGCCCTGGCCGGCACGGCAGCCGCCCAGGTGCAGCTCACGTACTGGCACGGCTTCACCGGCCCCGACCTGCCCGTGATGGAGAGCCTGATCGCCGAGTTCAACGAGCTTCACCCCGACATCCAGGTGAGCGGCGAGCCGATCCCCTGGGGCAACCTGTTCCAGCAGATCGAGCCGGCGGTGGCGGCGGGCCGCGCGCCCGACGTCATGGCCCTCAACGAGGACGTCATCACGGGCTTCATCCTGCGCGGCGCCGTGGCCGAGATGACTCCCGAGATGCTCGAAGCCGCCGGCGTCGAAGCCGAGCGCTACTTCGGACCCCTATGGGAGACGGGCATGGTCGACGGCACCGTCTACGGCGTGCCCATCCACTCCGTGATGCTGGTGATGTACTACAACAAGGACCTCTTCGAAGCCGCCGGCCTCGACCCCGAGAACCCGCCCGCCACGCGCGAGGAGTTCATGGAAGCCGCGCGCGCCCTCACCCAGGACTCGGCCGGCCTGCACCCGGGCGACGAAGGCTTCAACGCCAGCAGCCTCGCGCAGTACGCCGTCGGCATCCCGAACCCGTGGATGGGCGGCACCATCGCCTACGCCGTAGCGGCCCAGAACGGCGTGACCTTCGTGGGCAGCGCCGACGAGCAGTACGCCTCCAACTTCGACTCGCCCGAAGCGCAGGAAGCCATCCAGTTCCTCGTCGACATCGGCGCCGAGCACGGCTTCGGCCCCACCGACGCCACCGAGGGTTCCGAGATCGACGCCTTCCGCCAGGGCGTGGCCGCCATGAACTTCAACGGCGTCTGGATGCTGTCGCAGTACCAGGAGCAGCCCGGCCTCAACTTCGGCGTGGCGGCGTTCCCGCAGCTGGGCACCGAGCGCGCTGCCACCTGGGGCGGCTCGACCCACCTCGTGCTGCCGCGCCAGCGCAACGCCGACCAGGCCAAGGTCGACGCTGCCATGACCTTCATCGGCTGGATGACGCAGCCCGAGCAGAACCTGAAGTGGACGGCCGCCGGCGGCCTGCCCACGCAGCCGGGCGTGGCCGAAAGCCCCGACTACGCTTCCAACCCGATGTCGCAGCTTAGCGAAGCGATGAACAACACCTACGTCCTGACGGGCTTCCCGTTCCTCGCGCAGTTCCGCGGGGCCTGGGACGCCGCCTTCGAAGCCGCGCTGCGCGGCGCCGCGCCGGTCGACCAGGCGCTCTCGCAGGGCGTCTCCGAAGCCGACGCCGCCATCCAGGAAGGCCTCCTCAGCCTCCCGTAAGGCACGCTTCTCAGCACTACCGGGAGGGCCGAAACGGAATCGGCCCTCCCGCCTATCACCCGGAGGTTCAAGTGAGCGGACCGACTGCCGAGAACAGTTCGCTGACGGCCACGCAGGCAGCCGTGGCGACGCGGCGAGGAGCCGCACGGCGCGCGTTCCTGCGCCCCGCCATCGACGGGCACCCGCTCGAGCCGTACCTATACCTGTTGCCGCACGCCGTTCTCTTCCTGCTGTTCATCGTCTATCCCGTTGTCTTCGGTATCTACGTCAGCCTGCACCGCTGGAACATCCTGTCGGACAACCAGCCGTTCGTAGGGCTGCAGTTCTACACCCGGCTGTTCACGCCGGGCACCCCGCAGTTCGACTTCTTCTGGAAGACGACCCTCAACACCGCGCTCTTCACGGTGATAACCACGCCGCTGATCATCGTGTGCGCCCTGGGCCTGGCGCTGCTGCTGCATAGGCCCATCCCGGGCCGCGCCTTCTTCCGCGCCATCTTCTTCCTGCCCACCATCCTGTCGGTATCGGTGATGGGCCTGCTGTGGCGCTGGATGTTCGAGAACCGCACCGGCCTCTTCAACGTCCTGCTCGACCTGCTGCCGTTCGCCGAGCCGGTGGCGTTCCTGACCACCGTCGGCCTGGCGTGGGTGCCGATCATCGTGGGCACGGTCTGGTGGACGGTGGGCTTCAACATGATCCTCTACTCGGCGGCGCTGGCCGCCATCCCGCAGGCGTACTACGAGGCCGCCGCCATCGACGGCGCCGGCACCTGGGCGCGCTTCCGCCACATCACCTGGCCGCAGCTGAACCCCGTCACGCTCTTCGCGGCCGTCACCACCACCATCGCCTCGTTCCAGCTGTTCGGGCAGTCGCACGTCATCACGGCAGGCGGACCGCTGCGCTCGACGCAGAGCGTGATGATGTTCATCACCGAGGAGGCGTTCACCCGCTACCAGTTCAGCTCGGCGGCGGCGATGTCGCTGACGTTCGGGCTGCTGCTGCTGCTGGTGACGGGCTTCCAGTTCAGGCTCACGATCCGCGACCTCGGAAGGGGCCGCGCATGAGCGCGCGCGCTCCGGGTCACAGCGCCACCAGCGCCAGCAACGCCACCAGCGCCCAGCCGGCCGAAGGCACGTTCCGCTCGGTTCCGGTGACGGCGGCCTCGGCGAGGCCCCCCTCCCTAATCGGGGTGCGGGCGCGCACCCAGCGTGGGAAGGGCCGCCTGCGGGCGGGCGACATCCTGCGCTTCCTGCTGCTGCTTGTACTGGCCATCGTCTTCCTGGCGCCGATCTACTGGATGGTGACCACCTCCCTGAAGACGGAGGCCGCCACCGTGGCGCGCCCCGTGCAGTGGTGGCCGCACGAGCCTACGCTCGAGAACTACCGCACCATCCTGCAGTCGCCCAACGCGCCGTTCGCGCGCTGGACGTTCAACTCGCTCTTCACCTCCACGGCGTTCGCGCTGCTCAGCATCGTGCTGGCCGTGCTGACCGCCTACCCGCTCTCGCGCATGCGCTTCCGCGGCCGCAGCGTGTGGTTCTGGGTGATCCTCTCGTCGATGATGATCCCCGGCGTCATCTTCCTGATCCCGCACTACCTGATGATGATCGGCTTCGGCTGGGTGGACACCTATCACGCGCTGATCTGGCCCGGGGTCCCGGCGGCGTTCGGCATCTTCCTGATGCGGCAGTTCTTCCTATCGATCCCGCGCGAGCTCGAGGAGGCCGCCCGCCTCGACGGCGCCAACAGCTTCCAGACGCTCTGGTACGTGCTGCTGCCGTTCCTGGTGGCGCCGATGGCGACGCTGGGGCTCTTCCAGTTCATGGCCTCGTGGAACAACTACGTCTGGCCGCTGTTCGTGGTGCACGGCGAGATGCAGACGCTGCCGGTGGCCATCACCACCTTCAGCAGCCGCTACTGGACCGCCTACGGCAAGCTGATGGCCGGCACGGCCATCGCCGCGCTGCCCGTGCTGATCGCCTTCCTCTTCGCCCAGCGGTACTTCATCCGCGGGATGTCGCTGACGGGGCTCAAGGATGACTGACCGCTTCTGGTGGCTGGTGGGGATCGAGAACGCCTTCGTTCCCGACATGGACGTCGACGAGCTCGGCTGGACGGGGCACCGCACCCGGTGGCGCGAAGACCTGGCGTTGGCCGCAGACGTGGGCGCCACGGGCATCCGCTACGGCATCACCTGGCCCGAGGTCGAGGTGGCGCCGGGCCGCTACGACTTCACGCAGGTCGACGCCGTCCTCTCCGAGATGGAACGGCTGGGGCTGGAGCCCGTCTGGGACCTCGTGCACTTCGGCGTGCCGGCGCACCTGAAGGGCGGTTACCAGGACCCCGACTTCCCGGAGGCCTTCGCCGCGTACGCCGAGGCGTTCGCGCGGCGCTACCGCGGCACGGTGCGCAAGCTGACGCCCTGGAACGAGCCGTACATCAGTGTCTACTTCCGCGGCGGCTGGGGCATCTGGCCGCCGCACCTGAAGGGGCGCGAGGGGTTCGTGCAGCTGTTCGCGCCGCTGATGCGCGCGCTGCACGACGGCATCAGGCGGGTCGAGCGCGTAGCGCCCGACATGCAGATCTGGCTGAACGACGGCGCCGACACCTTCCACCCGGTGAGGCCCGAGGTGGCCGACGAGGCGCGCTTCCGCACGCTGCAACGCTACGCCCCCTTCGACGTCCTGCGCGGCCTGGCCGTGCCCGGCCACGAGACCTACGAGTGGCTGGTGAAGGCTGGCTACCCGCCGCACGAGCTGGAGCGGCTGGCGGCCGAGCCGGTGCGCATCGACGTCATCGGCCTCGACTACTACCCCGAGACGGAGCACGACTTCGACGTGGACGAGGCCGGCGAGCCGGTGATCACCACGGCCCGTGAGAAGCTCGGCCTGGCCGCCACCGCGCTGGCCTACCACGAGCGCTTCGGCCTGCCGCTGTTCGTGGCCGAATCGAGCGCCTCCGGCACCGACGCGCAGAGGCGCGAGTGGATCGAGTGGAACCTGCGAGAGATCGAGGCGGCGCGCCAGGGCGGCGCCGACGTGGTGGGCTACACCTGGTGGCCGCTGTTCGACCACATCGACTGGAACACGCTGCTGACGCAGCGCACGGGCTTCGTGTGCCCGGCGGGCCTCTACTCGCTGGTCCCCACCGTGTCCGACAGGCAGGAGACCGACGCGGCGCGCGCCTTCCGCGAGGCGGCGACGCGCTCGGAGGCGGCCGAGACGGCGGCCGCTGTCGGGAGCGAGCGATGATCCGGCGGCTCCTGGTGGCCCTGCTGCTGCTGAGCGCGGTGGAGGCGAGCATGGCCCAGACGACCGACACGAGCCTGGCGACCTACGTGAACCCCGTGATCGAGCCCGTGGCGGCCGACCCCAGCGTGATCCGGGCCGACGACGGCTTCTGGTACCTGTACGCCACCCAGGACCGCTGGGACGACGGCATCGAGCATTACCTGCCCATCTTCCGCAGCGCCGACCTCGTGACGTGGGAGTTCCTGGGCGACGTGTTCATCTTCCCGCCCCGCTGGAAGAGCCAGGGCTTCCTGTGGGCGCCCGACATCAGCGTCGTGAACGGTGTCTATCACCTCTATTACAGCTACTCGACCTGGGGCGACCCGAACCCGTGCATCGGCTTGGCGCGCTCCGATAGCCCCGCCGGACCCTGGGAAGACCTAGAGCGGCCCATCTTCTGCTCGGACGACATCGGCGTGCGCAACTCCATCGACCCGTACCACCACGTGGCGGCAGACGGCGCGCGCACCCTGATCTGGGGCAGCTTCAACGGCATCCACGCCGTGCCCCTGTCGGACGATGGCACCGAGCCCGCCGGCGAGCCCGTGCGCATCGCCGACACGCGCTTCGAGGGCGCCTACGTGCACGAGCGCGACGGCTTCTACTACCTGTTCCTGGCGTCGGGCTCGTGCTGCGAAGGGGCGAACTCGAGCTACGCGACGTGGGTGGGGCGCTCCGAAGAACTGCTGGGGCCCTACCTGGACGACCTGGACCGCAACCTGCGCAGCGGCGGCGGGCGCATCGTCGTCTACCGCAACGACGACTGGGTGGGCCCGGGCCACGTGGCGGTGGCCACCGACGACGCCGGCGACGACTGGCTCGTCTACCACGCGATCGACCCGACCCGGCCGCACCTGCGCAGCGGCGCCACGCGCCGGCCCACCCTGATCGACCGCATCGAGTGGGTGGACGGCTGGCCCGTGGTGAACGGCGACGAGGGCGCCACCTCGGGCGAGCGGCCGGCGCCGGTGGTGAACGGCGGGGAGTGAGCGAAGTCGAACGAAGCGCGGCCGGGCAGAGCTCGGCCGGGCAGAGCGCGACCCGGCAGGGCGCGGCGGGGCGTAACGGAGGCGTAACGGACGCCTGACTACCTTCGGGAGGACGGGGCGGGGGCGCGCCAGCGAGCTGCGGCGCGCCCCCGCCCGCCCCGGAGGTGCCCGCCATGACCGGAACCGCGACCCGCAAGCCCCGCACGCGAGCAGCGAACGATCGTCCGAGCCACGAACCGTCACGAGCTTCCCTCCCCCAAGCGCGCCGCGGATCCCCAGGCGCGCGCCTGGAAAGGGTGCTCGTCGCCATCGCCCTCCTGCTGCTGGCAGCCACGGCCGCGGCGCAGTACGCGGGCAGCTACGTGCTTCCGACGGACGATGGCACGGTCACGCTGCTGCTCGAGCAGCAGGACAGCTACGTGCAGGGCGAGCTGGACATGTACGGCTCCCGCTTCGCCGTGAACGGCGAGATCGATGATTCCGGCCTCTACGGCACGATCGGCAGCGGCGCCGACGAGCTCTACTTCGAGGCTGAGCTGGTGGCCGAAGGGCTCTACCTGATCGCGGCCGCCCTCGACCCCGCCACGGGCAGGCCCGACCCCGCGACCGCCGGCGAGTACCTCTTCCAACGCGCGGCGCCGGTTGCTGAGGTCGGAGCGCCAGGCACAGGCGCCGCAACGCGCGGCGGGAAGCTTCCCCCGACCAGCGCGCCGGCCGGGCCAGGAGCGCCCGCCACCACCGGGGCGCAGGCGGGCACGGGCGCCTCTAGCCCTGCCGGCGCCAGCGCCCAGCCCGCCGACATGCAGCCGGCACAGCTCGAGCGCCGCTACGAGGGCGGCACCCGGATCGGCTCGCACGACGCCGGCGTCTCGTTCGTGGTGCCGCAGGGCTACTACGCCGGCTACCACGCGGGCGAGAACGCCTTCATGGTCGTGTCGGACAGCCAACCGGGCCTCGTGGTCGTCGAGGCGCTCTCGCACCTGCCGCTGGACGAGGCGCTGGCCCAGCTCGGCACCGCCTTCGCCAGCGGCGACACCACCCTCTACCCGCAGGGGCAGCCGCAGGTGGCGGACGGGGTCGCCAGGGCGCGCTACTCGGTGGTGACGCCCCAGGGCCAGTTGGCGCTCTACCTGATGGGCGTCGCGGGTCCAAGCGCCAACGTGCTGATCGTCGGCGGGCTGGGGGCGCCGCACGAGAGCGGCGCCGTCGAGGCGCTCGTCGAGGCGATCGCCGGCAGCACCGTCATGACGCCGCCCACCAGGGCAAGCGCCCAGAACGCGGCGGCGCAGCTGGCGGGCGCGCGGCTCGGCCGCTCGTCGTCCACGAGCAGCAGCAGCACGAACGACAGTCACTTCTCCAGCAGCTCCACCAGCCTCGACCTGTGCGCCAACGGCGGTTACGCCTTCGTCCACCGGTCGCAGGTGAGCGCCAGCGTGACGGGCGTAGGCGGCGGTGGCGTCGACGCTTCGAGCAGCGACATGGAGGAGGACCAGGGCAGCTGGAGCGTCGAGTCGGGCCTCCTGGGCCCCGTGGTCGTGCTGCGTTCGGCGCAGGGCGGCGCGCCCACGTTCCTGGGGCTGCTCGAGGCGAGTGGGACGCTCTACGTGGACGGACAGCCGGTGAGGGTAGCGCAGAGCTCCAACTGCTTCTGAGCAGCGCGGGGCCCGGCCGCGAGGCGTAACGACGACGTAACGCACGCACGCCTAGCCTCGCGGCAGGAGGTCAGAGATGTACCAAGTACCCAACGCGTCCGCCCGTCGGCCCCGCCACCTGCTGAAGGTCACCCTGATCACAACCCTGATCACAGCCCTGTTCGCCATGCTGCTCGCCGCCTGCCAGACCGGCGCCCCCGGCGGTGGCGGCGTAGACCAGACCGGCACCCTGCAGGTGAACGTCACAGGCGTCGCCACTGCCGCCGTGAGCGTCACGGGCCCGGGCTCCTACAGCCGGCAGCTCACGAGCAGCACCACGCTCACCGGCCTCGAGCCCGGCACCTACGTCGTCAGCGCCACGCAGGTGGACACCTCCACCGGCAGCTTCGCCCCCGTAGTAAGCGGCTCTCCGGCCACGGTGGCCGCCGGCGCCACCGCGACCGCCACCGCCACCGTCACCGTCGGGTACGTCTTCCTGGACCCCACCGCCGTCGGCGGCCTGCAGATCGACGTCACCGGCCTGGGAACCGACGTGAACGCGGCCATCACGGTGACCGGACCGGGCGGCTTCAGCCAGGCGGTTACCGCCTCGACCACCCTGACGTCGCTCGTGCCGGGCTACTACGAGGTGTCCGCGGCCAACGTCACGGCGGGCGCCGCCACCTACCGAGCCGTGGTCGACCCCGCAACCGCGCTGGTGCTGCCCGAGGAGACCGCCACCGTCAGCATCGCCTACGGGCAGGAGGCCGAACAGGACGACGACAGCGCCATCGCCCACGCCGTCTACGCGCAGTTCCGCCCTACCTCCGGACCGCCCGTCAGTGTGGACGCGCCGCTCTTCAACGAAGCCGCGCTCGACGTGAAGGGCCTCTCGTACCGCAACGACGTCTCGTATCCCGGCGACGTCAGCGACCATTTGATCTTCGACATCTCCGGAGGCGAGAGCCAGGCGGTGACCATCACCGTGAACCTCGACTGCGGCGCGTACGCCGCGGACCCGAGCCCCATCCGCGCCCGCTTCTACAGCGCAGGCGGCGACCTCCTGCGCACCATCACCTGCAACGACGGTCCCAGGCAGCTGAGCATCGAGAACTCCGGCACGCTGGAGGGGTTCACCGTCGAGATCGCGCCCACCCTCTCGGACCGTCAGTTCTACGTCGCCTATGAGCTGACGATGGACGCCTTCTGCTTCGGCGGTTGCGTCTACGAGCCGTACGTGCCTTAGATCCGCTCGGCGGTTCAGGGTCCGCTCGGAAGTCCTCGCCGATCAGGCGAGGACTCGTTCATTCCGTCGACACCACGCACGTTCGTTCATCCCCGTGCGCGAGGAACCGCGGGTCATCCCGCGTACAATCACCCCACGGTGAACCCGATCGTTCGGCTCCTGGGCGGCGACGACGCGGGAGGCGAGCAGCTGCCGGCCGACAAGCGCGGCGCGCTGCTCGCCTACCTCGCGTACGACGGCGGCTGGCTGAACCGCGAGCGCCTGGCGTTCCTCTTCTGGCCCGATACGGACGAAGCCGGCGCGCGCCGCAACCTGCGGCAGCTGCTGAACCGCGTCCGGGCGCTGCACCTGAGCGTGCCCCCCGAGATCGAGACGCAGCGCCTGCGCTGGACGGTGCCCACCGACGTGGCAGCCTTCCGGCAGGCGTACGCGCGCCAGACCTGGGCAGAGGTGATCGCCCTCTACCGGGGTGAGCTGCTCCAGGGCTTCCCCCTCGATGGCGCCAGCGGCTTCGGCGCCTGGCTCGAGCTGGAGCGCGAGAACCTGCGCCAGGCGTACCGCCGCGCCGTAGAGCGCGCGGCCGAGGCGCTCGAAGAGGCCGGCGACCACGCCGCCGCTGCCGAGCTCCTGACGCCCCTGCTTAACGGTGAGGAACTGGCGGAGGAGGCGCTGCAGGCCTACATGCGCAACGCCTACCTGGCGGGGCAGCGCGACCATGCGCTGGCCGCCTACCGACGCTTCGCCGCGCGCCTCGAGGACGAGCTCGCCCTCGAACCCCTGGACGCCACGCGCGAGCTGGCCGATACGATCACGCGCGCCGCGCCCGTGACAGGTCTGGCGCCGGCACCAGCGCCCGCCGTGCGCACGCCGCTGACCGTCCAGCGCCCGCCGCGGGTGGTGGGCCGCGAGGCGGAGGCGCGTCAGGCCCGGACGGCCGCTACCCCGGTGGTGCTGCTGCGCGGCGAGGCGGGGGTCGGCAAATCGCGCCTCATGGAAGAGCTGGCGCCCGGGGCCGCAGCTCGAACAGTGCGCTGCCTCGAGGGGCTGCGCTCCGTGCCGTACCAGCCGATCGTGGAGCTGGCGCGAGGTTCCATGACGGCCGGCCTGGACCTGAGTTCTCTTGGCGACTACCGCGACGACCTGGCCCGGCTGCTGCCGGAGGCGCTGCCCGCTCAGCGGCCGCCGCCCGCCGACCCGGCCACGGCGAAGGCGCGCCTGCTGGAGGCGCTGGCGCGCTTCCTCGAGCTGGCCTTCCAAGGGGCCGAGGGGCGCTTCGACCTGCTGTTCGACGACCTGCAGTGGGCCGACGACGGCACCCTCGAGCTGCTCTCGTTCCTCGCCTCCCGGCGCCGGCTGCGGCTGCTGGGCGCGTTCCGCCGCTTCGAGGAAGGCCCGCGCCTGTCCGCGACGCTGGCCGCGCTGCGTTCGGACCACGCTCTGACGGTGGTCGAGCTGGAACCGCTCGGCGAACCCGAGCTTAGGCGCCTGCTGGCCGAGCTGATCGGCGTGGACGAAGGGCCGGCCGCCTTCAGCCAGTGGCTGCACAAGAGCAGCGCGGGCAACGTGATGTTCGCGCTCGAGACCCTCAAGTCGCTGTTCGAGGCCGGCGTCCTGCGGCTCGGCGAGGCGGGGTGGAGCACCGAGCTGGACGCCATCACCCGCGACTACAGCGAGCTGGAGACGCCGCGCGCCATCGCCGAGGTGGTCGAGCGCCGCGCCGGGCGCCTGTCCAGCGAGGCGCTGCGGGCGGTGCAGGCAGCAGCCGTGATGGGCCAGGACCTCGATCCGGCCACCGTGGCGCGGGCGGTGGGGCTCTCGGAGTGGGCGGCCCTGGATGCCTTCGACGAGCTGGAGCGCAGCGGCATGCTGGCTGGGAACGCCTTCCGCCACGACCTGCTTCGGCAGTCCGTCTACCGGAACCTGCCCCAGGCGCGGCGGAGGCTGCTGCACGGCAGGGTGGCGCAGGTGCTCGACGCGGGCGAGCAGCCGATCGTGGTCTCCGAGCACCTGCTGGCCGCCGGCGAGTTCGGCCGCGCCGCCTCGCTGCAGTTGGGCGCGATCAGCGAGCTGGAGCGGCTGGGCCTCACGGAGCAGGCGACGGCGCTGCTGGAGACGAGCATCGCCACCATCGAGCGCGAGAGCCCGGGGCACGAGGCGCTCCTGAGGCTCAGGGCGGGCCTCGCGGGCGCCTACCGCACGGCGGGCCACGCCGAGCGGTCGCTGGCGCAGGCCGAAGCGGTGCTGGCCGAAGCCACCGACCCCTACCTGCTGGCCTCCGCACTCGAGACCAAAGCGGGGTTGCAACTGGGTTCGGGTCAGCTCGAGGAGGCGCTCGGGACGGCGCAACGCGCCCAGGAGCTGGCCGAACGCGTCGGCGCCGAGCGGCTGGCCCGTAGCGCCTCGGTGCTGGTGGCATCGGTGGCCTACTACCAGGGGCGGTTCGACGACGCGCTCGAGATCGTGAAACGCAACGTCGAGGCGCTCCGCGCGGACGGCACCGACATCGATCTCGCCAGCCAACTGACCAGCCTGGGCGCCATCCACGACGACCTCGGGCGGCACGAGGAGGCTCTGGGAGCCCACCAGGAGGCGCTCGGCATCGCGCAGCGCCTCAGGTCGAAGTTCGTGCAGGTGAACGTCGCGATGAACCTGCTGCAGTGCCTGATGGCGCTGGGGCGCCCCGAAGAGGCCCTTGGCGTGGCGCGCGAGGCCCTGGCTCTGGGGCGGTTCGATAGCACCGCCACGCTGCGCAACAACTTCGCGGCCTCCCTGATGGACCTGGGGAGGCTGGACGAGGCGGAGGCCGAGTTCGCGGTGCAGCTGGAGGAGGTCTCCGACCCGACGCTTCGCGCGCTGGCCCTGGCACGCCTCGCGCGCATCCACCACGCCCGGGGACGGCACGCGCAGGCGCGCGAGGCCCTCGAGCAGGCGCTGGAGCAGGCGCGGCTGACCGACTACCCGGTCGCGCGCGTGTCGGTGGCGCGCTCCCTGGTCGACGTGGGCGACGAGGCGCTGCAGCGCGAGCTGCCCGACCTGCTGCTGGGCCTGGACGACAAGAGCCTGCCGCCCGAGCTGCGGCCGACGCCGGCTACGGACGCACCCGATGCGGAGGCGCCCGATACGGGAACGCCCGATGCGGGAACGCCTGACGCGGCGACGCCCGACGCGCGGGCGCCAGGGGCGTAACGGCGCCGTAACACCGGCTGCGTACGCTTCGAACATGAGCGATGGCGACGACGGACCCGCCGCGGCCTTCGTGGTGCGGGTGACGACGAGCGATAGCGGGCGCGCCGCACCGGGCGAGGGCGCCACATCGAGCGGGCGCCGGCGGCGGCACGTCATCCGCATGCAGGACCTGCGCACCGGAGAGGTGCGAGAGTTCGCGAGCTGGGCGGAGTTCCTGCAGTACGCGGAAGGAGCGGGCAAGCCCGGCCTGAGGTAGGCTGAGCCCCGACATGTACCCGGAGTACGGCTACGACACGGTAAGGCGCTACGCGCCCCGGCCCGCGCCCGCACTGGCGTTCCTGCTCGGCCTGCTGGTGCTGGCGGCTGGCTACTTCGTGGCGCAGCGCTTCTGGCAGCCGCCCGAACCGCTGCCCGCCACGGCCCCCGCGGGCGCCTTCTCGGCCGAACGCGCCTGGCCGCGCCTCGAGCGCCTGCTGGGCGACGGCTCGCCGCACCCGGTGGGCACGCCCGCCAACGCGGCCGTGCGCGAGCGTCTGGTGGAAGAGTTCGAGGCGCTCGGCTACGAGGTCGAGCTGCAGAACGCCTGGGGCTGCCGCCCCGAGTTCGACGTCTGCGCCGACGTCACCAACGTCATGGCGCGCCTCGAGGGCCACTCAGGCGGTCCGGCCCTGATGCTCTCGGCCCACTACGACTCGGCTGGCGCCGGGCCGGGCGCAGCAGACGACATGGCGGCGGTGGCGGCCATCGTCGAGGTGGCCGGCATGCTGCGCTCCGAGGCGCAGCTGCGCAACGACGTCATCTTCCTGATCACCGACGGCGAGGAGGTGGGCCTCACGGGCGCGGAAGCGTTCCTGGAGCACCCCTGGGCCGACGACGTGGGCCTGATCGCCAACTTCGAGGCGCGCGGCACGGCGGGCCAGAGCATGCTGTTCCAGACGAGCCCCGGCAACGCCTGGCTGATAAGGCGCTTCTCGGAAGCGGCACCGTCGCCCGTGACCAGCTCGCTGCTCTACGACATCTACCGCCTGCTGCCCAACGACACCGACCTGACGGTCTTCCTCGAGGCCGGCCTGCCGGGCATCAACTTCGCCTTCGTGGAGGGGGTCGAGCGCTACCACACCTCCCTCGACGACCTGCAGCACCTGGACCGCGGCTCGTTCCAGCACCATGGCGAGAACGCGCTGGCGGCGGTGCGCGCCTTCGGTAACGCCGACCTGGCCACCATGCCTGCGGGCAACGCCATCTACCAGGACGTCTTCCCGGGCCTGGTGCTGCAGGCGCCCGAGGGCTGGGCCGTCTGGCTGGCGGTGGGCGCGCTGATCCTGTGGCTGCTGATCGTGGCCGCGCTGGTGGGCGCCGGCGCCATGACGCTGGGCGGGCTGCTGCTGGCGCTGCTGACCACCCTGCTGGGGCTGGCGGCCGCCGCGGGCCTCGGCTACGGCGTCACGGAGCTGATCAAGCTTCTCACCGGCCTGCCTGAGCCGTGGTACGCCATGCCGCTGCCCGCTCGCGTCGCGGTCTGGACCGCGGCCGGCCTGGGCTTCACCCTCTTCGCGGCCCTGGGCGCGCGCATGGCGGGCTTCTGGGGCCTCGCCGCGGCCGTCTGGCTGTGGTGGTCTGGCATCTCGTTGGCTACCGCGCTGACGCTGCCCGGCGCCAGCGTCACGTTCCTGCTCCCCACCCTGGTGGCCACGTTCGTATACGCGTTGCTGGCGGTGTTCGGGGTCGGCCTGCCCACCCGGCGGGGCCTCACGATCGGGTGGCCGGCCGTGCTGCTGGCGCTCGTCAGCGTCTTCGTCACCGCCTACCTGATCCTGCCGCTGGCCTACACGCTCGAGCTGGGTCTGGGCTTCGGCATGAGCGTGGCGGTGGCGCTGCTGGTCGCGCTGGCCGTCAGCTCGTTCGCGCCGCTGCTGGCGGTGCCGCGGGGCGCGACGCCTGCGCTCGGGGCGCTGCTCGTGCTGGGTGTGCTGCTGCTGGCCGGCAGCGTCGTCTGGGCGCTGCGCGTGCCCACCTACAGCACCTCGAAGCCGCAGCGCCTGAGCGTCATGTACGCGCAGCTGGCCGTGGATGGCTCGCCTTACGGCGCCAACTGGCTCTTCTTCCGCGGCGGCGACACCCTGCCGGACAGCCTGGCCACGGTTTCGGGCTTCACCGGCGAGCGCGTGCGCCTGCCCGGCGACGCCGGCACGTACCCCGGCGCCGCAGCCGACATCGCGAACCTGCAGGCGCCGACCGTCACCGACGTGCGCGACACGCGGGTGGGCGACGACCGGCGGCTCACCTTCCGCCTCGCCTCGCCACGCGGCGCCGAGCGCATCACCCTGTTCATCCAGACGGGCCCGCAGCCCACCCTGCTGCAGGTGGGCGACACGGGCCAGTCGCTCTCCTACGCCCGCAGCGCGGCCGCCCGCTACCGCACCTTCGACTGCCGCGGCCAGGCCTGCGATGGGCTCGAGCTGACGCTGCACGTGGACGGCGACGGGCCCGTAGAGCTGGTGCTGGTGGACCAGCTGGCCGGCCTGCCCGAAGGCGGCGAAGCGCTGCTGGCCGCCCGCCCCGCCACCGCCGCCACCAGCTACGAGGGCGACGTGTCGCTGAGCTTCAACACCGTGATCATCGGTCAGTAGGGGGCTCGGTCAGGCGCCGCGCCAGCTCGGGCAGCACCTCGCCTAGGCGGCCCTCGACGCGAACGTCCGCGTCGTCGTCGCCCCGGGTGGGTCCGTGGTTGACGATGGCCACGGGCTTGCCCTGGTCCTTCGCCGCCACCACGAAGCGGTAGCCCGAGCGCACCGCCAGAGACGAGCCCACCACTAGCAGCGCATCGGCCTCCTCCACCAGCTCGAACGAGCGCCTCACGCGCTCGGCCGGTACGTTCTCGCCGAAGAAGACGACGTCGGCCTTCAGCATGCCGCCGCAGTGCAGGCAGTCGGGCACGGTGAACCCCTCGACGAGGCGGTCGGGGATCTCGGCGTCGCCATCTGGCAGCACGTTCACCTCGTCCGTGCGCAGGGCATCGAACAGAGCCGGGTTCAGTTGCTCCATGCGCTGCTGCAGCGAATCGCGGCGCTCCGTTCGGCCGCAGCGCAGGCAGATGACCCTCGCAAGGGAGCCGTGCAGCTCCACCACCTCGCGGCTGCCGGCCACCTGGTGCAGCCCGTCGACGTTCTGGGTGATGACGCCCGCCACCACCCCCTCGCGCTCGAGGCGCGCCACCGCGCGGTGGCCGGCGTTGGGCTTGCGCCCCTGCATGGCGGGCCAGCCCACGGTGCTGCGCGCCCAGTAGCGGCGCCGGCTGGCCGCGTCGCCCACGAACTGCTGGTAGTTGATGGGCGTGCGCACGGGCCCCACGCGCCCCGGGCTGCGGTAGTCGGGGATGCCAGATTCGGTGCTGATGCCGGCCCCGCTCAGCACCACCAGGCGGCGGCCATAAAGCAGCTCCACGAGCTCGTCGATGGTGCCCGTGTGCGGCTCGCCGCGCGGCACTGGCAGGTCTGGCTGGCGTATGCGCACGCCGCCATGCTACGGCGCCGGCCCGGCTGGGAAGGTCGTGGCTGCCGCTGCCTGGCCGGGGCGGCTGGCGTCCGTTCCGCCAGGCAGCCACCCGTTCCGCTTCATAGGCGAACACCTAAACAGTTGAGCACCTTCGAGCGCGCGGGCTGTTAGCATCGGGCATGCTCAGCACCGATAGCTACGGCGCCCTGCTCGCGCAGGGGCGCAACGCCGGTGCGGACTTCGCCGAGGTCTACGTCGAACGTTGGCGTCGGCGCCAGCTCCGTACCATCAACGGCCGGGTCGAGGAAGCCACCAGTGGCATCCAGCTCGGCGCAGGCATCCGCCTCTTCTACGGCGAGGACGTCATCTACGGCTACACCAACGACCTCACCGACGCGGCTCTGAAGGAGCTGCTGAACAGCCTGACGAGCCTGCGCGGTTCGAACGGCAACGGCGCCGGCCGCCCCGACGCCGCGGGCCGCGGGGGCATCGACCTGCGCAAGCTGGACGTCGGCCCCGACATCCACGCGCCCAAGGTGACGTTCGAGACGCACGACAAGCTGTGGCGCCTCGAGCGCCTGCGCGAGCTGGACGCCGGCGCGCGCATCGCCCCCGAGATCAAGCAGGTGGAAGGCACGCTGCTCGAGTGGGAGCAGGACGTGTGGGTGGCCAACAGCGAAGGCGCCTACGTCGAGGACCGCCGCGTGCGCACCCGCCTCGTGGGCCAGGCCATCGCCTCCGACGGCTCGAGCACCCAGACGGGCCACGCCGGCCCCGGCCTCTCGGTAGGCCTCGAGCTGCTGGACATGTACGACCCCGCCGACATAGGCCGCAAGGCCGGCGAGCTGGCCATGACGAACCTGCGCGCCAAGCCCGCCCCCGCCGGCACCATGCCGGTCGTGCTGGGCAACGGCTTCGGTGGCGTGATCTTCCACGAGGCCCTCGGGCACCTGCTGGAGACGACGGGCGTGGCCCGCAACGCCTCGGCGCTGACGGGCATGGTGGGGCAGCAGATCGCCAGCCCCGTCGTCACGTACGTCGACGACGGCACCATCCCCAACGGCTGGGGCTCGTCGCGCTTCGACGACGAGGCTGCGCCCACCGAGCGCACCGTGCTGATCGACAAGGGCGTGCTCTCCAGCTACATGGTCGACCGCTGGGGCGCGCTCAAGACGGGCTACCGGCCCACGGGCTCGGGTCGCCGGCAGGACTACACCTTCGCCCCCACCTCGCGCATGCGCAACACCTTCGTCACCGAGGGCGACACGCCCAAGGAGAAGCTGTTCGAAGGCATCGAGTACGGCCTCTACGCCAAGACGCTGGGCGGCGGCCAGGTGCGCCCCGGCTCGGGCGAGTACAACTTCGCCGTCAAGGAGGGCTACATCATCCGCAACGGCGAGATAGCCGAGCCCGTCCGCGGCGCCATGCTACTGGGCAAGGGCCCCGACTCGATCAAGAAGATCGTGGCCGTCTCCGACGACCTCTCGAACGAGCCGGGCATGTGCGGCTCGCTGTCGGGCTCCATCCCCACCGAGGTCGGGCAGCCGCACCTGCTCGTGAGCGACATCGTCGTGGGAGGCGAGGCATGAAGGTAACGGACGCCAAGAAGTGGCTGCTGGCCGAAGCCGGCAAGCGCGGCGTGGAGCTGGAAGTGCTGGCCACGAACGACCGGAAGCTGAACGTGCAGGCGCAGAAGGGCGCCGTCTCGGACGTCAGCCTCGCTGCCAGTGGCGGCGTGGGCCTGCGCGTGGTGACGAACGGCCGCGTGGGCTACGCCTACAGCGAGGAGCTGAGCGAGGAAGCGCTGGCGTGGACTCTCGACGAGGCCATCGGCAACGCCGAGCTGCAGGAGAGCGGCAGCGCCACGCTGCCCGCGGGCGGCGCGCTGGGCAGCTTCGAGCTCGTCGACGAGGGCCTGTCGGCCGCGCTGCAGGACAAGAAGGAGAAGACCATCGCCCTAGAGCGGCAACTGGCCGCCGACGGGCGCGTGCAGTCGGTGCAGTACGCCGGCTACCAGGAGCAGCAGTCGGAGGTCGAGATCGGCTCCACCACCGGCATCGACGGCTCGTACCGCGCGGGCATGGCGGCGCTCTTCTCGGCGCTGGTCATGCGCGAGGGCGAGAGCGTCAAGCAGGGCTACGAGCAGGACGTGAAGCGCGAGTTCCACCAGCTGGAGCCGGGCCGCACGGCGCAGGAGTCTCTGCGCAAGCTGGGCCGCCACCTGGGCGCCAAGCCGCTCAAGACGGGGCGCCGCCGCGCCATCTTCGAGCCCGACGTGGTGGCCACGCTGCTGGCGCTCTTCACCTACGCCGTGTCGGGCAAGACGCTGGCCGAGGGCAAGAGCCGCCTCGAGGGCAAGCTCGGCCAGAAGATCGCGTCCGACATGATCACGCTCGTGGACGACGCCACGCTGCGCGAGGGCCTGGGCAGCCGCCCCTTCGACTCGGAGGGCACCCCCGCCCAGCGCCTCGTGATCGTCGAGAACGGCGTGCTGCGCTCGTTCCTGCACAACTCCGACACGGCCGCGCGCACGGGCCAGGCCAACACGGGCCACGCGGCGCGCAGCTACAAGGGCACGCTTGGCGTCAGCACCAGCAACCTGCTGCTGCTGCCGGGCAACGGCGTGAAGCAGGGCGACGGCGTGCTCGTCACGGACCTGATGGGCGTGCACGCGGGCGCCAACCCGATCACGGGCGACGTCAGCGTGCAGGCGATGGGCATGGAGATCAAAGGTGGCGAGCAGGGACCGGTGGACGACTTCGCCATCTCGTTCAACATCTTCGAGCTGCTCGAGCGGGTGCAGGAAGTGGGCAACGACGTCGAGTGGATCGCCGGCTACAGCGGCTTCGCGGCCGTGCCCAGCCTGGCCGTCGACGACATCAGCTTCGCGGGGGCGTAAGCCTCGGGTTCGGCGCAGCGCATGCGCCAGGCGACCGGTCGCCGGCTCCGAAGGGTTCCCTAGGGACTCTTCGGCAGCGGGCGCCCGGCCGCTTCCGCTATCCGCTTCAGCTCTTCCAGCTCGCTGACCTCGCCGTCGGCGAGCTTCTCTGCAGCGCGGCGGCGCTCGTCGAACAGGGCGTAGCGCTCGTGGGCGACGCGCTTCGCGTACTCGGGCGTTACGCCGCCCTCCCCTTCCAGAAGCGGCAGGTCGTTGCTCTTCAGGAACGACTCCAGCAGCTCTTCCCAGTCGGCCAGGCGCATCGATTCGCGGCGGCTGGCGCGCAGCTCGGCGGCGTCCAGGAACATGGTGACGATGCGGTTCAGCAGCGCCAGCTCGTCCTTCGTCAGGTAGTTCTTGGCGACGTTGGCGTCGGCCTTGCGAACGCGGCCGCCCCGCCAGCTGGTGGCGCCCATGTTGGGCTCTTTCGGGTCGGCGCGCTCGATGATCAGCTCGGCGGCGGTGTGCTTCGTGACCGCGTACAGCATGCGGTTCTGCACGCGCCGGTAGAACTCCGACACCTCGGGATCGTTGGGGACGTAGTCCTCGGATAGCGCCAACAGGTCGCGCACCTTGCCGTAGAAGCGCACCTCCGAGCCGCGGATCTCCTTGATGCGCTCCAGCAGCTCGTCGTAGTAGTCCCACTCGGGCAAGCCAAGGCGCGACTCGTCGAGCGCGAACCCCTTGGCGAGGTACTCGCGCAGCACGCTGGTGACCCAGAGGCGGAACTGCGCGCCGCGGCGCGACCGCACCGAGTAGCCCACCAAGAGGATGGCGTCGAGGTCGTACAGCACGAGCCCCTCGTCGGGCTCGCTGGCGGCGGGCTGCCGCACGGAGGAAGCGTCCAGTTCACCGTCGGCGCGCAGGCGCGCCAGCTGCGCCGAGACCTGCGCGGGAGGGATGGCGAAGAGCTCTGCCATCTCGTCGCGCGTCAGCCACACCGAGCCGTGGCCGGCACGCAGGTGCAGGCGCGTGTCACCGTCTTCGCTGGTGTACAGGATCAGTTCGTACTCGCTGCGCTTCTCGGCCATGGCTCACGTCCAGACGGGCAGTTTACGCCGTCTACGGCGGACCTTCGGCTAATCGCGAGACGTTGGTTCGGGCGTTGTCGTCTTCGCTTCGTAGGGAGTTCCGTTCACAGTTTCGGGCGGCGTTTCAGTTGGCGTTCCGGTTGGCGTTCCGGTTGGCGTTCCGGGCGAACCCTCGTCGGGCTCCGGAGCGTCGGAGTCGGACGGTGCCGGCCCCTCCGGCACCACCACCGCAGGCGTCTGCGCCGCCTCGGCCTCCTCGAACTTCGGCACGCGCCGTGCCGCTAGGAACGTGAGCGCCGCCAGCACCAGGCCGGCACCACCGAAGCCCACGGCGTAGCTCGTGGCCGCCACCAGCAGCCCGCTGAGCACGGGCA
>CAZVCT010000003.1:57750-59628 GCA_964625655.1 uncultured bacterium
CCGAAGCCCACGGCGTAGCTCGTGGCCGCCACCAGCAGCCCGCTGAGCACGGGCACGACCGTCTCGACGGCGTGGCTCATCGAGAGGCGCAGCCCCAGCGCCATGCCCCGCTGCCGGGGCGGCACGTGGCCGGCGACCGCGACGATGCTGAGCGGGAAGCCGACGCCCGCCCCGAAGCCGGCCACCACGGCCAACACCGCGAAGGCCGCCACCGACTGCGCCACCGACAGCAGGCCGATCCCCAGCGCCACCGAGGCCATCGACACCACGAGGGTGCGGCCGGTGCCGCCCAGCATCCGGGTCACGGCCGGCATCACGGGCCGGATGAGCACCGAGGTCAGCGACCCGACGCTGACGAGGGTGCCGATGACGGTGGCCGACATGCCCATCTCCTCGAGCATCACGGGCAGGAACGCCTCGCGCACCGTCAGGGCGAGGAAGATGCCGGCGCTGGTGAGGACGGCCAGCTGGAAGCCGACGTTGCCGAGGACGGTGCGCAGCATCTTGCCCGAGCCGACGACGTCGCGCGACATGTCGACCTTCATGCTGCCCACCAGCCGGTAGACCACGAACGCCAGCGCCGTGCCCACCAGCAGGATGCCCAGGATCACCCAGAAGCTCGTTATGAAGCCGTAGCCGTCGAGGATGGCGCCCATCAGCACGGGCCCCACCATGCGGCCGCCCGCCAGCCAGGTGGAGTAGGCGGCGAAGTTCGACTGGTGGCTGCGGCCGTTGTCGAGCCCGGCCGTCAGCGACTGCGCCGAGACGCTCACGAAGAGGTTGAACAGCCCGATGACGAGGCGCGAGATGGCGAGCATGGCGACGCCCGGCGCGACCAGCAGCACGGCCGGCGCCGCGCTCATGCCCGTCATCCCCAGGGCGAACCAGCGCCCGGGACCGCCGCGGTCGATCCAGCGCCCCACCTGAAGCGCGAGCAGCACCGGGACCAGCCCCGGCAAGGCGATCAGCACGCCCAGCCACTGCGGACCCAGGCCGAGGCTGACCGCGTAGAGCGGCACCATCACCTGCATCATGCTCGCGGCGGTGGTCATCAGCGCCGAGGCCAGGCACTGGAGGTGGAAGGGGAGCTGGGCTGGGCGCGGCAACTTCCGGCTAGGCTACCGCCGCTCGGCCCTCGGCGTCTGCCGACATGCCTTGGGCCGTAAGGGAGCTGTAAGAAACCTCACGGTACTCTCACTGCCTGTCAGTCCGGAACCGAAAGCAATCTGTTGCCCGGGGGCGAAAGAGGAACCAGATGCAGGTCATTGATAGACAAGACGCCCTCCGGGAGACCTCTCCCCCGTGGGTGGTAGCCGAGCGCCTTCTGGCGCTCCCGCAGCGCTTCGCTTCGACCGAACGGCCCGACCGGTACCTCGAGGAGGTAGCCAGCGAGCTTGCCGAGCTCCTGTCGGCCACGGTCACGCTTTACTGGCATGACGACGACACCCATCTGCCGGTGGCCGAAGCCAGCGACCTGCTCATGGCCGTCAGCCGCAACGGCGTGCCTTACGCCACTCTTCACCTGTCGCGGCCCGACCCGTTCAGCGAGCGGATGCGCCGCCTGGCAGGCCACGTCGCCCTCGACCTCGGTTACGTGGTGGACTCGATCTCGGGCCGCCGTGCCCGCGCGGCGCTGGCCGAGTTGCGGGCAGCCGTGCAGGGCCCCGGCGACCTCGAGGTCTTCGCCGAGCGGGCTATCGAGCTGGGCGTCCGGCACCTGGGGGCCGAGGCCGGCGCGCTTCTCATCGCGAGGCACGGCGGTTTCCAGGCCATGGCCACCGTCGGCCACTGGCCGCTGGGCAACGGAGGAAGCACCCGGCTACTGGACGCGGCTTCGAAGGGCATAGGCGCCCAGGGCGCCTTGCATCATGCCGGCGG
>CAZVCT010000004.1:0-54062 GCA_964625655.1 uncultured bacterium
ATCACCCAACCTGGCGTGACGGAGCTGACGTGAGCGGCCACATCGAGAATCCCACCGATTCATCGGTGGGAGTGTCAAGATGCCCAGGTGACGAAGCAGCCCGGTGCCAGGGAGCGGCAGAAGGCCGACCGCCGCGAGCGCATACTGCGGGCAGCGCTCCAGCTGATCGAGGAGCGCGGCTTCCACGCAGCCACCTACGACATGATCGCCGCCCGCGCCGGCGTCAGCCGCGGCACGGTCTTCAACTACTTCCCCTACAAGGAGTCGATCCTGCTGGACCTGGCAGCGGCCGAGCTGACCGAGCTGGCGCAGCGCGTGCGGCAGCGCCGCGAAGGCGGCCACGGCTTCGGGGTCCTCGACGAGCTGCGCTTCCTGTTCGACGAGCTGGCAGGCTTCGTCGAGACGCGCCGCGAGCTCGTGCTGCCGCTGTCGTACGAACTGCTCAACCCGGACCCGGAACGCTCGCGCGGCGCCTTCCTGGCGCTGCCGCTGGGCGAGCTGCTGAAGGGCGCGCTGAAGCGCGGCGCGGACGACGGAGTGGTGCGCAGCGACTTCTCGGTCGAGCGCCTGGCGCGCACGCTGGCGAACACCTACTTCATAACCGCGCTGCAGTGGGCGGCCTACCGCCCCGAGCGCTCGCTGCGCCGCGAGCTGGAGGCCGCCCTCGAGATCGCACTGCAGGGGCTGCTGGAGAGAAGGACCGCCGCCGAGGTGGGCGACGAGGTCGAACTTACGCCTCAGTAACCGCTCTCGAGGTCGACGCGGTTGCGCTCCTCGCCCTCAGCCAGGGCTGCCAGGGTCTTCAGGACGTCGCGCGCCGCCGCCTCCTGCCAACCCTGGACGTCGTTGCCCCGGTGCGGGCTCATGACCACGTTCGGCAGCTCCTGGAAGGGGAACGCGCTGGGGAAGACCCGCTCGAGCGGCTGGCGCTTCGGGTACTGGTACCAGACGTCGATGCCCGCGCCCAGGATGCTGCCTTCGGCCAGCGCCCGGTAGAGGGCCTCCTCGTCGATCACCTTCCCGCGCCCGACGTTCACGAGCACCGCCGTCTCCTTAAGCTGCGCCAGCTCGGCCGCGCCCAGCAGCCCTTCGGTGGCTGGCGTGCCGGGCAGCGAGACGATGACGGCGTCGGCTTCGGACAGCGCCTCGTGCAGCTCGTCCGGGCCGTACTCGCGGAGCTCGCCGGAGCCGCTGGGACGGCGGCGGAAGGCGCGCACCTCCATGCCCAGCGCTTCCAGCAACGGCCTCATGGCCCGGCCGATGGCGCCGTAGCCCAGCAGCAGGGCCACCTTGCCGCTCAGCTGCACGCCCAGGTTGTCGTCGTCGACGTCGTTGCCCCAGTCGCCCCGCCGCATGGCGCGGTCGGCCTTCACGATGCGGTTCGAGCAGGCCAGAAGCAGCGCCAGCGCGTGCTGCGCCACCATCCCGTCGTTGTAGTGCGAGTTGTGGACCCTTACGTGGGGCCGCTGCCGCGCCCGCTCGCGCAGCGCCACCCCGACGCCCGCCCACGGCACCACGAGGTGCTGCAGAGCCGCTCCGTCCAACAGTTCGGCGGGCGGGTTGCCGCACACGAGGACCTCGGGCCAGTCGCGCTCGGCCAGGGCCTCCTCGGGGCCGACGAAGCGCACCTCGAGGGAGGGCGGCAGCTGCATGTGGCGGGCGGCCTCGGCCGACCGTTCGTCCTGCCAAAGGACCTTCAGAGACATGCGCAGATGCTACCGCGTCTGCCGAGGTTCATAGGAACGGGTTGTTGAGGCGCTCGGCGCCCACAGTGGTGGTGGCGCCGTGGCCCGGCAGCACGCTCGTCTCGTCGGGCAACGACAGCAGCTCGCGGCGGATCGACTCGAGCAGCTGCCGCTGGTCGCCGAAGGGCAGGTCGGTGCGGCCGATCGAGCCTTGGAAGAGGGCGTCGCCCGACAGGACCACGTCGTGACCCAGCAGGTGGAAGGCGATGTGGCCGGGCGCATGGCCGGGCGTGTGCAGCGCGCGCGCCTGCGCTTCTCCCACGCTCAGCACGTCGCCGTGGGCGATGTCCGTGGTGCCCAGGGGCGGGGCCGGGATGACTATCTCCCAGCGCGCCGCCGACTCGACGGCGTGCTCCAGCAGCAGGCGGTCGCCGGGGTGCATGTGGACGGGCACCGAACCGTTAGGCTGCTGCGCCAGCAGGTCGGCCAGCCCCCCGACGTGGTCGAAGTGCGCGTGCGTCAGCCATACCGCCGCCAGGCGCTTGCCGCGTCGCACGAGCTCCTGCGCGATGCGCGCGCCCTCGTCACCTGGGTCCACCACGACGGCTTCCTGGCCTGCCAGCAGCAGATAGGCGTTGGCCTGCAACGGGCCCACGCTCATCCTCACTATCTCCATGGGTACCTCCATCCGGTTCGGCTCAACGGTGCTGACGGCGGCCCCTGGCGACCAGGGTGCCGAGTATCTCGCGGTACATCCGCAGCCTTACCCGCAGGCCGCGCCGCCAGCCGCGTTTCTCTTCCTTCATGACCTGCGAAACGCCAGGCAGAGGCACGTCGAGGCTGCGCCAGCCCTTCTCCTTCGCCTCGCGCGAGATGGCCACCTCTATGCCGTAGCGGCTCTCGGCCAGTCCGGGCACCTTGAGCAGCGCTTCGCGCAGCAGCGCCCGCTGGCCGTTCAGCACCGGCAGCATGTTCTGCGCAGCGGTGGTGCGCCAGCGGCCGTCCTTGAACGTACCGCGGGTCATGTCGGCAGTACCGGACAGCACGGGCGCGGCGAGCGCGCGCACGTGCTCGGGCTTCAGGCCCACCAGGTCGGCGTCCAGCAGCACCACGACCTGGGCGTCGACCGCCGCCGCCCCGGCAGCCACGGCGCCGCCCTTGCCGAGGTTCTCGGCGAGCCGCAGCACGCGTGCGCCGGCGGCACGCGCGGCCTCGGCCGTGGAGTCGCTCGAGCCGTCGTCGATGACGAGCACGGGGCCGACGCCGGCCGCGAGGGCGGCGGCGACTACGGGACCGAGGTTGTCGGCCTCTTCGAAAGCGGGCACCAGGACGGCCGCCCGTTCCGGTAGGGGATCCTCGGGCTCGTCGGCGATGGGGGAAGCGCCATGTTGCACCTTCACAGACTAGCCGGTGAAGAGGGCGCCGACCTCACGGAAGGTGATGAGCACGATAAGCGCCATCACCAGCATGACGCCCACGAAATGGATCTGCTCCTCCTGGCCCGGGCGGAACGGCCGGCCGCGCAGCGCCACCACGGCGGCGAGCAGTATGCGGCCCCCATCGAGGCCCGGGATCGGCAGGAGGTTGAAGACGGCCAGCGACAGGTTGATGACGGCCGCCAGCAGCAGCACGGGCGCCACGCCGATCTGGGCGGCCTGCGACACCATCGTCACCATGCCGACGGGCCCCGCCACGTCCTCGTTCGGCGCGCCGGTAACGGCCGAGCCGATGCCCTTGACGAAGCCGGTCACCATCTGCGGCACGACCTGCATCCCGAAGAGGGCCGTCTCGGGCAGAACCTCGAAGAAGCCCACGGGGTCGAGGATGGCGCCGATCTCGATGCCCAGCAGCGGCTCGCCGTCCTGCGGCGGCCAGGGGGTGCTCAGTTCTAGCTGCTCGCCGCCACGCGCCACGGTCAACTCGAGCCCGTCTGCGGTGCGCACCTCGTCGACGAGCTGGTCGGGCGTCGGGTCGACGATGCCGTTCACCGCGGTCACGCGGTCCTGGGGCTGCAGCCCCAGCGCTGCGGCGCGCGAACCGTCGGCCACGCCGACCACGACGGAGCCGTGCACCACCGGCTCTGCGCCCAGCGTCACGGCGCGGTAGGCGGGCTGCAGGCTGATGGCGCCGGCCAGCAGGATGCTGCCCAGCAGGTAGTTGGCGATCACCCCGCCGATCAGCACCCACGCCTTCTTGTAGAACGGGAGCTTCGCCACGCCCTCGTCCGGGTGCTGGAGGTTGCCGTCTTCGTCGACGGTCGGGGCCATGCCCGGCAACTCGACGTAGCCGCCGAGGGGCAGGAGGCTGAGGCGCCATTCGGTGCCGCGCCACTTGCGGCGGGCGAGCACGGGGCCGAGGCCGACGCTGAAGGAGCGCACCGGCAGCCCGACGCTGCGGGCGTTGAAGTAGTGAGCGAGCTCGTGGACGACCACGGCGCTCGTGATGATCAGGGCGAAGGTGAGTGCAGTCAGCATCATGAAGGCGGTTCCTGCCGCCTGGTCCAGTATGGCAAAGGGTGGGGGAGGGGAGGGTCAGGCGGGCGTCCGACTTCGTCCGGGCGTGCGACTCCGTCGAGGCGGCCGACGTGGCCGGATGGGTGCGGTTACGGCTCCTCGTCGACGGGCAGCTCGCCCTCCGCCTCCCCCTGGCGGCTGCGGAGCAGCGCGATCAGGTCGCGCTTGCCGATCACCCCCAGCAAGCGCCCCGACCCGTCGACCACCATCAGCCGGCCCAGCTCGCCCTCGGCGAGGCGCCGCAGCGCCTCCATCGAGGTGGCGTCCGGTGCGATCGTCTCGGCGGGCCGCAGGATGTCGCCGACCGTGGAGGCGCCCCCTAAGCTCGCCTCCCACTCGGCGTCCGGCTCGGTGCCCGTCCCCAACGCGGCGCGGGCATCACTTATCGACGCGAAGCCCGTCAGGTGGCCGTCCGGGTCCACCACCGGGTAGCCGGCGTGCGAGCGGAACTCGGCCAGCCGCACGAACTGCTCGAGCGGCATGCCGACGTCCACCGTGATCGGGTCGAGCGTCATCAGGTCGGCCACGCTGCGCCCCTCGAAGGCGTCCGTGACGACAGCGGCCTGCGCCTCGGCCCGGCCCGCGTTGTAGACGAAGAAGGCGAGTATCACCAGCAGGAAGTTCATGGAGAAGAAGCCGTAGAGGCCCAGGAGTATGGCGACGACGGCGCTGACGCCGGCCGCCACGCGCGTGGCGGGCAGATGCGGCATGAACAGCTCGAGCAGGCCGCGCAGCACGCGCCCGCCGTCGAGTGGAAGCGCCGGCAGGAGGTTGAAGATCGCCAGCACCACGTTCGTGACGGCCAGGTAGCTGACGACGAGCAGCAGCCCGTCGCTATTGGCGGCCAGCGGCAGCGCCCACCAGAGCAGGAAGCCGATCGCGAAGCTGGTGAGGGGTCCGGCGATGGCGACGATCGCCTCGGCGCCACGGCCGCGCGGCATCCGTTCGAACTGCGCCACGCCACCCAGGAACCAGAGGCGGATCTCTTTCGTCGCCACGCCGTAGAACCGCGCCACCACCGCGTGCCCCAGCTCGTGGATGAGCACGCTGACGAAGAGGCCGACCGCGGCCGCCAGGCCCAGCAGCCACGGCGTAAGGCCGTCGTCGAGGCCTGTGGGATCGATCGGCACTCCTACGCTCTGCAGCAGGACGGCGTACCCGGTTATCTGCGAGCCGATCAGGTAGGCGAACAGCGGCAGGATGAGCATGAAGCTGAGATCGAGCCATACGGGAACGCCCAGCAGGTCGAAGGGGAGCCGGATCCCGCGTCCGCTCACGCAGGCCTGCCCTGTGCGGCGGCGGTTTCGAGCGCGATGCGCCGGCCTTCGGCGTCCGCGGCGCGCAAAGAGTCCCAGTCGAGCGCCGTGGCCGGCGCCGCCTCCAGCGCCGCCGCCAGCAGCTCGGGGATGGCGTCGAAGCGGATGCGCCCCTCGAGGAACTCCGCCACCGCCACCTCGTCAGCGGCGTTCAGGTAGGCGGGGGCGACGCCGCCCATCTCGCCCGCCCGGTAGGCGAGGCGCAGGCTGGGGAAGCGGGCGTGGTCGGGCTCCTCGAACTCCCAGCTGCCCCGCAGCGGCAGAGGCTCGAGCGGGACGGGCGGGCGCTCCGGCGCCTCGATGGCGTACTGGATGGGGATGCGCATGTCGTGCGGTCCGACCTGCGCCTTGATGTTGCCGTCGTGGTAGCGCACCAGGCCGTGCACCAGCGACTGCGGGTGGACGACCACCTCGATGTTCGCCAGCGGCACGTCGAACAGGAAGTGCGCCTCGAGCACCTCGAGACCCTTGTTGAAGAGGGTGGCCGAGTCGATCGTCACCTTCGGGCCCATCGACCAGTTCGGATGCGCCAGCGCCTGTGCCACCGTGACGCCGCTCAGGTCGGCTGGGCCCGTGCGGAACGGCCCCCCGGAGGCGGTGATGACGAGCGCGGCCACGCTCTCGGCGCTCTCGCCCACCAGGCATTGCAGCAGCGCTGCGTGCTCCGAGTCGACGGGCGTGATGCGGGCGCCGCTGGCGTCCGCCAGCTGCCACATCAGCGGCCCCGCCACCACCATCGCCTCCTTGTTGGCCAGCGCCACGTGGCGGCCCGCCCTCAGCGCGGCAGCCGTGGGGGCCAGTCCGCCGATGCCGGGGATGGCGGCAACCACCACGTCGACGTCGGCGGTGGCGACGGCCTCGAGGCCCTCGGTGCCGGTCACGAGGCGCGTGCCGGTCGGAAGGTGCGGCGCCACGTCGGCCGCCACCTCGGGTGCGCAGGCCACTAGTCGGGGGCGGAACTCGCGCGCCTGTTCCACCAGCAGAGCAGCGTTGCGGCCGGCAGCGAGCGCTTCGACGCGGTAACCGCGCCAGCGCGCCACGTCCAGGGTCTGAGTCCCGATGGAGCCGGTCGAGCCTAGGATGGAGAGGCGCTTCATGGCAGCATCATGTCATGCCCCGCGCGGCTCCCGGCGCGCGATGTGGCGTCGCAGACGCATCGCGCTCGGCGCAGCGGCTGCGTGTGACGATGTTAGAGTCGAGTGAAGCCCAAGGAGGAACCCGATGCTAGTGCGCGAGTGGATGACGGAAGGCCCGCAGACGGTCAGTGCGAGCACGCCCGTGATGGAAGCGATGCAGCGGCTGCGCGAAGGCGGTTTCCGGCGGCTGCCGGTCACGCAGAACGGCAAGCTGATCGGCATCGTCACGGACCGTGACCTCAAGGAAGCCACCCCTTCCAAGGCGACCACGCTCTCGATCTACGAACTCAACTACCTGCTGAGCAAGCTGACCGTGAAGGACGTCATGCGCTCGCCCGTGATCACGGTGCGCGTCGACGACCCGATCGAGCAGGCCGCGCTGCTGATGGAAGAGCACCGCGTGTCGGGCCTGCCCGTGCTGGACGGCGGCGAGCTCGTGGGCATCCTCACCATCACAGACCTCATGCGCGCGCTCGTCACCTTCCTCGCGTTGCGCGAGGGCGGCACGCGCGTCACCGTCGACCTGCCGGACGAGCCCGGCGTGCTGGCGCGCGTAGCCAACCAGGGCGCGCCGTCCAACATCGTCGCAGCCGTCACCACCGGCATCCAGCCGGGGCACAAGCGCCGCCTCGTGCTGCGCGTCGCCGGCACCGGGGCCGACAAGTTCGCCGACCGCCTCTCGGAGGCGGGGGTGGACGTCATCGACGTCCGCTAGGTAGGCACCGCCCGGCCGCGGTTAAGCTGGGCGCATGGCCGAACGTGGCACCGAGACCTTCACAGCCCTGAGCACCGCGGCGCGCGCCGGGCGCGTCGCCTTCAGCGACTTCCTGGAACCGGCGGAAGCCGACGCGCTGCTGGCCCGCCTCAAGGAGGCCGGCTTCAGCAGCGAGGCGTGGGGCGGCTACCCAGGGGCGCGGCGCCGCGTGGTGGCCGCGTACCCCGACCACGTCCCCGAAGCGCAGCCCAAGCTGACCGGCTGGTACGTGGCCGGCGCGGGCGACGCCGACGAGTTGCGAGCCGCGGCGCGCGCCGCAGGCGTCGATGCCGGCCGGCTGGGGGACGCCGTGGCGCACCAGGACGGCGTCACGCTCGTCACCTTCGGCCCGCTCGCGTCCGAACTGAAGCTGGTGAGAAGCGTAGGCGGCCGGCCCGTCGAGGGCGCCGAGGTGCCCCTGACCCGCCTCGGAGGCGGCAGCAGCAAGGAGATGGGCGCGGTCGTGCCCTCCCTGCGGGTCGACGTGCTGGGAGCGCGCGCCTTCGGGGTGTCGCGCGCTTACTTCTCCAAAGGCGTGGCGGCGGGCCGCGTCAGCGTCAACGGCGTGGCCGCCGGCAAGTCGGCCAGCGCCGCCGAGGGCGACGAGGTCTACGCTGCCGGACTGGGCCGCTTCCACGTCGTGCGCGTGGAAGGGGAGACGCGCCGCGGCAACCTGAAGGTGACGCTGCAGGTCGAGAAGTCGTAACAGCGAACGGCCGGCGTCGGAGCCGGCCGTCACGGTGCGCATCTACAGCAGAACGGGATCCTGTCGTGCGCTAGGTGCGCACCTTCTTGCGGCCGCCCTGCCGCTCCTTGAACACCATCCGGATGGGAACCTCCGAGAAGGCCAGGTCCTCGCGGATGCGGTTCCTCAGGTAGTGCTCGTAGGGGCGTGTCAGGAACGACTCGCTGTTGATCGAGAAGACGAAGGTGGGTGGCGCAACGTCCACCTGCGCCACGTACAGCAGCTTCAGCGGCTTGCCGTTGAAGTTGGGGGGCGCCTGGCGGGTGGTCCAGACCTCGAGCCAGCCGTTCAGCTCGCCCGTCGCCACGCGGCGGTGCGAGGTGTCGAAGAGCCGGATGCTGGTGGCCAGCAGCTCGTGCAGGCCGAAGTCGGTCAGGGCGCTCGTGTAGACGCGGGGCGCGAAGTGCAGGTGCGACAGGCCCTGGTCGAGGTCCTTCTGGAACGGCTCGAGCTGCGCGTCGGTGACGAGGTCCCACTTGTTGACCGCCACCACCACGGGCTTGCCCCACTCCAGCGCCAGGTTCGCCAGGCGCATCTCGTGGTCGCCGAACTCGAACGGGTCGACCACCAGGATCGCCACGTCGGCCCGGCGCAGCGCCATCTCGGAGCGCATGCGGGCGTAGTACTCGAGGTCGCCCACGTCCTTGCGGGCCATGCCGGCCGTGTCGATCAGCACGAACGGGCGGCCCGCGAAGTCGAAGCGGACGTCGACGCTGTCGCGCGTGGTGCCGGCCACCTCGGCCACGATGACGCGCTCGTCGCCGACGATGGCGTTCACGAGGCTCGACTTGCCCACGTTGGGCCGGCCGATGATGGCGACCTTCACGGCCTCCTCGTCGACCTCTTCCTCCAGTTCGCCCAAGCGGACACGTATCTCGGCCAGCAGGTCGTGGGTGCCGATGGCATGCTCGGCCGCCGTCGGGTGCGGCTCGCCGAAGCCCAACGAGTAGAGCTCGAAGTACTCCGCCGTCTCGGTGTGTTGCGGGTCGTCCACCTTCGTGGCGACGAGCAGCACGGGCTTGCCCAGCGAGCGCAGCCACTCGGCGACCTCGTGATCGGAAGGCGTCAGTCCGGCGCGGCCGTCGACGGCGAAGAGGACGAGGTCGACCCCCACGAGCGCCGCCTCGACGCTCTGGCGGATGGGCTTCTCCCAGCGGTCGCCCGACCAGAGCCCGCCCGTGTCGAGCAGGCGGAAGGTGTAGCCATCGTCGGCAGTCGCCTCCGCCTCCTTCACGTCGCGCGTAACGCCGGGCATGTCGGCGACGATCGCCTCGCGGCGCCCCACCAGGCGGTTGAAGAGGCTCGACTTGCCTACGTTCGGACGGCCTACGATCGCGACGCTAGCCAAGGCTCGCTCCCTTCCTAACTCCGCGCCCATTGGCCCAGGCGCGGGCGCTCATGGCGCCCTTCCCGGGCGGCTTGACGCTATCCAGCTCGATGGTTCCGCTCCCGGTGGCGACCACCAGGCCCGTCTCCGTCGTACCTACGACCGTACCCGGTTCGGCGCTGCCCACCGCGTCCGCCTCGCGCAACGACTCGACCTTCACGCGCTGGCCGCCGAACTCGAAGGACGTACCCGGCCAGAGCGCCACGCCGCGGTGGCGGTTCACGACCTGCCGGGCGTCGTCCGTCCAGCGCAGCCAGCCGTCCTCGGGCTTCAGGGGTGGCGCGAGCGTCGCTGCCGCGTCGTCCTGCGGCGACGAGGGCAGCGTTCCCTCGGCCAGCAGCCTCAGCGCCTCCAGAAGCGCTTCGGCGCCGAGCTGCGAGAGCGCCTCGAGCAACGTGCGGGCGTCGTCGGAAGGCGCGATAGGTACGCGGCGCTGCAACCGGATGGCGCCCGTGTCGAGTCCTACGTCGGTCTGCATGATGGTGACGCCCGTCTCGCTCTCGCCCTCGATGAGCGCCCACTGCACGGGCGCCGCGCCCCGGTACTTGGGAAGCAGGCTGGCGTGCACGTTCAGGAAGCCGTGGCGCGGCACCTCCAGCAGCGAGGCCGGCAGGATGCGCCCGTACGCCGCCGTCACGGCGACGTCGAGCTCCAGTCCGCGCACCGCTTCCTCGAACTCGGCGTTCTTCCTGAGGCGGCTGGGCTGCTCGAGCCTCAGGCCCAGGTCGCGTGCGCGCTGCGCTGTGGCGGGCGCCCTCACGCTCAGGCCGCGCCCGGCGGGCTTGTCGGGCTGCGTGACGACCAGCGCGACGTCGTGGTGCCTCACCAGCGCCTCGAGGGTGGGCAGGGCGAAGGCAGGCGAGCCGAAGAGGGCGACGCGCAGGGGCCTGAGAGACAAGGCGCTTACCTGACCGCAGCGCGGGCGCGCCCGGCGGCCTTGCCGAGGCGCTCGCGCTCCTCCTTGAGGAACGCCCGCGCCTCGCGCTGCATCTCGGCGAGCTCGCGACGGTGCTCCTCGAGGAAGTCGCGCTTGCGCGGCTCGGGCAGGTGGTCGAAGAAGAGCACGCCTTCCAGGTGGTCGAACTCGTGCTGCAGCACGTGGGCGAAGTAGCCCTCGGCGCGCAGCGTGCGCCTGGCGCCGGTCAGGTCCTGGTACTCCATCTCCACGATCAGGTCGCGCGGCACCTCGTCCACGCTGAGGCCGGGCAGGCTGAGGCAGCCGTCGCGGCCGAACTGCTGGCCTTCGCGCGTCAGCATCACGGGGTTGACGATCACGTGCTCGCGGCGCTCTTCCCAGCGGCGGCGCCGCTCGGTGGCTGCCAGCTCGCCGTCCTCCTCGTCGGGGTCGGCGTCGGCGCCGGGTTGCATCTCCAGGGCGACGAAGATGCGCTTCGGCACGCCGATCTGCGGAGCGGCCAGGCCCACGCCGTCGGCGGCGTACATCGTCTCCAGCATGTCTGCCGCCAGCCGCTCGAGGCCGGCGTCGAACTCCGTCACCTCGCTGGCGCGGCGCCGGAGCACGGGGTCTCCGTAGTAGCGGATCGGGTGGATCAAGGTTCCTCCAGAAAGCTCGTCAGGGCTCCACCGGCGTGCTCACGTACTGCAGGACGGCGGAGGGGATGGAAACGGCCACCACCCCTTCAGGGAGCGCGAGCCGAACTGGAAGAGTATACCGCCCGGGCGCAACGTCCCCGGTCAGCGGCTCTACCGTCGCCGTCAAGGAATCGAGCGTGGCGACGACGTCCGGCGCGCCCGCTACCGTCGCGGTGGGGCGCGAGAGGGTGACGCCCTCTATGGCGGGGTCGCGCGGCGGCTCCAGCTCGACGACCACCTCGGCCGTGTAGAGCACCGGACGGCTGCCCACCGACACCTCGACGGTAGGCGGGTCGAACGAGACGCCGGTCACGGGCTGACCGCCCTCGTCCAGGGCGGTCAGCACCGACGTGCCGCCGGCGGGTGGGCTGAGCGCCACCACGCGCGCCACGCGGCTCAGCAGCTGCTGCCGCCCCGAGATGCGCACCTGCGAGGGGGTGGCGGCGGTGCGGATGACGCTGCCTTCGGGTGGTTCTCCAACCACCCCCACCTCGACCGGCACGTTGCGCTGCGCGACGGTCTCCAGCTCGCCGATCACGCTGGAGGGCGTCACGTTCAGCAGCCGCACCTCCTGCGGTGTCTGGACGACTATCTGGCGCTCGAACTCGCCTGTGGCGTCGTTCAGGTCGAGCGTCGCCCGGATCTGGTCGGGCCGCAGCCGGTCGATGCGCGGGCCCGGGCCCGAGACGCTGACCTCCACCACGTCGGGCACGCCGACGGCGAGGTCCTCCGCCTCCATCCCCTCGACCACGAGCGGGATGACGAAGCTGCGCTGCGTGATGGTGGTGGTGGTCGTGACGATGAGCCACCAGAAGCCGAACGCCGCCAGCAGCGCCACCAGCTTGCGGGGCCAGTTGCGCACGAGGCGCCTGGGCAGCTCCAGCAGCAGGCCGAGGATGCCGCTCATGCGTAGGCCTCGCGCAGAGCCTTCAACAGGTCGGAGGGCGCGACGTCAGGGGTGAGGACGCCGTTCCTGGCGACGCTGACGGTGCCGCGTTCCTCGCTGACCACCAGCACCAGCGCGTCCGTGACCTCGGAGAGGCCGAGGGCGGCGCGGTGGCGCGTGCCGTGCTTCACCGACCACCCCTCGTGACGGTCCGACAGGGGCAGGATGGCGCCGGCGCTGGCGACCAGGTCTTCGCGCACGATCACGGCCCCGTCGTGGAGGGGCCCCTTCGAGGCGAAGATCGTCTGCAGCAGCGCCGAGGTCACGGGCGCCCCGATCGGGGTGCCCCTGTCGGCGTACTCCTTCAGGGGGGTGCGGCGCTCGAGGGCGATGAGGGCGCCGCGCCTCTGGGTGGCCAGCTCGCGGATGGCGCTCATGATCTCCTGCACCGGGTCTGCCGTGGCGCTGCGCGTCTTGCGGCCGCGCCCCACGCGCTCGAGCACCGCGCGCAGTTCCGGCTGGAACACGACCACGATGGCGAGGAAGCCGGCGGGGGCGACGGCGTCGAAGAGCCACTTCGTGGCCTGCAGCTCGAACAGGCCGGCCAGGAACCAGAGCAGCGACAGCGCCAGCAGCCCGCGCAGCACGTTCCAGGCGCGGGTCCCGATAAGCAGCACGTAGGCTTGGTAGAGAAGCACGGAGATTATCAGGATGTCGATGGCATCCTGCAACCCGAAGCTGTCTAACAGGGCCAAACGTGCGCCTCCGGCGGTCTTGGGCGAGGGTCTTTACGAGCGGCCGGGTACTGGATCCGGCGCTGGTGATGCGGAGCTTCTTGTGCCGAGGATATCACGAGGGCAGATGGCGCCCGGCGGGCCAGGGCGCGCCGGCGGTGCTGGCGGCAGACGTCGCGCGAGCCGTCCGGGACGGGAGGCCGAACGCGCTAGACTGACCGTTCGGAGGGCGAACCATGCCAAGAGGAACATTGTCGGAACTGAAGGAACGTATCCAATCGCTCAGGGGGTATCTTTGACCTGGCTTCCAAGAGGGCCAGGCTCGAACTCCTGCAACCGCAACTGAACGACCCGGGTCTGTGGAACGACCCTGACAACGCCCGGCGCATCAGCCAGGAGGCCACGCAGCTGACGCGCGTCATCCAGGCGTTCGACAACGTCGCCAACGACGTCCAGGGCCTCGAAGAGCTCTACGAGATGGCCGACGACGACGAGAAGGACGAGCTCGAGGGCGAGTTCGAGCGCGTCGAGGCGGCGTTGGATTACCTCTACCGCGAGACGCTCTTCAGCGGCGACCACGACTCGCGCCCCGCCATCGTCACGATCAAGCCGGGCGCCGGCGGCACCGAATCGTCCGACTGGGCCGGCATGCTGCTGCGGATGTACCGCCGCTACGCCGAGCGTCACGGCTACACCGTCGACCTGATCGACCTGGTGGCCAACGACGACGCCCCGAACGGCATCGAGTACGCCCAGATGATCGTCAGGGGCGACCGCGCGTTCGGGATGCTGCGCCCCGAAGGCGGCGTCCACCGCCTCGTGCGCGTGTCGCCTTTCGACTCGCAGGGCAGGCGCCACACGTCCTTCGCGTCGGTCGAGGTCATGCCCGAGATCGACGACTCGTTCGAGCTGAACATCGACCCGAACGACGTGCGGGTCGACGTCTTCCGCTCGAGCGGACCCGGTGGCCAGTCGGTGAACACCACCGACTCGGCGGTGCGGGTGGTCTACAGGGGCGGCACCCCCGACGAGATCGTGGTGACGTGCCAGGACGGCAAGTCGCAGATCAAGAACCGCGAGAAGGCCATGACGGTGCTGCGCTCGCGCATCTTCGAGCGCGAGGAGCAGAGGCGCCTCGAGGAGCAGATGAAGGCGCGCGGCGAGCAGAAGGCCATCGAGTGGGGCTCGCAGATCCGCAGCTACGTGCTCGACAAGCAGTACGTCAAGGACCACCGCACCGGCGCGATGCGCCACGACCCCGACGAGGTGCTCGACGGCGACATCGAGGACCTGATCTGGGCCGGGCTCGAGTGGGCGGCCAAGAGCGAGATGGCGGCCTAGGCGCCGCGCGGGTGCGTCTGCTGCTCATAGCCGACGCGGTGTCGCCGGTGGTCTACTCGACCAACTTCCCCGGGAACCTGGCGCCATTAGACGCCATCCTCTCGGCCGGCGACATCCCCGGCTACCTCCTGGAGTTCCTGGCCACCAAGTCGCGGGTGCCACCGGTCTACGTGTTCGGCAACCACGCCTACGGCAAGCTGCGCGACCCTGAAACGGACGAGGAGCACCCACCCGGGGGCTGCATCGACGCCCACCTCCGCGTGGTGGAGGTGGGCGGGTTGCTGATCGCGGGCGTCGAGGGCAGCCTGCGCTACCGGCCCGGCCCCCACCAGTACACGCAGTGGCAGTTCCGCGCGCTGACGCGCCGCCTCTACCCGCGCCTCCTGTGGAACCGGGCGCGCTTCGGGCGCGCCGTGGACGTGCTGCTTACTCACGCCCCGCCCGTGGGTCCCAACGCTGGTGACGACCGCGTGCACCAGGGCGTCGGGGCGTTCAACGAGTTCCACCGCCTCTGGCGTCCCCGGCTGCACGTGCACGGGCACGTGCACCTGAGCGGCGCCAACGCGCCGCGCGAGTACGTGACGCCCGAGGGGGTGCGGGTCGTGAACGCCTACGAGTTCACGGTCGTAGAGCTCTGACGTAGTGTTCAGACCTGCCGGCGTGCAGGCCTCCGTCGGCCCGACGGCACACGCGCGCGCTGCGGCGGCCGATAATCGGGGCATGAGCCAGGACCAGACCATCATCGACCAGGACGTCCGTGCGATGGGCGCGGCCGTGCACACCGGCGAAGGCGCGGCCGCGGCCGCCGCCGTGCCCGAAGGCCTCGTGCGCGCCGCGCAGACGGGAGCGCTCCTCGCGCAGTTGCCGGCCGTCGCCGTCGAGGCCACCGGAGCCGACGCCGCGCCGTTCCTCCACGGCCAGTTCGCCAACGACGTCAGCGGCCTGCCGGTCGGCGGAGTGGGGCGCACCCTTCACCTGAACCACAAGGGGCACGCCATCGCCGAGGCGAGCGTGCTGCGGCGCGGCAAGGCCGACCTGCTGCTGGTGATCGACGACGACCGCGCCGACTGGGTGCTCGAGAGCTTGGACAGCCACATCGTGTTCGACCAGGTGACGCTGAAGCGTCAGCCGGGGCTGGCGCTGCTGACCCTGCAGGGCGGCGGCGCCACGGACCTGCTCGGGGAAGCGCCGGAGGCGAGTCGTTACGCCCAGCTCCAGCTGGACGGTGTCGAGGTCGTCGCCTTCCCGCGGCGGCGCTCGGCGGCGGGCGGCTTCGACCTCCTCGTGCCGGCGGAGCGGCTGGACGCCCTGACGGGAGCGCTGTCTTCGCGCGGCGCGACGGTCGTGGAGCCCGGCGTCATCGACGCCCTGCGCGTGCTGGCCGGCGTGCCCACCGCCGCGGGCGAAGGGGGCGATGGCGTACTGCCGCAGGAAGCGGGCCTAGAGGAGGCACTCTCGTACCGCAAGGGCTGCTACCTGGGGCAAGAGATCATGGCCCGCATCGAGGCGCGGGGCAACCTGCGCCGCTCGCTGGCCCGCCTGCGGCTCTCGGGCAGGCCCGCAGACGGCGAGCGCACCATCAGCGCGGGCGGCCGCATGGTCGGACGCCTCGGCACGGTCGCCGAGTTCGAGAACGAGGCGGGCGACCGGGTCATCGAGGCGCTGGCGGTACTTCGCAACGACCTGCCGGCCGACGCCGAGCTGGAGGCGGCGGGCGTGCGGGCCGAGGTGCTTCATGGCGCGTCGGCCCCTCGGTACAACCAGCCGTGAGCATGAGAAGCAGCGCTCCTGGCCCTATACTGGCGTCATGAAGTCCAAGGACGACTGGCTAGCAGAAGAGTACGCGGCGGCCACCGAGAAGGTGCCCGAGCGCGACGCGCTGTTCGAGACCCTCTCGGGCATCCCCGTCGAGCCGCTGTACACGCAGGACGACCTGGCGGGCTTCGACCCCGCCACCGAACTGGGGAACCCCGGCAGCTTCCCGTACACGCGCGGCGTTCAGACGACCATGTACCGCGGGCGGCTGTGGACGATGCGGATGTTCGCCGGCTTCGGCACTGCCGAGCAGACGAACGAGCGCTTCCACAAGCTCCTGGCGGCAGGGCAGACCGGTCTGTCCACCGCGTTCGACCTGCCCACCCTGATGGGCTACGACTCCGACCACCCGATGGCGCAGGGCGAGGTAGGGAAGTGCGGCGTCGCCGTGGCCAGCCTCGCCGACATGGAGGTGCTGTTCGACGGCATCGACCCCGAGCAGATCACCACCTCCATGACCATCAACAGCCCCGCCAACGCCATCTGGGCGATGTACCTCGCCATGGCCGAGCGCAAGGGCGCCGACCTGAAGAAGGTGGGCGGCACGCTGCAGAACGACATCCTCAAGGAGTTCATCGCCCAGAAGGAGTACATCTACCCGCCCGCGCCGAGCGTGAAGCTGGTGATCGACACTTTCGAGTGGGGCCCCCAGGTGGCACCGCGCTTCAACTTCATCTCCGTCTCGGGCTACCACATCCGCGAGGCCGGCTCGACGGCGGTGCAGGAGCTGGCCTTCACCCTGGCCGACGGCATCCACTACGTGCGCAAGGCCATCGAGCGCGGCATGGACGTCGACGAGTTCGCGCCCCGCATCTCCTTCTTCTTCAACGTCCACAACGACTTCTTCGAGGAGATCGCGAAGTTCCGCGCCGCGCGCCGCATCTGGGCGCGCCAGATGCGCGACGTCTTCGGCGCCAAGGACCCCCGCTCCTGGAAGCTGCGCACCCACGCCCAGACGGCGGGCGTCAGCCTCACGGCCCAGCAGCCGCTGGTGAACATGGCGCGCGTCGCCATCCAGGCGCTGGCCGGCGTGCTGGGCGGCACGAACAGCCTCCACACCGACTCGTACGACGAGGCCCTGGCGCTGCCCACCGAAGAGGCCGCCACGCTGGCGCTGCGCACGCAGCAGGTCGTGGCCCACGAGAGTGGCGTCACCAACACCATCGACCCGCTCGCCGGCTCGTACTACCTCGAGAGCCTGACGAACGAGATGGAGCGGCAGACGCTCGACTACTTCCGCCAGATCGACGCCCTGGGCGGCGTCGAGGACGCCATCGAGTCGGGCTTCTTCGCCCGCGAGATCGGCGATGCCAGCTGGCAGCAGCAGCGCGAGATCGACGAGAAGCGTCGCCTCGTGGTGGGTGTCAACGCCTTCCAGCAGGAGTACCCCGAGGTGCCCATCCAGCTTGTCGACCCCCAGGTCGTGAAGGTGCAGCGCGAGCGGCTGGAGCGCGTGCGCCGCGAGCGCGACCCGCAGGCAGTGGAGCGCGCGCTGGGCAACCTGCGCGAGGCCGCCAAGCGCGGCACCAACACGATGCCCGCCTTCATGGAGTGCGCGCACGCCTTCTGCACGCTGGGCGAGCAGATGGACGTGCTTCGCGAGGTGTATGGCGTATACCAGGAGCCGGTGCTGATCTAGCGCCGCGGCAGGACCGGGCCCGACCCGCCCCTGGCGGGCGGACCCAGCGCGCGGGAACCCCGCGTAGCGCCACCGACTCAGGAGCGACATGGACAGACCGATACGCGTTCTCATAGCCAAGCCGGGCCTCGACGGCCACGACCGCGGCGCGAAGGTGATCGCCCGCGCGCTGCGCGACGCCGGCATGGAGGTCATCTACACGGGCCTCAGGCAGACCTCCGAGATGATCGTCAACGCCGCCATCCAGGAGGACGTCGACGCCGTGGGCCTCTCCGTGCTCTCGGGCGCGCACATGCACTACTTCCGCGAGATCTCGGACGCGCTGTCCAAGCGCGAGGCGTCGGACATCCTCCTGTTCGGCGGAGGCATCGTGCCCGATCAGGACCTGGATGAGCTGGGAAGCCTGGGGGTGGGCCGCATCTTCACACCCGGAGCCAGCACCTTCGACGTCGTTTCCTACGTCCAGGACGAGGTCGGTAAGCGCAGAGGCGAGACTGCCTGAGCCCCCCTTATCAGGGGGGGCTCATGACTTTCTCAAGAAAGCTCTGGTACGGTAGCCTCCGAATCTCCGTCGAGAGGGACGATCATCTTGTCAAAACCCACTCGCGCTGCAGGTCTTCTCGTTTTCGCAGCGTTGTCACTGACCCCTGCAGCGGGAGCGGAGTCCTACGCCCTGCGCACCGTCCAGCCCGGCGACTCCATCGGCGCCATCGCCGAACGCTACGGCCTGACGGTCGACGCGCTTCTCAACGCCAACGAGCTGACCACCACCATGATCCGCCCCGGCGACGTGCTGCGGGTACCTTACGTGGACGCGGTGGGCGGGCCGGCCGAGGTGGGCGCCAAGATCCCTCCTGGCTTCACGTGGTACGCGCTGCGCCAGGGCGAGACCCTGAGCTCGGTGGCCACGCGCTTCGGCCTCAGCCTCGCGGCGCTCGTGGGCGCCAACCCCGACATCTCGTCGCTCGACCGCCTGCCGACGGGCTTCGAGCTGCTCGTGCCGCCCAGCCCGGGCCTGGTCGTGCGCATCTCCGGCAGCGACGAGGTGCTCGCCCTGCTCGAGGAGCACGACATCTCGCCGGCCGAGTTCGCACGCGCCAACGGCCTGCGCTCGCCCTTCGACATAACGCCCGAGATGATCGTCTTCCTGCCCGAGGCCCTTCCCACCGAAGCGCTCGCGCGTCTGCAGAAGGTACGCGAGGAGGAGAACCGCTACGTCTGGCCGCTGCACGGCCGCCTGACCTCCTACTACGGCCCGCGCAACCTCGGCATGGGCACCTCCAGCTTCCACCGGGGCATCGACATCGCCGCCCCCACCGGCACCCCGGTAGGCGCCGCGCGCTCGGGCACGGTCACCTACGCTGGCTGGTCGTCGCGCGGCTACGGCAACCTCGTGCGCATCCGCCACGCCGACGGCTCCGAGACCTGGTACGGCCACTTCAGCAGCATCTCCGTCTCGGTGGGCCAGTACGTGACGCAGGGCGCCACCGTCGGCCGCGTGGGCTCGACGGGCCTCTCGACCGGGCCGCACCTGCACTTCGAGCTGCACGAGCGCGGCAGCGCGATCGATCCGCTGGCCGTCCTCCGCTGAACTCAGGGCCTTCCTAGGCCGGCACGAAGAAGGCGGAGTGGGGTAGGTTCCCACTCCGCCTTCTCGTGTGTCGTTCGCTGCTCGCCGTCTGGCGCGGCGTCAGTCCTTGTACCAGAGGATGCGGCCGCAGCTCGGGCAGCGCGTGACGCCCGCTCCCTTGCGCGCCTTCTGGACGACGTGGATGGGCAGGCGCACGTTGCAGCCCGAGCAGGTGGCGTTGTCGACCACCTCGGCCAGGCCCACGCCGCGCCGCGAGCGGCGCACCTGGTCGTACTGCTTGAGCAGCGGGGCGTCGATGCTGGAAGCCAGGGCGTCGCGCTTGCGCTCTACCTCCACCTTCCTGCGGTCGACCTCGGCCACGCGCTCGTCCTCGGCGCGCTGCAGCTCTTCCAGCTGCGGCATCAGCTCTGCCAGTTCCGTCTCGAGGCCCTGGACCTCCTCGGTGAGCCTGTCGAAGCTCTCCATGAGGGGCAGCGTGTCCTCTTCCAGCTCCTGCACGCGCGTGCCGAACTGCAGCTCCTGGTTCTGGAACTGCGACGCCTCCTTCGAGGTCGACGCGCGTACGGCGGAGGCGGCGGCGTTGCGGCGGCGCTCCTCCATCGACTTGAGCTCCAGCTCGTTGGCGTTCACGGCGCGGCGCAGATCGTCGCGTTCCTTGGTGCGTTGGGAGATCCGCTGCTCCAGCTCGCGGCGCTTCTCGTCGGCAGCCAGCAGTTCGGTGGGCACCTGAGCGCGCTCCTGCTGCATGGCGTCCAGCTCAAGGTCCAAGGCCTGCACCTCGGCCAGTCGGTTCAGCATCTTGCCTCCACTAAGTAAGAACCCTCGCCCCCAACGAGGTGGGCGAGGGTCCGGAGTGCGCCTGGATGGGGCTTGCTAATCACGGCCGCCAGTCTAGCACGCGCGCCAGCGAGGTAGAATGCGCCAGCATGATCGAGGAATCGCCCGAGTCGTTCATCTCGCGGTGGCGTGCACACGCCGCCGACGTGGAGCTCTTCCCCCGCACGGAGGGGAGCCCGCTGCTCGAGGCCCTCGCCGGCGACGCCCTCGTTCACCTCTTCGAACGCACGGGGCCCTACCTCGGACGCCCCGGTCCCGCGAAGGTGATCATCCAGCCGGTGACGGACGGGATGGAACACGCGGAAGACGGCAGCGTACTTGGCGTAGAGGTTACGGGGCTCGGCCGGTTCGTGGCGTGCGGCCGGGTGCTCGAGGTGGAGGGGCGGATCGTGGTGGTCGACGCGGGCGTGCCGCTGGTCGTCGCGCTCCTGGACCTCGAGCCCCCGGAGGACGAAGGTCCTCGCTGGGAAGGCCACAGGCGCCAGGAAGCGCACGTGCAGCCGTTCCGCCCGGGTGAGCTCGTGCGTTTCACCAACCTGCCGCCCGCTCACGGCTTCGTCGTGCCGCAGGACCGTCGCAGCGGGGGCCGGCGCCAGCACGAACACCACGACGACTCGATCTGACCCCTCGCCAGGGCGAACCGCTCCGAGCGTTCACCACGGGCGGCGCAGGCTCGAGGCCGTCTGCTAGACTGCCGGGTCATGCCGCGTGTCGTCCTAAGCCGAAGAGACCCCCAACCCGAGAAGATCACCCCGGCCGCGATCCGGACGGTGACGCCCGGCTCGAAGGCCGAGCGCGCCGGGATCGGCCCGGGCTGGGAGCTCGTCAGCGTCAACGGCGCGCCCATCCCCGACATCCTCGCGTACCGCCGCGAGCTGGAGAAGGGCGCCGCCACGCTGCAGGTGCGTCACCCCGAGACGGGCACCGAGGTCGACTTCGAGGTCGGGTGGGAGGAGCCCGGGCTCGAGTTCGAAGAGGTCATCTTCGACGGCATCCGCCTGTGCGCCAACCACTGCGACTTCTGCTACATCCACCAGATGCCCAAGGGGATGCGCAAGTCGCTCTACATCATGGACGACGACTACCGCACCAGCTTCCTGTACGGCTCGTTCGTCACGCTCACCAACCTGCGCGAGAAGGACATCGAACGCATCCTCGAGGAGCACCTGAGCCCGCTGTACGTCTCGGTGCACACGACCGACGAGGAGAAGCGCGCCGAGCTGATGAACTGGTGGCCCAACAAGGTGCCCGACGACAGCGTCACCCGGGTGCGAGACATGCTCGAGCGCCTGGCGCCCATCGACCTCTACACCCAGATGGTGCTCGTGCCGGGGCGCAACGACGGCGACGACCTGGACGCCACGCTCGACTACCTGTCGTCGCGCCCCAACGTGCTGGCCGCCGCCGCGGTGCCCGTGGGCCTCACGGGCCACCGTGGGCACCTCACGCAGCTCGAGCCGTACACCCAGGAGCAGGCCGCCGACGTGGTCAAGCGCATCAAGCGCTTCCAGCAGCGCATGCTGGCCGAGCGCGGCACGCGCTTCGTGTTCGCCTCCGACGAGTTCTACCTGAAGGCTGGCGAACCGCTGCCGCAGGCCGAGGAGTACGAGGGCTTCACCATGCTCGAGAACGGCGTCGGCATGGTCCGCGACTTCCTCGGCGAGGGGCTGCCCGAGCTGCCGGCCGCGCTCGATAGGCCCCAGCGCGTGCTGGTGGCCACGGGCCGGCTCTTCGCGCCCACGCTGCGTGAAGCGCTCGCGCCGCTGCAGGGCATCGACGGGCTCGAACTCGAGGTGCGCGAGCTCGTGAACCGCACCTTCGGCGAGGTGACCACCGTGGCAGGGCTGCTGGCGGGGCGAGACGTGCTGGTGGGCGTGAAGCCGGGTGAGGCCGACCTGCTGCTGCTGTCGCCCAACATGTTCAAGTACGGCACCGAGACGATGCTGGACGACCGCACCCGCTCCGACCTCGAGGAGGAGCTGGGGATGCGCGTGGCCGTCGGCGGCACCGACCTGGCCGAGCTGACCACCACCATCCTCACGGGCGCGGCGCAGGGGCAGCAGGGGCACCTGCCCAGTTTCGGCTTCTCGACGCACGCCATCAAGGAAGCCGCCAAGCAGCATTGAGCGCCGGCGTGCCGGGGTTAGCATGGCTCGCGTGACCGCGCCCAGCCGCCTCTCCACCTTCCTGTCGTTCATCAAGTTCGAGCACACCCTGTTCGCGCTGCCGTTCGCCTACGGCGGCATGCTGCTGGCGGCCGAGGGCTGGCCCGGCTGGCGCACGTTCCTGCTGGTGACCCTCGCCATGGTGGGCGCGCGCACCGCGGCGATGGCGGCCAACCGCGTGATAGACGCCCGCATCGATGCCCTGAACCCCCGCACCGCCGGGCGCGAGATCCCGAGCGGCAGGCTGTCGGGGCGTGACGGCTGGCTCATAACCTTCCTCGGGCTGGCGCTGCTGCTGGTGGCCGGCGCGCTTCTCAACCCGCTGACGCTGGCGCTGCTGCCCGTGGCCGTGCTCTTCCTGATCGCCTACCCGTACCTCAAGCGCTTCACCTGGGCGTGCCATCTCTGGCTGGGCGTCACCATCGGGGCCGCCGCCGCGGGCGGCTACATCGCCGTCACCGGCGCCTTCGCGCCAGAGGCGTGGGCGCTGTGGTTCGGCGTGGGCGCGTGGGTGGCCGGTTTCGACGTCGTCTACGGCATCCTCGACCTCGACTTCGACCGCGCTCACGGCGTGCACAGCATCCCGCAACGCTTCGGCGTGCCGGCGGCGCTTGGGGTCGCGGCGGCCCTGCACGTCGCGGCGCTGCTGGCGCTGGCCACCGTGCCGTTCTTCGCGCCGCTCGGCTGGCCCTACTGGGTGGCGCTGGCCCTGACGGCCGCCGTGCTCGGCTGGCAGCACGTGGCGCTCCAGCGCCGCACGGCCGCCGACGTGCTGGCCGCCTTCAACGCGAACCTCGTGATCGGAACCACCATGCTGGCGGGGATACTGTTCGGTCTCGTCGCTCGCGCCTGACGCCCCACGGGGCAGCCCCAACGTGCCGCCTCGGCTTGACGCCGCGCGGCCGCCGCACGTACACTCACTAGCGCGTGGAGCCGTAGTGTAGCGGTTAGCATATCTGCCTGTCACGCAGAAGGTCGCGGGTTCAAATCCCGTCGGCTCCGCCAGAGAAGGGAGGCCAGCACCAGTTGCCGGCCTCCCGCTTCCGTTACCCCAGGTTCACCGCGCCTTCACCTGCGCCATAGGTATCAGGCTTCGGGTGGTTTCCCTGCTACCTTGGTGGTGTGAGCGAGCTTCCTCTCTTCCCACTGGACGTCGTGGTCTTCCCGGGCATGACCGTCCCGCTGCACGTACACGAGGAACGCTACAAGCGGCTCGTGCGCGAGGTGTTGGCGCAGGAGCAGGAACCGAAGCGTTTCATCATCGTCTACGAGCCGGGGCAGGCCCCGATCCGCGACACCGCCGTGCGCGTCGCGCGCTACGGCACGGTCGTGCACGTCCTCTCCGCCGAGGAGATGCCGGACGGCACATACGACCTCCTGGTCCACGGCCAGGAGCGCTACGAGGTCGACGTCACGCGCGTCGTCGACGTAGCCGAACCCGGAGGAGCCACCCGCCCGCTGGCTTACGCCGAAGAGCAGCCCGCCCCGCTGGGCCGCGACGACCCCAACGCCGAGGCCATCGCCGCCTGGGACGCGCTGGACACCTTCCGCACCTACGCGGGCCGGCGCTTCGACGGCGACGCCGGCGCCGAGATCGACAAGCACCTGCCGGAAGACCCGTTCTACCAGGCGTCGTTCATCGCCGCGAACATGGTCGTGCCCTCCGAGGCCAAGCAGAACCTGCTCGAAGCGGGCAGCCTGCGCGAACGCTTCGACCTGGCGCGCGCCCTGATGCTCGAGCGCATGGAACGCCGCTCCCGGCCGCGCCGGGGGAGGGCGTGAGCGGACGACAGCCGCTTTCGCCCGAGCTGACGTACGAAGAGAACGAAACCGGGGCCGCCGCACCTGCGACCGAAGCGGCCGAACAGGGCGCTGACTCGAGCGCCGCCGACGCCGCCGAGCGCGAGCGCCTGCTCTTCCGCTGGAGCGACCTGCCGCTGGTGACGTCCGAGGTGCCGGGCACGGGCGGCGAGGTCCGCACCGTGCCCGAAGACTTCCTCGTCACCGAGATCCCCGCCTACCTGCCTGCCGGCCGCGGCTCGCACCGCTACCTGCTCGTCGAGAAGCGCGGCTACACCACCCGCGAGCTCGTGCAGGCGCTGATGCGCGGCGGGGTAGAGGAGAAGGCCATCGGCGTCGCCGGCCTGAAGGACAAGGCCGCCGTCACGGTGCAGTGGCTGAGCGTGCCGAAGCGCTTCCCCGAGGCGGTGGGCGAACTGCAGGCGCTGCCCGGCGTGACCATCCTCGACGAGAGCTTCCACTCGAACAAGCTGGGGATCGGCCACCTGCGCGGCAACCGCTTCGAGATCAACATCCGGGGGGTCGGGGACGGCGCGCTCGAGAACGCCCGCACCGCCCTCCAGGCGCTGCAGGCGGGCGGCGCCCCCAACTGGTTCGGGCCGCAGCGCTTCGGGCGCTTCGGCACGAACGCCTACGACGGCCTGCGGGTGCTGCGCAACGAGAGCGTCCCCGGTGGACACCGCTTGCGGCGCTTCTTCCTCTCGGCCCTGCAGTCGCTGATCTTCAACACCATCCTGAGCACGCGCATCGAGCGCGGCTGGTTCGACACGGTGGTGCTGGGCGACTGGGCGCGCAAGCACGACACGGGCGGCACCTTCCTGGTGACCGACCCCGAGACGGACGCCGAGCGCGCGCGCCGGCTCGAGATCAGCGCCACCATCCCGCTGTTCGGGCGCAAGGTGAAGCCGTCGCCCGACGTGGCGGGCAGCGTGGAGAGCGAGGTGCTGGAAGCGTTCGGCCTCAGCTGGGCGCGTTTCGGCCAGCGGCATGGCGACCGCCGCTCGAGCCGGGTGCTGATCGAGGAGGCGTCCGTGACCGAGCCGGAGCCGGGCAGCCTGGCGCTGGCGTTCACGCTCCCGAAGGGCTCGTACGCCACCGCCGTGCTGCGCGAGGTGATGAAGGTGGAGGTCGACGCGCCGTTCGAACTGCCGCAGTCGGGCGAAGGCGAGTCGAGCGAAAACGACGGAGAGTAGCTCCGGACCCGGAAGCAGCCTCAGCCGACCCGCCGGCGCCACACGAGCTCGAGCATGAACAGACCCAGACCAGCCAGGGCCAGCCAAGGCCACAGGTGACGCTCCACGGTGGCCAGCGCGGCCGTGTAGGGCTCTTCGGGTGACACGACCCTGCCGCCCGTGCGCTCGGCCACACTGGCCAATAGGGCGGGCCCGTCGACGTCGGCGTACTCGGGGTCGGGGCCCGTGACGCGCGCCCGCGCCACCACCTCGCCCTCCGAGGCCAGCACCACCTCGCTGCCGCCCGCCGCGCTCCACGGCAGGCGGGCACGGTAGCGGCCCGGCGCCACCTGCTCGAGCGGCGCGGAGGCGCCGGCATGGCGAGCCTCGATGCGGGCGTTGTTGACGTAATCGCCGTTCTCGACGGCGTCCAGCGTCACCAGCAGCTCGTTGCCGACCCGCTCGGCCGTGGCCGTCCAACCGGGCGGCCGTGCCTGCAGCCAGCGCGTCAGGGTAGCCAGGGCGCCCGGCAGCTCGGGCCAGGCGCCGAAGTCGCCCGCCCAGCCGTTCAGGTCCGTCGTCAGGGCCGCCGTGCGGCCCAATCCTGCGCGTCGCGTCGCCAGCAGCGGCTCGCCGCCCCGTCCGCCCAGCAGCTCCTGGGCATCGCCCTTGAGGCTCGTGGCCACGTAGGCGTCGACGGTCGGCAGCGTTTCCGGGAACGAGTAGAGCGGGTTGGGGCGCGCTCTGGGCGCGGTGGGCTCCTCGACGAGCAGGGCGCGCGTCGCCGTCAGCGCCTCGTTCGTGAAGATGCGCGGCAGGGTGCCCGTGTCGAGGGCGGCGTAGTAGCGGCCCCCGCCCGAGTCGGCGATGGCCTCCAGGCGCTCGAAGTCGGCGGCCTCGCCGATGGCGATCGTCGAGGTCGTGATGCCCTGCGCCAAGGCGCCGCTGGCCATGCCCGCCAGGTCGGCCGGCGTGCTGGCCTGTCCGCCGAACGGCGCCGAGCCGTCGTAGAGCTGCCCGTCGGAAAGGACTATGACGTGCTTGACGGCCGCCTCGGTGGCGGTCAGCGCCTCCAGCGCCTGGCGGTAGGCCGGCTCGAGGACCGTGCCGCCGCTCGTGCCCAGCGAGAGGATGCCCTGCGCCATCTCGCGCTTGCCCCGCTCTGAGGCCGGGCGCAGCTCGAACACCCAGCGGGTGCCCGGGCCGTCGCTGAACGCGATGAGCCCCAGGAGGTCGTCCTGGTACGCCAGCTCGACCACCTGCAGCGCCCCCTCCTTCGCCAGTTCGATCTTCGCGGGGCGCCCGCTGGCCATCGATTGCGAGCGGTCTATGACCATCACGAGCGCCACCAGCGGCAACGCCACCTCGGTGCGCAGGTCGGTGGTGACCGGCAGCACGTCCTCGACGGCCGTGCGGTACCAGGCGCCGAAACCGAACGAGTCGGGCCCACCCGTCATCAGCAGGCCCCCGCCGCCATCGACGTACGAGCGCAGCAGGTCGAGCTGGCCACCCGTGAACTGCGACGAAGAGCCGCGCACCACCACGGCGCCGTAGGACAGCGGGACGGTCACGGCTTCCGGGCCGCCCTCGATCACGTCGATCCCCTGCACCCGCAGCAACTCGGCGAACGCCGGGTCGCCGACGACGAGCACGGGTGGGCGTGCCCGAACGGCCACCTCGCCGGCGCCATGGTCGTTGCCGGTGGGCTGCTCGAAGGGGAGGGTGAGGCTCACCCGCACGCCGGTGCTGCCCCGCTCGCCGACCGTGAAGGTGAACGGCACGGCCGTCTCGCCCTCCCGCAGCTCCAGCTCCTGCGGGGGTGCGGCGCCACCGTCCACCTCCAGGTGAAGCTGCGCCGTCGTGGCCCGGTCGGCCATCAGTACGGCCACGCCCTCCACCACCTGCCCCGGCGCGGCCTGGGACGGCAGGATCAGCTCCTGCACGCGTACGTCGGCCACCCCGGGCACGGTCACGACGTCGACGGGAACGCCGGGCAAGGTCGTAAGCAGCCGCTCGGAGGGGGTGACGCCGTCCGATACGAGGAGTATCCGACCGGCGCCGTTCGCGACCGCCACCTGCAGCGCGCGCGAGAGATCGGTGGCCGAGGTGTCGAGCGCCGTGGGAACGCTGCCCGGCAGCTCGGCGGCGCGCAGGGCGTCGCCGGCCGCCAGCACCACCTCGGCGCTGCCGCGCAGCGCGCCCAGGTCGGTGGCGCGCGCCAGCTCGAGGCCACGCCCGCCCACCGAGTCGGAGACGTCGACCACCACGGCCAGGTGGCCGCCCGGCACCGGGATCCAGGGCTGCGCCAGCGCGAGCACGAACGCCAGGAAGGCGAGGAGCCTGAGCCACCAGGTCCGTTGGCGGAAGCGCAGCAGCAGTACCGCGCCAACCAGCAGCAGCAGCGCCCAGGGGAAGGCGAACGCCAGCCCTGCCAGGCCTGCCGGACCGATGTCTGTCGGAGGTTGCACCGCTCAGATGCTAGCAGGGCAGCGCGGCTGCGTGGGCGTCGCGCCCGTCCTGCTATCATGGGGTCCGATGGCCGACGCTGCGCCTTACGTTCTGATCGCCATGACCACGGAAGAGCGTGGTCTGGGCATGAAGGCGGTCATAGACGAGATAGGCCTGCGCAGCGAGGCGTTCAGCGACCCCGAACAACTGCTGTACCACACGCGCGGCAGCGTGCCCGAAGCGCTCGTGCTGGAGCACGGGCTGGCCCAGCGCGTGCCGCAGCTCGACCTCGTGTCGCTGCTGCGCCGCCGCAAGGGGCTGGAGGACGTGCCCTTCGTCTACCTGGGCCCAGATGGCGCCGACCTGCAGGCGCAGGTGGTGGCATCGGGTGCCGACGTGTTCCTGACGCTGCCCACTCGCCCCGGCGTCCTGAAGGCGTACCTCGAGCGGCTGCTGGCGCGCAGGCGCGCCGAGGGCGCCATGCGCCGCGCGCTCGAGGAGGCTCGTAACTTCGAGCAGGCGTTCCGCGAGAGCGAGCGCATGAAGGACGACCTCATCCACATGCTCGTGCACGACCTTAAGAGCCCCATCTCGAGCGTCATGGGCCTCCTGGATCACAGCATCGAGATGCTGGCCACGCAGGGCGACCACAACGTGGGCGAACTGCTGGGCCTGGCCCGCTCCGAATCGCAGCACCTGCTGAACCTGGCGGCCAACATCCTCGACGTGCGGCGCATGAAGGAAGGGCACATGCCCTACGAGCCCGCCGTCATCGAGAGCCTCACGGACCTCGCCAAGGAAGCGCTGGCCGACGTCAGCGGCGGCCCGCGCGACCGCAACTTCGGCTTCCTCGTGCGGCCCGAGGCCGAACGGGTGGTCGGCGACCCGAAGCTGCTGCGGCGCGTGCTGGCCAACCTGATGGCGAACGCCATCAAGCACACGCGGCGCGGCGGCTACATCGACTTCCGCGCCTGGAAGCAGGACGACGGCTTCGTGCTCAGCGTCCGCGACGACGGCGAAGGCATCCCCGAAGGCGACCAGAAGCGCATCTTCAACGCCTTCGAGCAGTCGCGCCACACGATCCACGACCGCTACGACACGGGCATGGGCCTCACCTTCTGCAAGCTGGCCGTCGAGAAGCACGGCGGCCGCATCTGGGTGGAGTCGAAGGTCGGCCGCGGCAGCACCTTCTACTTCACGCTCCCCGACCGCGTAGCGGCCGATCCGCTGGGCGCCCCGATCGGTGCCGTCGCGGGCTGACGCCCCCAGCTCCCAACTCGGCGCCCAGCTCCCGGGCTGGACGCTCGAGGAGCAGCTGTGGGGCCGGCGCCTGGGCAAGCGCCTGGAACTGGTGGCCGGCGTCGACGAGGCCGGCCGTGGGGCCTTGGCTGGGCCGGTCGTAGCAGCCGCCGTCATCCTGGAACCACGCAAGTCGTACCCGTACCGAGATTCGAAGCAGCTCTCCGCCGCAGCCAGGACCGAGTTCGCCCTGCGCGTCAGGGAAGAGGCGATCGCGTGTGCGGTAGGGATCGCCAGCGCCCTCGAGGTCGATACGCTCAACGTCCTGGGCGCCACCAAGCTGGCGGCGCGCCGCGCGGTCGCGGCGCTCGCGCCGGCCGCTGACGGGCTCGTAACCGACTACCTGCGCCTCGGAACCGGGCTGCCCGAGGTGGCGGTCGCGCGCGGCGACACGCTGAGCTTCCAGGTGGCGGCCGCCAGCATCCTGGCGAAGACGACGCGCGACGCGCTCATGTGCGAGCTCGACGACGTTCATCCCGGGTACGGCTTCGCGAAGCACAAGGGGTACGGCGCGCCCCAGCACCTGCGCGCCCTGGAGCGGCTCGGCGCCTGCTCGGAGCACCGCAGGAACTTCGCGCCGGTGGCGCGGTTGGCGCTGTTCGGCGGGCAGGGCGCCGCCGACTAGCTCGACCGGTCGGTACGGTGGTCGTGTCGATGTCAGCGCATCCCGTTGCGCGCGCCGGCGGCGGCCTTCACGTAGAATGCCTCGTACCTGCAGCCAGCGCGCTCGCCGCTCCAACCGTCAGGCCGTAGCCGCCGGTGCGGGTGAACAGGAGTCCTCACATGCCCGAGTGCATCGGTGTGAAGTTCGACAACGGCCCGAAGATCCATTACCTCGAGGCGCCCCCCACGCCGCCGGCGCCGGGTTCGACGTGCGTCGTCGTCACCCGCCGCGGCCTGGAGCTGGGCCGCGTGCGCACCGGCGTCGTCGACGTGGAACGCTCGCAGGGACACGTCGTGCGCGGCGCCCAGGAGGACGACCTGAGGGCGTACGACGAGCTGAAGCGCAAGGCCGAGGACCTGAAGTGGCTGCTGCGCGCCCGTGCGCGACAGGTCGAGGCCGACGTCAAGATCGTCGCCCTCGAGTTCACCATCGACGAGAGCCTGCTGGTGGTCAGCTACTCGAGCGAGAAGCAGGTGCCGCTGCGCGTGCTGGCGCAGGAACTCGTCAAGCACACGGAGGCGCGCATCGAGTTCGCCAACGTGGGCCCGCGCGACCAGGCCCGGATGCTGGGCACGCTGGGCGTATGCGGCGACGGCTCGTGCAGCTCCACGTGGCTGCAGAGCTTCAACGCCGTCAGCATCCGCATGGCCCGCGACCAGCAGCTGCCCCTGAACCCCGAGAAGATCTCGGGGCCGTGCGGGCGCCTCATGTGCTGCCTGCAGTACGAGCACGACATGTACCGCGAGCTGCTGAAGGAGATGCCGCGCAAGGGCTCCAGGGCCTGCCACGACGGCAGCGGCGCCTGCGGCCGCGTGGTGAAGCTGAACCCGCTGAAGGGCACCGTGGAGCTGCGCACCGACGAAGGCGCGGTCGAGGAGTACCCGGCTTCCGAGGTCTCGCGCCTACGCGGCGCCAACTGAGCTGCCGCTAGAGCTGCTGCCTACGTCCAGCACCTGGCGCAGCTCCAGCACGAGCACGGCGCAGGCCAGGGTGGCCTGAGCGTAGCTGCCCAGCGCGCGCTCGCACCGGTCGATGGCGTCGAGCGCCGCGGCGTAGCGGCCGGGCGCCTCTCGGCGCAGCGCCTCGCGCAGCCAGCCCAACGGGCCGGGCTCGACACCAGTCTCCAACGCCTCGCCCACCGCCTTGGCGAAAGCCTCGCCCGCCGCCACGGCGGTGCCCAGGTCGTCGCCCAGCGCCTCCAGCAACGCTTCCGCCGCCTCGCGCGCTTCGGCGGCTCCGGCCTCCGAGCCGCGCAGCAGCACGCCGGGCTGGCCGAGGCGCCACCCCGGGTGGCCATGGGCGCCCGGCGCGACCAGTTCCAGCTCGGCTTCGTCGACCGGGCGGAAGCGGACCGTGGTGGCGCGCGACGCCACCGTGGGCAGCAGCGCGTCGGGCCCCGGCGCCACCAGCACGATCAGCGCCCACTTGGGCGGCTCCTCCAGCAGCTTCAGGAAGGCGTTCGCCGCCGCCACGTTCAGGCTCTCGGCGTGGTCGATCACGCCCACCCGCGCTTCGAAGCGCGGCCTCGTCAGCAGCCACGGCCCGAGCGGTTCCGGATCGCCCCCTTCGCGCGGCACGAGCTGGTCGATACGCAGCTCGAGGCTGCGCTTGGCGCGGCCCGTGCCGGTGGTCGTGCGCGGCCCCACCTCCCGGTAGTCCGGATGGGCGCCGGCCCGAAGGAGGCGGCAGCTCTCGCAGGCTCCACACGGCCGCCCGTCCTTCGCCCTGCAGTTGACGAAGGCCGCCAGCCAGCGCGCTGCCTTGCGGCGCCCCACGCTCTCGGGGCCGGCGAACAGCAGCGTCCTTGGACCCGCCCCGCCGTCCCAGAGCCCCTTCAGGGCGGCCAGCGTCTGGTCGTGGCCCACGGGCTGCAGGGCGGAGGCGACGGCGTTCAGCGGCCCGCCTCCAGCCGCGTGGCGAGCACGTCGGGGTAGCCGGCGGCGCGCACGTCGGCTTGCACGGCTGCCACATCGAAGCCGACGCGGTGGTGGTGCAGCTGGCGCTTCTCTAGGTCGAAGATGAAGTAGCTGGCCAGCGGTACCTGGTCGCGGGGCTGCCCCACCGAGCCCGGGTTGGCGATCACCCGCGCCAGGGGCGGCAGGCGGTAGCTGCTGGAGGAGCCGTTGCGGAACGCCACCGTGCGCCACATGTCGTAGCCGCCGTGCTTGACGTTCGCGAACAGCTTCGGAGCGTGCGTGTGCCCCACCAGCAGCAGCGGCTGCTGCATCTGCCTAACGTTGTCCTGCGCCGCGCTGACGGTGGCCAGGTAGTCCCACGGCCGGGTGAGCGCGCCGTGCACCGCCTCGAAGCCGTCGCCGACGGCTCGCTCGGTGAGGCTCTGCAGGAACTTCAGGCTGTCGGAGCTCAGGGTCGTCAGCTGCCTGTCCAGGACCTCCATGACGACGCCCGCGGCCCAGTACTCGCCCCGCTCGCCGTAGGCCAGCTCCAGCAGGGCGCTGTCGTGGTTGCCGAGGATGCGGACGCTGGGGTTCAGCTCGATGAGGCGCTGCACCACCTCCTCGGCGTGCGGGTAGTAGCCCACGGCGTCACCGAGGAAGAGGACGTCGTCGAAGCCGCGCGCCCGCGCGTGACGAACCACCGCGTCCAGGGCCGGAAGGTTCGCGTGCACGTCGCTCAGCACCAGGTAACGCATGCGCCGAGGATACCAGTCCGCACCGGCGCTCCGATAATGGCCAGGGTCGGCGAACGGCTATACTCTGACCGATGCGGCTCCCGTCGTCCCCCGCACCTTTCCTGCGCCGCCTCCTCCCAGCGTTGGCCTTGCTGCTCGCCGGGGTCGCCCTGGCGCAGATCAGCGTTCCTACGTTCGGAACGCGCGGCGAGGTGTCGGACCGCCTCGTCGATTCCTTCATGGGTGAATTCAGGTCGGCCGTCGCCGGCGCCACCGGGCTCGAGGTGCGCCCCGGCGCCCTGATAACCGCTGGCATCGCCGGCAGCCTGGAGCCCGAGTTCGCGGTCCTGATCGCGGAGCTGGACGGCGCGCGCTACGCCGTTAGCGGCGAGGTGGCCGCCAGCGCCGACCTGGGCGGCGACCCGTACTCCGTGAACCTGATCGTCGTCGACGCGGAGCGCTCGCGCAGCACCGACCTCATCACCCGTCCGCTCGACCCGCTGGGGGTGCCTGCCGCTGCGGCCGAGCTGGCCGCCGCCGTGGCGGCGTTCACCAGCGCCGCCGTCGAGCTGCCGCGCGGCGACGCCGGCCTCTTCGTCACCAGCGAGCCGGGCGAGGCGCAGGTCCTCCTCGACGGCATCGCCCTCGGGCGCACCTCGCAGCTCGACGTGGCGATGCTGGCGCCCGGGCGCTACCAGCTGGAACTGCGCAAGGAAGGGTTCCTGCCGGAGACGCGCACGCTCGACCTGCGTTCCGGCGACACCGCCTTCGTGAACGTGGTCCTGACCGCCATCTCGGGCGGCAGCATCCAGGTCGGCGCCTTCCCGGCCGCCAACGTCGTGCTGGACGGCGTCCCCAGCGGGCGGACCCCCGTGACGCTGCCGGCCCTGCCGGGCACGCACCGCGTGACGCTGTGGCGTGACGGCTTCCTGGAGCAGTCGTTCGAGGTGCTGGTACGCAACTACCGCGTGACGCGGCTGGAGGCCGACCTCGAGCCCGCCGTCGACCCGCTGGTCTTCTGGAACGAGCACCGCGAGGTGCTCGTCTACATCGACGGAGAGCTGCAGCCAGGCGCGCACGCGGCCCAGCTGACGCCCGGCCTGCACACGTTCGAGCTCGTGCGCGGCGCCGAGACGCGCCGTTACCTGAGGGCGGTACCCGACAGGGGCGCCTTCCAGCTGGACCTCGAGAGCGGCGAGCTCGTCCCGCTGGCTCCCTAGGGACAGGCCGCCGGGGCTAGGGCAGTTCTACCGGCATACGCAGGGAAGCGCCCACCCACCAAGCGGTACCCGCCGAGGGCGCGTGTGCCAGCCCCAGGCCGCTCGTCAGCGCCCCCTCGAGCGCCAGCTCGCTGCCGCCTGGCAGGGGCTCGGCGAGCGGCAGGCGGGCGCTGGCGCTGAAGCGCAAGGGCGCCACGTCCAGGCGGTACGGCTCGAAGGCGGCCGCAAGGTCCAGGCGCACGCTCCCGACCTGCTCGGCCAGCACGACGTCCACACCAGGCAGCACCCCGCCAGGCGAGACGCCCACGGTGACGCCCACCGACACGTCGGGTGCGCGGCCGCGCGGGAAGAGCACCGCCGCCCCGACGGCGCCGCTGGCGGCCGCGAAGCCGGGCGTGGCGTAGGCGTGCCCCAGCAGCCGCAGCTCGTTGGGGCCCAGGGCTCGTATGAGCCGTAGCTGCGCGTCCAGGCGCGCCGCCAGGCCGCCGGCCGTCAGGTAGAGCTCCGGGGCCGCCTCCAGCACGAGCGTCCGTTCGAGGCGCGCCGTGACGCCCAGCTGCAGGCCGGCCGCGGCGGCTCCGAAGAGGGGCCGCTCATCCGAAGCGAGGTCGCGCGGCCTGAAGGCGCCGGGCTCTGCCCCGTAGCCGAGCAGCGCTGCGCGCAGCGCCACGGGCCCCAGCACCCCGCGCGCCGCCAGCCACCCCTCGGCGATCGCTCCCTGCGGCTGTATGGCGAACGCCCCCCACGCCTCGAACACGACGTTGCCCAAGGGCCCGAACGCCTGGTTGGCGCTGACGCCCACGCCGACCTGAGGCCGAGGGAGGCGCACCTCGAACGACACGGTGGCCCCTTCCAGCCTGACGCCCGACAGGCGGGCCCACGCCGCCGGGGTGGGGGAGGGCGCTCCGGCCCCGAGCTCGAGGGTCTGGGCGAAGGCGCCCGGCAGAGCGAGCAGCACCAGGAACAGCAGGGCGGCGACGCGGCGTGACGACATGTCATCAAGGTACCGCGAGGGCGCCCAGGGCGCAGCGCAGGGCGGATGGTACGATGCCCGGCGGCCCCTGGGGGCCGTCTAGAGCGGAGAATTTCCTGATGAACATCCTCGGTCACCTGACACTACTGCCGCAGCTCCCCAAGGAGCTCGAGCGGCTCGACGAACTAGCCCACAACCTCTACTGGAGCTGGCAGTCCGACGCGCGCGGTCTCTTCCGCCGCCTCGACCGCGAGCTGTGGGAAGAAGTACGCCACAACCCCGTTGCCATGCTGCGCGACATCGACCAGGCGCGCCTGGACGAGGCGGCAGCGGACGCCGCCTACTTAGGCGAGTACCGGGCCGTGATGCAGCGGTTCGACGCCTACCTGGCCGCCTCGGGCTGGTACGGCGAGGCCATCGGCGAGGACGACCTCTACGCCTACCTCTGCGCCGAGTACGGCTGGACCGAAGCTGTCACGCTCTACTCGGGCGGCCTGGGCGTGCTGGCGGGCGACCACACGAAGGCGGCCTCCGACCTGGGCGTGCCCCTCGTGGCCGTCGGCCTCTACTACCCCGAAGGCTACTTCCACCAACGCGTCGCCGCCGACGGGCGCCAGGAGGCGGTGTACGTCCGCACCGAAGCCCTCGAGCTGCCGTTCAGGCGCATCCAGGACGATAACGGCGCGCCCGTCAGCGTCAAGGTGAAGTCGTTCGGGCGCGAAGTGACGGTGCAGGCGCTCGAGAGCCACGTCGGCCGCGTCCGCGTGGTGCTGCTGGACACCGACGTCGAGACGAACCACTCCGACGACCGGCGCCTGCTGCGGCGCCTCTACGGGGGCGACGTACGCACCCGCGTAGCGCAGGAGATGGTGCTGGGCATCGGCGGCGTGCGCATGCTGCGCGCGCTGGGCGTGGCGCCCACCGCCTGGCACATGAACGAGGGGCACAGCGCCTTCTCGGTGCTGGAGCGCTGCCGCGAGCTGGTGGCGCAGGGCCTGGGCTTCGACGAAGCGCGTGCCGCCGTGGCCGGCAACACGCTCTTCACCGTCCACACGCCCATCGCGGCTGGCAACGACGCCTTCGCCTTCGACCTGATCAACGAGGCGTTCGCCGGCTACTGGGGCGGCCTGGGGCTGCGCCAGGACGAGTTCCACGCGCTGGGCCGCTTCGACCAGGAGTGGGGCCCGGCGTTCAGCATGCCGGCCCTGGCCATCCGCTTCTCGTCGGGCCGCAACGGCGTCGCCGAGCTGCATGGCGACACGAGCCGCCGCATCTGGTCCGAGCTCTGGCCCGAGGTGCCGCTCGAGGAGGTGCCGATCGGGCACGTGACCAACGGCGTGCACCTGTCCACCTGGGTGGCGCCCGAGATGCAGAAGCTGGCCGACGAGGTGCTGCCGGAAGGCTGGCGCGCCCGCGCCGACGACGAGGAGATGTGGAGCGCCATGCGCGACGTGGCGCCCGAGAAGCTCTGGGCCGTGCGCCGCGTGCTGAAGGCGCGCAGCGTGCGCTTCCTGCGCCGGCGCCTGCTGAAGCAGCTGACGCGCCACGAGGCCAGCGCCACCGAGATGCACGACTCGGGCACCATCTTCGACCCGGAAGCGCTCACCATCGGCTTCGCGCGGCGCTTCGCCACCTACAAGCGCGCCACGCTGATCTTCCGCGACCTCGACCGCCTGGCGCGGATCCTCGGCGACGAGCAGCGCCCCGTCCAGCTCGTCTTCGCCGGCAAGGCCCACCCGGCCGACACCGAAGGCCAGGAGCTGATCGCCAGCATCCAGCGCATGTCGGACGACCCGCGCTTCCACGGCCGCGTGCTGTTCGTGGAGGACTACGACATGGCGGTGGGCCGCGCCCTTACCCGCGGCGTCGACGTGTGGCTGAACAACCCGCGCCGCCCGCTCGAGGCGTCCGGCACCAGCGGCATGAAGGCGGCCATGAACGGCGTGCTCAACCTGTCGATCCTGGACGGCTGGTGGCCCGAGGGCTACGACGGCGTGAACGGCTGGGCCATCGGCACCGGCCACACCTTCGAAGACCCGGCGCGGGCAGACGCCGTCGACGCGGACTCGCTGTACGCGCTGCTGGAGGGCGAGGTCGTGCCGCTGTACTACGACCGCAACGGCTCGGACGTGCCGGTGGAGTGGGCGCGCCGCTCGGCCGACGCCATCGCCACCATCACGCCGCAGTTCAACGCCGCGCGCATGGTGAAGGAGTACGTCACGCGCTACTACGCGCCCGCCAGCCGCCGGGGCGCCGCCCTGAGCGCCAACGGCTTCCAGGCCGCGCGCGAACTAGCGGCGTGGCGCAAGCACGTGGCCGAGGCGTGGCCCTCGGTTCAGCTGTCCGCCTCGCCCGTAGAGGAGCGCCTGCGCCGCATCGGCGACGAGGTCGAGGTGACGGCCGTGCTCGACCTGCGGGAGCTCGACGCGTCGAACGTGAAGGTTGAACTGGTCTACGGTCCGGCCGAGGACGAACTGGAGCGCAACCTGCACCGCGTCCAGCTCGAGCGCGGTGAGGCGCACCCGGACGGCGGCCATGTCTACCGGGCGAGCTTCAAGGCCGAGGTGAGCGGGCGGCTGGCGTACGGCGTGCGCGCCTTCGCTGCGCACGAGCTGCTGACCTCGCCCTTCGACGCACGGGCGGTGCGCTGGGCGTAGCTGCTCAGAACTCCACGTCGGTAACCAGCAGCAGCCGCTCGCGCGCGCCGATGGCGCGCGCCGGGTAGGCGTCGAGCAGCTGCTCGTCCGCCGGCTCGTCCAGCGCCTCCGGCCCGAACGTCGCTTCAAGCGCTTGCGCCTTCGCCGCCCCAGAGACGAGGAACAGGACGGTGCGGCTGTCGCTCAGCGCAGCCGCGCTCATGCTCAGGCGCCAGCCGCCCGGGTTCACGTCGTCGGGTGCGCGCAGCGCCAAGGTCGGGCCGGGCCGCAGGACAGCGCCCGTGTTCGGGAAGAGCGAGGCGGTGTGGCCGTCGTCGCCCAGCCCCAGCAGGTTCAGGTCGAGGGTGGGCCAGCCGCCGAGCGCCCGCTCGACGAGGCCGCGGTACGCCTCGGCCGAAGCGAACGGATCCTCGAGGATCGGCCAGAAGAGCAGCTGCTCCTCCGGGATCGGCACCTGCCCCAGGAACGCTTCCATGGCCGCGCCGGCGTTGCTGTCGGGGTGATCCGACGGCACGAAGCGCTCGTCGCCGATCGTCACCCAGAGCCGGTCCCACGGCAGGTCGGCGCCTGCCAGGCGCCGGTACAGGGGGACAGGGGTCGAGCCGCCGGAGAGCGCCAGGATCGCGCGCCCGCGCGCCGCGACGGCCCCTCGGATGGTCTGCACCACCACGGGCAGGGCGGCTTCGGTCACGTCGGTGGCGTGCATCCGCTCTGGTTCCATGCCCGGAGTATAGGCGTGGCCGGGCGGCCCGCCGGTGGCACGGGCGGTTCGGGCAGCGGGTTAGACTCCGCAGATGAGCAACGACACCAAGGTGTCCAGGGACGCCGCGCTGGCCCTGATGGAGGAGTGGACCGACTCCGTCAGCCTGCGCAACCACATGCTGGCGGTGGAGGCGGCAGTCGTCGCCTACGCCCGCCACTACGGCGAGAACGAGGAGCTGTGGGCGGTGGCCGCGCTCCTGCACGACTTCGACTACGAGCGCTACCCGAACCCCGAGCGCGACGAGAGCGGCCACCCGTACGTCGGCGTGGCCGAGTTGCAGCGCCGCGGCTACCCCGAGCAGGTGACGGAGGCCATCATGGGCCACGCCGACTACACGGGCACGGCGCGCGAGAGCCTGCTGTCGAAGGTCCTGTTCGCCTCCGACGAGCTGACCGGCCTGATCACCGCTGCCGTGCTCGTGCGCCCCGACAAGGACATCGCCCAGCTCACGCTGAAGAGCGTCAAGAAGAAGCTGAAGGACAAGGCGTTCGCCCGCGGCGTGAACCGCGACGACGTGCGGCAGGGCGCCGAAGAGCTGGGCGTGGAGCTGGACGAGCACATAGAGTTCGTGATCCGCGCGATGCAGGAGCGCGCCGCAGCGCTGGGGCTCGACGGCTCCGGTTCAGTTCAGGCTTCGGACGGGTGAGCGCAGGCCTTCTTCGCCCCAGGGCAGCTGCAGCTCGGCCACGGCGCGGCCCCTGAGCGCCGTCACTGGCTGGGGGCCGAAGCTGCGCGAGTCGCTGCTCGCCAGCGGCAGGCGGTTGTCGCCCAGCAGGAAGACGGTGCCGCCTGGAACCTCACGCGGGCGCATGTTGGTCGTGCCGCCGTAGGTGTCTTCCAGCCACGGCTCCGGTAGCGGCCGGCCGTCCACCAGCAGCTCTCCGCCGACCATGGCGACGCGCTCGCCCGGCAGCCCCACGACCCGCTTCACGATCAGCGGGCGTCCGAGGCCGAACCAGGCGCCGGCGGCCCGCGGCTCCGGCAGGACGACGACCGCCCCGCGCTCCGCCTGCCGCGGCGAGCGTGATGGGGCAACCAGGTCGGCCAGTGCCAGCACCGGTGGGCGCAGCACGAGAAGTATCCCGCTCTCCTCGAGGGTGGGGGCCATGCTGTGGCCCGTGACGCGCATCAGCGTCGCCCCGAACTGGGTCACCAGCAGTCCCAGCGCCAGCCCGATGGCGATGGCGCGCGCGGCGCGCGCCGCGTTCACTCGCCCTGTCGCCTGATGCCGCCCGTCAGCTTGGCCACGACCGCCAACGCCGCGCGTGGGTTGGGGAGAGCGCCGCCGCCTTCGGACGCGGCGGCCTGGGCGGGTGCGGTGGCGCCAGCGGACTCCTCTTCGTCGCCCACGATGGCCAGGAACTCCGCCCAGCCGCCGACGCTGGCGAGGGCACGCTCGGCGGACCGTTCCCCTTCCTTGATGATCTCCTGGTAATAGGGGAACGACTCGATGCGGTACTGCGGCATGGCCATCTTGATGCGCAGGTCGGCCGGGTGGATGCTCGTGCGGATGTCGACGAGGATCGATTGCATGATGTCGGACGCGCGGAACAGCATCTGCGCCATGGGGCTTCGGCGCTCGAGGCGCACGGTGGCGACCATGCGCTCCCACCACGAGCCCTGCTCCTCGGGACCCACGTAGACCGACTGGCGCGGTGGCGTCACGTCGGAGGCGATGGTGCGGTTCGCGCCGAGCAGCAGCGCCGCCCCCACGGGAAGGTTGTTGACGATGCCGCCGTCCGCCAGCGTGCGGCCGCCCATGTGGACGGGCTCGAACGCCCCGGGGAAGCTGGCCGAGGCCAGCACTGCGCTCACGAGGTCGCCCTCGGTGTGCACGACCTCCTCGCCCGATTCGATGTCGGTGGTGACGATGGCCAGCGGCACCTCGAGCTCCTCGAAGGTGGCTGGCAGGTGCTCTTCCAGCAGCGCCCTGAGGCGCGTGCCCTTCATCAGGCCCGTGCCCAGCGAGATGTCCACGACGTCGCGCCACGTGGTGGTGGCGGCCAGCTCGTGGATGTCGTCCGGGCTGTTACCGGCGGCGTAGAGCGCGCCCACGATGGCGCCCATCGAGCTGCCGGCGATCACGTCGAACGCCGCCCCCTGGCGTTCGAGAACGCGCAGCACGCCGATGTGCGCGAAGCCGCGCGCACCACCACCCGATAGCACCAGACCAACGCAGAGATGCCGTCCCGGACGCTCCATGGCGCAGATGCTAGCACGCGCCCCGGGAAGCTCCCGGGGCGCGTGCGCAGCTGCAAGGGCCTTGGCCTCCGGTGCCTTGGAAGGGCCTCAGGAGCCGTCCTCGGCGCCGCCGATGGGCACGACCTCGAGCGTCACCGTGACGGTGCGGGTCTCGCCGCCGTTCCAGACCTCCAGCTCCAGCTCGTCGCCTTCCTGGGCATCGATCAGCATGCGCTGCAGGTCCGCCGCCTGGCGCAGGTCGTTGCCGTTGGCCGAGAGGATGACGTCGCCACCGGCGGGGAAGGCGTTGCCGTCGATGTTCGCCTCGAAGGTGTAGGCGTTCAGGCCGGCGCGGGCGGCTGGGCCGCCGGGGTCGACGCTGATGACGACCAGGCCGTAGTCGGGCAGGTCGAGCACCTGGCGGGCGCGCTGCGGGTAGTCGGCGACCGGGATGACCTGCACCCCGATGCGCGGGCGGTTCTCGATGTCGAGGTTCAGCGCGTACACGCCCGTCAGGCCGCCCTCGCGAAGGCCGGGGAGCGTCTCGATTAGCAGCTCGGAGGGCACCGCGAAGCCGATGCCGATGTTCCCGGCACCGCCGCCGGCCATCATGCCGGGGACGATCATGGTGTTGATGCCGATGAGGCGCCCGGCGGAGTCGAGCAGCGGGCCGCCCGAGTTGCCGGGGTTGATGGCGGCGTCCGTCTGGATCATGGGGATCTGCACGCGGCCGATCGACGGCAGCTCGCGCCCGATGGCCGAGATGATGCCCTGCGACACGCTCGACTGCAGGCCGAACGGGTTGCCGATGGCGATCACCTTCTGGCCCACCTGCGCCTGTGCGCTGTCGGCGATCTCGAGGGGCTGCGCGCTCTCGGGGAACGCCTCCGAGTCGGCCAGCTCCAGAAGCGCCAGGTCGTAGTCGGGGTTGGCCCCTACCACGCGCACGTCGTACATCTCCTCGGAATCGGGGAACACCACGCGCAGCGACGCGCCCTGGCGCAGTTCGACGCCGCCCTCCTCGAGCGCGGCCTGAACGACGTGGTAGTTCGTGACGATCTCGCCGGGCGCGACCACGAAGCCCGAGCCGCTGCTCTGACGGATCTGCGGCCCCTGCGGCACCCGGAACATGTCGCGGAACTGCGGAGGGAGGTTGGGGATCAGCTGATCGAGCGGGTTGACGCGCGCACCACGGATCTCGACGTTGATCGCGACGACACTGGGTCCCCGCGTAGCGGCGATCTCGACGGTGTTGCGCTCGTCGTCGAGTAGCGGCCCCGTAGCGGCGGGCGCGGCGGCGTCCTGCTGCTGCGCGATGGCGGATCTGCCGGGAAGCAGCAGGGCTGCGCTCAGAACGGCTGCCAGCGCGAGAGCGATAACGAAAGGACGGTTCTTGCGCATGGTTCTCCTCCTCAGGGTCAGGGCCACCAGCGCCAGCGTGTAGCGTCCGGGCGCGCGGAGGCCGTCCTCGAAGCTACCGCCGGCCGGTGAAAGCGTGGCCAGACAGCCATGAGGTTCGTGAAAGCCACCGGCGCCGGTGGCCGCATGCGGTAGGCTGGCGGCAGGAGCACGTGCAGATGAGCGACCCCATCGTCCAAGACCGACTACGGCAGACCCTAGGCGAAGTAGGCCTGGAGCCCGACTCCCTCGAGGAGCTGGCTTCTCAGCTGCTGTGGCGCATAGGTCGGGCGTCCGACGACGGCCCGGTGACGGTGCGCGTCGGCCTGGCGTCCAGCGCCGACCAGTTCCAGCTGCTGCCGCGCCTGCGCAGCGCCTCCGACGCCGAGATCGAGGCCGCCGTGCGCGAGGGCTCGTTGCGCCTCGAGTGGGTCGGCCCGCGCTTGCGCACGTCCGAGAACTGAACCCCAGGAACCGCCGCAGGTGCCCGAAGACGACCGAACCCTATCCATAAGCGAGCGCCTGACGTTCGCGTTCGAGTCGCCCCTTGGCGGCGTCGCAGCGCTGGCGTTCGTGCGAGACGTGCCGGCGTCGCTGGCGCGTGCCGACGTGCTGGAAGGGGTGCAGGTCGTGCCTGGCACGCCGCCACTCGTGCAGGCCGCCCTGCCCGTGAACACCGCGCTCTTCGGGCGCCGGCTGCTGCCGTTCGCCAGCGAACTGCACGAGACGCGTGCGGGGGCGCGCCTCGTCCCTTCCACCGTCGCCGAGGCCGGGCGCGGCTGGGCGGAAGTGGGCGGCGAAGCGGTCGTCGCCGAGACGCTCGGCGGCGCTACCGTTTCCTACGCGTTGGACGTCACCATCCACCTGGAGCTGCCTCCCAGCGAACGCTGGGGCACGCGGGCGTTGACGCGCATGATCGAGATGACCGCGCAGGCGGTCCTGCGGTCGCTGATCGAAAGGTTCCCGCCGGCCGTGGCGGAAGCGGCGGCAGCTTACGGAGCCGAGGGTGCGAAGAGCGCCGCCCCCTGAGAACCGGCTACTTGCCGACGCAGAAGTTAGCGAAGATCGAGGCCAGCGCCTCTTCGGCGATGCCGTGGCGGCCCGTGACGTCGCTCAGGGCGCCCAGGGCGTCCTGTAGCTCGAGCGAGGCGAGGTCGAGCTCCTCGGTGTCGGCCTGGCCGAGCGCAGCCACGAGGTGCCGCTCGACCGCCTCCAGCGCGGCCACGTGGCGCTCCTGCGTCAGCCACAGCTCCGTGCCTGCGGCGTCTCCGAGCAGGGCCGCCGCTACCGCCTCCTTCAGCTCCTCGAGCCCGGCGCCGGTCAGGGCCGATACCGCCACCACCTCCGCGCCTGCGGGGGCGCCAAGGTTCGCGGCCGTGACGACGGCCGGCCTGTCGCTCTTCGTGAGCACGAAGATCGTCCGCTCGGCGGGCATCTGAGCCAGGAGCGCTCGCCCGTCGCTGCTCAGGGGCTCGGCGGCGTCCACCAGCACCAGCCGCAGGTCGGCGTTGGCTGCGATCTGCCGTGCCTGCTCGACCCCGCTGGCCTCGATCGCGTCGCCCGCCTCCCGGATACCCGCCGTGTCGACGGCCGTGAGCGGGATGCCGGCCAGCACGAGGGGCGCCTCGAGGTAGTCGCGCGTGGTGCCCGGCACGTCGCTGACGATCGAGCGCTGGTACCCCAGCAACGCGTTCAGCAGGCTCGATTTGCCGGCGTTCGGCTGGCCCAGCAGCGCGAGCCGCGCGCCGTGGCGGCTCAGGCGCCCGGCCGCTGCCGTCGACAACAGGCTGCGCACGTCGGCCAGCGCTTCGCGTAGCGGCACGCCGAGTTGTGCTTCGGGCACGCCTTCGTCCGGGTAGTCGAATGCGGCCTGGACGGCGGCGTAGGCCGTCGTGATGGCGCTCTGCACCTGGTCGAGCCGCCGGCCGAGCGCCCCGCCCAGGCCCAGCGCCGCGTTGCGGCGCGCGCCGTCGGTCTGCGCGTTCACCAGCTCCAGTACGCTCTCGGCCTGCAGCAGGTCGAGCCGTTCGTTCAGGTAGGCGCGCAGCGTGAACTCGCCCGGCCCGGCCAGCCGCGCGCCGTGCTTCAGGCAGAGGTCGAGGGTGGCGCGCAGCACCGCGGGCCCGCCGTGCGTCTGCAGTTCGACCACGTCCTGCGCCGTATACGACCGTGGCGCGCGGAAGGTGAGCAGCAACGCCTCGTCGACGACGCGCTGGCCGTCCACCACGTCGCCGTACACCACCCGGCCTGCAGCACGCTTGCTGGGCGGCGGGCCTCGCCTAGCGGTGAAGAGCGCGTCGGCGATGGAGTACGCATCGGGACCCGAAAGGCGCACCACGCCCACCGCGCCGACGCCGGGGGCGCTGGCGATGGCGGCGATGGTGTCGTCGACGGGCGGCAGGCGGCCCGCGCTGCGCCTACCGATGGGGTCGACGCTCGGGGGCGCCACCGTGCTGCCGTTGCTGCTTTCGCTGCGGGCGTCGGTCGGTTCTACGCTCGTGGTGGCGCTTCGGTTCACGTCCCAATGCTGGCACGACTGGGCGCCGTGAGGGCGCCTCGTCGCTACGAGGTGGCGCAGTTGGGCTATGCAGGAGGATGGCGCACCGTGACGCGAGGGTGGTGGCGAAGGTAGAATCGCCCTGCCCTTACGGAGGAGACATGGACGTCATCACCGCGCTCCAGAGCGCCGCTTCACCCGCCCTCGACAGCCTCGTGCTGCTGATCACCAACCTCGGTTCCGAGCAGGTCTACGTGGCGCTCTTGGTCGTCGCCTTCGTCGGCCTCGACGCCGCCAAGGGGCGCCGGCTGGCCATCTACTTCCTCGTGGCCGCGTACGTCATGGAGCTGCTGAAGCTGGCGTTCGACATGCCGCGCCCGTTCGAATTGGACCCGAGCGTCCTGCGCGGCGCGGAGGCGGCCGAGACCGCCACGGGTTCGTCGTTCCCCTCGGGGCACGCCCTCCTGGCGGCGACGTTCTGGGGCCTCGCCGCGATGTACGTGCGGCGCAGCTGGTTCTGGGTGCTGGCCGTGCTGATCGCCGTGTCCATCGCTGCGTCGCGCGTCTACCTGGGCGTCCACTTCCCGGTCGACGTGCTTGCCGGCCTGGCGCTCGGCGCCGTGTTCGTGGCGGCCGGCCGCGCCATCGACCGCGTGTCCTGGTCTCTGAGCCGTGGCTGGGTGGTGGGCCTCGGGCTCGTCGTGCCGCTGGTAGTGCACCTGCTGATGCCGACGGAGTCGTCGGGGTTGTTCCTCGGCGGCCTCGCTGCCTTCCTCGTCGGGCCCGAACTCGTGCCGCACCGCACCGACGGGCCGGTACTGCGCCGGGCCGTACTCACCGTCATCGGCGTGGCGCTCGTGTTCGCCGCCCTGCTGGGCAGCTCCGCCCTCGTTCCCGACGCGGTGCGCCACAGCACGCTCGGCTCGTTCGTCCGCTACCTGTTCGTCGGGGGCGTGGGCACGCTGCTCGTGCCGCTGATCGGGCGCTGGTCGGGCCTCGTGCCCGCCGGGCCGCCACGTCGGGGGCAGCCCCGCGCGAGCGCGGCGTTGCCGGAGTGAGCGAACCCCTTACGAGCGGGGGCGTCACGAGCGAAGTCCCTAAGGACGAGGCCGAAACCGACCGCCGCCGCGTCCGATTGACCCTCGAGTTCGACGGCACGGGATTCTACGGTTGGCAGCGGCAGCCGACGGGCCAGCGCACCGTGCAGGCCACGGTGGAGGAGGCGTTCGCCCGGCTGCCGGGCGAGCACGGCAGCGTCCTGTCGGCGGGGCGCACGGACGCCGGCGTCCACGCGCTGGCGATGGTGGCGCACGCGGACACGACCTCGGCGATCCCCGACGAGAAGCTGCGCCTGGCCCTGAACGCCCACCTGCCGCGCGACGTGGCGGTGGTGAGCCTGAGCACCACCGCCCCCGACTTCGAGGCGCAGTTCCACTGCCTGTACCGCCGCTACGTCTACCGGCTGCGCATCATGCGCGACGACCCGCGCGGCCTGGCGGTCAACCGCGACCGGCTGCTGCCGGTGTTCCGTCACCTCGACCTCGATGCGATGCGCGCCGCCACCACCCACCTGCTGGGCCGACACGACTTCGCCACCTTCGCCACCCAGGAGAGCCGCAGCACCGTGCGCACGGTCTACCTGTGCGAGCTGCGCGAGGAGCGGGGCGAGATAAGGCTGCACATCGCCGGTGACGGCTTCCTGCGGAACATGGTGCGCACCATCGTCGGCACGCTCCTGTGGGTGGGGAAGGGGAAGCTGCAGCCCGAGCAGATGACCGAGCTGCTGGAGGCGCGCGACCGCCGCCGCGCCGGCCACAACGTCGGGCCGCAGGGCCTCTACTTCGCGGAAGCCGGCTACGGGCCGTGGGACCCGGAGCGCTCCGAGGCGGCGGTAGCCAGCCTCGTCGTCTGAGCGCCTTCGGGGAAGGAGCGCCTGCGGCGCTTATACTCGGGCTCATGTCGATACGCGTGAGGCCCCTAGACGAAACCGACCTGCCGGCCCTCGAAGCGATCGATGCGGCGTACGCGACGTCGCACGACCTCGAGGCCGCCATCAGCCCGGGGGCGCTCCGCTTCTTCTCGCGTAACGAGCACTCGTTCGCGGCGGAGGACGACAGCGGCCAGCCCGCGGGCTTCCTCCTCGCCCAGGCGGTCTGGACCGGCGACCGCCCCCTCGTCCTGCTGGGGCGCGTCGCGGCGCGTCCGGACGCCCCCGCCGCCGTGGAATCCCTGGTGCGAGCACTGGTCAAGAGCGCCTACGACTCGGGCGTCTACGACCTGCTGGCGCGCTGCCCGCAGGGCGACGCCGCGTTGCGGGCGGCGCTCGGCGAGGAGGCGTTCCGCCCTGACGAGCAGCTGTCGTTCGTGCGGCAGCTCGGCTCGCGCGGAGCGCGGCAGCGGGCCGCAGCCGGAGCTGACCGTGGCTGAAGTGGCGCGGGCACTGATGCGGGTAAGGGGCATGGAGAACGAAGCGTCGCGCACGCGGGTCATGGAGACCCTGATGGACGTACGTGGCGTCATGAGAGTCGCGCCCGGAGATTCAGGGCGCGTTAACGTGGAGTACGACCCCTCGGAAACCACGGTGATGGACCTGATCCGGGCGTTGCGCCGTATCGGTTTCCTGGCGGGGATGGAGTAGGCCCTCTCATCAATACGGGCCCCTCCTCATCGACTCGCCTGTCACACCTCATCTTGCCCTTCCATCATGTGGCAACTCGGGCGGAACCGCTCGGGATGGTTGCCACCTCTCATGGATTGGAGACCAAGATGCTTTACACCATCGCTGTCATCATCGGTATCCTCTGGCTGCTAGGCATGCTCACCTCCGCCACTTTCGGTGGGCTCCTGCACATCCTCCTCGTGATCGCCGCCGTGCTGATCCTCATCCGCCTCTTCAGCGGTCGTAGGGTCGTCTAGCGGAATCATCAAGAATGACGCCCGGGTCCAAGCGGACCGTATGGGCGAGCGGCGCCACCGGTCGATCCGGTCGGCGCCGCTTCCATTTGCTCGTGGAAGGCGTCCCAACGCATGGCGGAGGCGTCCCACGCGGCCAGGAACGCACGGCCACGCGATAGAATGGGCGCCGAACCAACCACCACGTCATTTTCTGCGCCCTGACCGGGACGAACCCGCCGGCGCCTGGAGGAAAGCACGGATGGAGGACGACACCAAGCGCAACGCCGAGACGGCCGTTCCCGAGGGCGCGCCCGACACCCCGCCGCCCGGCGCGGACGGTGCCGGCACGGACGGCGCCGCCACGGGCTCGCCCGAGGCCACCAAGAAGCGCTACCCCAGCCGCGGCAACCTGCTGCCGTTCGGCTCGAAGCAGAAGCCCGAGCCGAAGGACCGGCCCATCGACGCGGTGCGCGTCGCCGACGACGCCTTGGCCAGCATCATCGGCCTGGCGGCGCACGAGGTACCCGGGGTCGTCGGGATGGCGCCCGCGAACATCACGGAAGGGATCCGCCGCATCCTCGGGGTCAGGCAGGTCGACGAGGGGGTCGTCATCGAGCACCCGAACGGCGAGAAGCGCGCCGACGTAGACCTGCATGTAGTGGTCGCGTACGGCGTCAACATCCCTGTGGTGGCCGCCTCCATCCGCGACCGCGTCCGCTACGCCTCCAAGTCGCTGGCCGGCATCACCCTCGACGAGGTTCGTGTGCACGTGGCGGGCATCAGCCGTGGCTAGAGGCGGGAACCCGGCGACATGGTCCGCTACCGACCTGGCCAAGGCCGTCACGTTCGCCACGGACTGGCTCGGTGTCTACCTCGAAGAGGTCAACGCGCTCAATGTCTACCCGGTGCCGGACGGCGACACCGGCACGAACATGCACCTGACCATGCAGTCCGTGCGGCGCCAGCTGGCCGACTCTGACGCGAGCGACATGGCCGGAGTGGCCCACGCCCTCTCGTACGGCTCGCTGCTCGGAGCGCGGGGCAACTCGGGGGTCATCCTCTCGCAGGTGCTGAAGGGGTTCGCCGAGTCGATCCGTGACTCCCGACGCCTGACGGGCGCCGACCTGGCGGAAGCGCTAGTGTCGGGCTCGGAAGCCGCGTACGCGGCGGTGATGAAGCCGGTGGAAGGCACGATCCTCACGGTCGTGCGCGAGGCTGCGGAAGCGGCAGAGAAGCGCTTCACGAACGACGACGACGCCGAGGCGCCCCAGCTTCCGGCGCCGCGCAGGAGCGCCAAGCCGACCCCTGCGCGCCTGCCCGCCAAGCGCTTCCCGGCGGGCGAATCGCTGCGCCAGCGGAGCACCACGGGCGGGCCATCGGAAGAGCGCGAGTCGAGCGACGCTCCGGACGTCACCCCGCTCGACCTGCTCCGCCTCGCCTTTGAAGAGGGCCAAGCCTCGCTCGCCAGGACCCCGGACCTGCTTCCGATCCTCAAGCAGGCGGGCGTCGTCGACGCCGGCGGCCACGGCTTCCTGCGCCTGATCGAGGGCATCATCGCCTACTTCGAGGGTCTGCCCCTTCCGCCCAAGCCGAAGATCGAACGGCGCGCGCAGCAGCAGTTCGAGGAGGAGGAGTTCGGCTTCTGCACAGAGTTCCTGCTCGCGGACGTCGAGGTGCCGACGCAGGAGATACGCGAGCTGGTGGCGCCCTACGGCGACTCGCTGCTCGTGGTGGGCGCCGAGGGGTTCGTGAAGGGCCACATCCACACGGAGGAGCCCGAGAAGCTGCTCGCCGAGGTGTCGCGCTTCGGACGCATGGTGCGCTCGAAGGTCGAGGACATGAGCGAGCAGCACTCCGAGATCCTGGCCGACGTCGACGCCGCTGCGGCCGAGGCGCCGCGGACCGCGGCGGTGGCCGTGGCCAGCGGCTACGGCATCACCCGCGTGTTCCGCAGCCTGCGCGTGCGCGTGGTCGGGGGAGGGCAGACGGACAACCCGTCCGTGCAGGACATCGCCGACGCCGTACGAAGCGTGGGTGCCGACGACGTGATCGTCATGCCGAACAACAAGAACATCATCTTGGCGGCCGAGCGGGTGGGCGACCTGGTGGAGGGCAAGCGCGTGCGGGTGCTGCCCACGCGCACGCTGGGCCAGGGCCTGGCGGCGGCCGTGCTCTTCCAGGAGAGCGCGGGCATCGACGAGCTGTTCGACGAGATGGAGGCCGCCGCGCAGGGCTCGCTGACCCTAGAGGTGACGCGCGCAAGCCGCGACGTGGAACTGAACGGCGTGTCGGTACGTGAAGGCGACGCGATCGGTCTCGTCGACGGCCAGCTGCAGGCGTCCGCGCGCGGCTACGCCGACGTGCTGCTGGAGCTGCTCGAGGCGCACGGCGGCGATTACGAGGTGGCGTCTCTCTTCTACGCGCCGGACATCGGCGACGAAGGCGCGCAGGCGGTGGTCGAGAAGGTGGCCGAGACGCATCCCGACCTGGAGGTCGAGGTGCACGCCGGGGCGCCGGATCTGTACCCGTTCCTCGTGGTTCTCGAATGAGCTTGAGCCCCTGTCGGGGCCAAAGTGATCTCCGTCTCAGTCGTTGATGAAGGGGCGCCCATCCGGCGCCCCGTTCTTTCGCTTAGGGTGCGATGTACGTGGGGCCTGCTCGCTGTCGGCGAGTAAGCTCGAACGAAGGAGGCAATAGCGTGAGACGACGAACTGCGGTTCTTGCAGCCATGATCGGTTGCGGTCTGTTCTTGGCGGCGTGTGACTTCGTTCCCGGAGGCCCTTCTCTTCGGGACCCAGATGCGACAGTCCGCACGGGTGCTGATCCGATGGTATCGGTGGCGACGTTTAATCTGGCTCCGGGCGAGAACGTACTAGTCCAAGTGAACATCGCGCCGGTCACAGGCCGCCAACTTCTCTACATCGAGCTTGGCGCTAACGTCGACCTTGAGGTAGGAGACGCAAGCCGCGCACTTTTGGCTAGTAGTTCCTCTCCCGAGTACTTTGCCCGCGGGCGGGCTGGCCTCCGTGGTGCATCAATAGAGCCTCAAAGGATCCAGTTGGATGTTCAGTGCCGCGGAAGCTGCGTGATCCTGGAGCCACGGGGTAGCAACACCTTCTACGCCCTCATCCGGAACACGTCTGGTGCAAGGCAGACTGTGCCGCTCTTCGCGTACATGGAGTTCTACTCGGACGAATTCGAGCCTATGAACAACTCAATTGACGGCGCAGCGCCATTGCCTGTTGGCGTTGACCTGGCCGAGAGCGGCGCGATCGAGACGCTAGGGGACGTTGACTATTGGCGAGTCACGAGTAGCGGTCGTGTCCTGTTCGCGTCGCCGGAAACCAACATCGGAATCCAGGCTGAACTTCTCAGCTCCTCCGGCACGTCACTCGGCGGACCTTACGGAGCTGGTTCAGAGTTCGACGTCACGGTCGGGCAAATCATCGTTGTTCGATCAAGTCTCGACCGGGCGGCCGCTCCCGCAGACAGCGCTTACCAACTGACCAGCGCTCCGTAGGCTAACCAGTCACAGAACTAGATAGGCGCACACACTTCACGCTAGAAGGTGTGCGCCTTCTTGGCTCGCTTCACTCCATTTAGTTGCATGAGCCGACGGTTAACACGCGGAGCGACCTCTGCCGTCGGATTCCCTAAGGCGCCCTCCTAGACTGCCCCCAAGGAGGGAAACCATGGAACGGAAACGCCTAATCCTGGTAGCCGCCTTGGCCGTTGCCACCCTGCTTGCAGCCTGCGCTGGCGGCGGGCCAAGCGGAGACCCCAACCCCCCCATTCCGCCCGCCGACACCCCGACCGTCCTGCGGCCGGCCGACGGCTCGACCGCGGTCGATAGCAACAGCCTGGCGCCCAACGGATCGGAAATGTACACGTTCACGCTCGGAAGCGACGTGAACGACCTCGTGATCATCGAGCTGAGTGCCGAGCTGCAGTTGCTGCAACGCAACCGGGTCGGCGAGGTAGTGGCAGCCACCGATACGTCCGAGTACTTCGGGCCCGGCATCGGCCTTACCGCCTCTGGAGCGCTCGGTTCCCAGGCCGTCGTAACGGTGCCGGAGTGCCGCGGCAGCTGCATCGTCCTGGAAGCGGGTCCCGGAGAGTACTTCTTCGAGGTCCGTAACCAGACGGGTTCCACCGTCACGTACGACGTCTACGTGTACGGCGCTCCGTCCGCCGACACCGAAGAGCCCAACGACACCCTGCCCGAGGCCGCCGTCTACGAGATCGACACCATCGGCGAAGGCGCCATCGAGACGCTCTTCGACACCGATTGGTGGCTCGTTCAGGCCTCCGAGTTCAGTACGGGCAGCGTCATCTTCGATGCGCCTGGCGGCATCGACATCGTCGCGTACGTGCACCCCATCGCCGGTGCGCCGCATGGGCCGTACACGAACGGTAGCCGCATCGAGCTGGTGGCGGGCGACGCCATCCGCGTCGTGTCCGAGTCGGGCCTGGCAGCGCGCGGTTCGAACGGCGTCTACTACTTCTCCCCGACCGCGACCGTCGTCCCGCTCGACGACTGAAGCCCGCATCTCATCGTGCAGCCACGCATGGGCCGTTAGACTCGGCCCATGCGTTTGACACCACTGCAGTTCGTCCGCCTGGCTCTGACGTCCATGGCGCTCATGCTGGGCGTGGCCCACGCGGAGCTGTGCCGCCAGGAACTGACGCTGGCGCTCATGGACCAGACGCTCGAGCGGGCGCCGACCGGCGTGGACGCCGCGCGCGCCTTGCGGCGCGCCGTCGAGCTGGTCGAGCCGGCCTTGCCGCCCCTGCGTACCGACTCGGCCGTACCGCTGGCGGAGAACCACCCCGATTACGCAGCGGTGCGCTACCTGGCCGACCGCCGTCTGCTGCCCGAGACGTGGCAGCCTGAAAGCATCGACGGCGCCACCTGGGAGCGGATGCTCAACGCGTTCCTGGCGTGGTACAAGCTGCCGGGCGTCAGCCCTGGCGCGCCCGGCACCGCGGGCGAGCTGATCGCTGACATGGACGCGGTGCTGGAGCGCGTGTCGGGCGCCATCCGGCCCGCGGCGCTCCTCGCCACCGATCCCGCGAACGGCAACCGCATCTCGTTCTGGGCCATCATCTGGAACTGGACCGTCTACCCGCGCCTGCTGGTTGTCAGGCCTACCGGCGACCCGCTGACGCACCCGAGCGACGTGCTGCCGCGCCTCAGCAACTGCGCCGTCAAGGTCGAGGCCTACATCAGCGCGCCGGAAGAGACGGCGAAGAGCATCTTCCTCACCCACAACAGCTCGCGCATGTACGTGGTGGCCAGCTCGCCGGGCCGGGAACGGCTGTGGCCGTACCAGGTGCCCGCCGGCGAAGAGCTGGACGCGTTCGTCTACCGGCATCCCGAGGTGGACGGGCTGTGGATCTACTCGGCCGTGTTCGACGGCCCCAGCGTGGGCATCGGCTCGCTGCTCGGTCTGATGACGCGCGTGCGCACGAACGTCTCGCCCTTCAACATCAACCGGTACCTGCAGACGCCCTGACGAAGACGCCCTTACGCTAGCCGCCCCGACGTAGGCGCCGGAGCGATCGGTCAGGCACCGACCCGCCGCTCCACGGCGGCGTCGAGCTCGTCGCGCATGCGTACGGTCGCTGCTCGCGCCGCCGCCGCCGCTTCCGCGAAGGTAGGCGCGCGTACGGCTTCGGCCCCGTAGGTAAGCGAGCGGCTGGCGTTCACCACCGCGCCCCAGCCGTTCGCGTCGAAGGCGGCCGCCACGCCTTCCGCGCTGCCGCCTTGGGCGCCGTAACCAGGTACCAGCAGAAGGCTCGAGGGTGCCAGAGAGCGCAGCTCGGCCAGCGCCGCGGGGGCGGTGGCGCCGGCCACGACGCCGAGCGCCGTGTAACCGGCAGGGTCGGCGGGCAGCTGGCCGGCCCGGCGCGCCAAGGCGCCGGCCAGGTGTTCGTAAAGCACGCGGCCGTCTTCCAGGCGCAGCTCCTGCAAGGTGGCGCTGCCCGGGTTCGAGGTGCGCACGAGCACGAACAGGCCTCGCCCGTGCGTTGTGGCGGCGTCCAGGAACGGCTCGAGGGTATCCAGCCCCAGGTACGGGTTGACCGTCAGGGCGTCGGCCGCGAAGGCGCCGTCCGTCAGGTAGGCGGTGGCGTACGCCTCGGCGGTCGAGCCGATGTCGCCCCGCTTGGCGTCCAGCACGATCGGGACCCCAAGCGAGCGGGCGTGGGCCATGACGTCCGCCAGCGCTTCCATGCCGGGCAGGCCCAGGGCCTCGAAGAAGGCCGCCTGCGGCTTGCAGCAGGCGACCAGGTCGTGGGTTGCGTCGAGCACGGCGCGCAGGTGTTCGCTAACGGCTCGCGCGACGGCGGCAGGGCCGTCGTGCCGCGCCGGGTCTGTCAGCGGGTGCGCGCTCGGCCGCGGGTCGAGGCCGAGGCAGACCACCGAGCGGGTGGCCAGGGCGCGCGCGCGCAGCCTCGCGGCGAACGACCCGTCAGCCGCGGGGGCACCTTCCAGCATGCCGAGGCTCGGCTGCTCTCAGGCCTGCACGGCAGCGCGGCCGTGGCAGTGCTTGTACTTCTTGCCGCTGCCGCAGGGGCAGGGGTCGTTGCGCCCGACCTTGTCGTCGGTGCGGATGGGGGAGGTGGGGCCGGTGCCGCGCTGCGGGCCGCTGCCGGTCGCCACGGTGGCGTTGGCCGCGGCTGCCGCCACGCCGCCCTCGGCCGCGCCCGAGTACGTGACGGCCGCGGGGCGCTGCTGCCGGCGCTCGAGGCGCTGGTCGGTCTGGACCTGGACGCGGAACAGGAGCTTGGCGACGTTCAGCCTGATGTTGGCGTTCATCTCCTCGAAGAGGTTGAACCCCTCGAAGGCGTACTCCTGCAGCGGGTTGCGCTGACCGTAGCCGCGCAGGCCGATGCCCTGGCGCAGCACGTCCATGTTGTGGAGGTGCTCCTTCCAGTGCTGGTCGACGACCTGCAGGACGATGAAGCGCTCCAGCTCGCGGATCAGCTGCGTGCCCAGCTCTTCCTCGCGCTCCTGGTAGGCGGCCTCCATGGCGTCCACCAGCGCGTCCGTAACCTCGTCGGGCTCCTGGCTGCGGAAGGCCTCGAAGTCGAGCGCCTCGAAGGCGGGCACCGCTTCGACGAGCGCGGTCTTCAGCGCACCGACCTCGCGCTCTTCCGGCTCCAGCTCGGGGTTCAGGTAGCGCTGGACCTGCGCGTCGATGTACTGCGCGAACATCTCCTGGACCTCGTCCGACATGTCGTTGCCGAGCAGGACCTCGCGGCGCTGGGCGTAGATGACCTCGCGCTGCTTGCTCATGACGTTGTCGTACTCGAGGAGCTGCT
>CAZVCT010000005.1:0-21850 GCA_964625655.1 uncultured bacterium
CACGACTTGTATTCAACTGCGGTGGAACTGAAACTGAGTCGGGCAACTTGAACCGTCATACCGACCCAGCTGAACAACCACGCTACTGGTTCAATGTTCACCGACGTCATTCGGAGCCGGAGGGATCTCACGTGGAGTCGCCGAAATGAGCCAGGAGCTGTAGTGCTCTGTTACACGGCCACCGAGGCTGTCAACGATGGACGCCGCTTCAGCCACCTCACGCGGTGTCCAATCACTGAAAGTGCCGAATAGGGCCCGCACCTGTTCCGTCGTAAGTTCGATGGTCCAACCGTACCGGCTGATCTTAGCGACCTCGAACAGCCCGGAGTGGACGATCAGGTCTGCCGTCCCTTTGCCGTCGTCAGGACTGCCCGTCCGCCGGGGCTCGCGACTTGCGACGATGCGATGCACCTCGCGGAGAAATGGCGTGGTCTCGGCCGTTGCGTCTCCGAATACATTGCGCCATACGAGGAGCCGACCGTTCGCGTTCAAGGCCTTGTGGAGCATAGGTAACACGATGTCAAGATCCATCCAATGGATTGCCGTTGCGATGACAGCAAGATCGAACGAACCTGTCGCTGGCTGGAGGTCCTCGGCGCGTGTCTGTATAACCGTTGCGCTCGGGAACCGTTCTTGGGTGATGGCCGCTAGAGTCGCTCCTGGCTCGACAGCGACGACATCCATTCCGTGGCCGAGAAGGAACTCCGTTACCTGACCGGTACCCGCACCGAGGTCGAGCGCGCGACGGCCAGGCGTGATCAGCCCTGTTGCTAGCACATCCTCCCAAAGCGGGGCGGGATAAGGCGGCCGGGCCTTCGTGTAGTTCTCCGCCAGGGCTTCGAAGTGCATAGCGTTCCGGTCGGACATTGGCAAAGCGTATCAGCATGTTCACGAGGTCTGACGGGAGCGATAATGGCGCATGGCCTCCAAGAGCGAGAACAAGCTGCAGCCGACCGACACGCCGATCGCGGAGTTCCTCGAGGGCATCCCCAACGCCAGGCGCCGCGCCGACGCCGAGGCGCTCGTCGAGATGCTCGAGGAGGTGACGGGCGAGAAGGCGCAGGTCTGGACCTACGGCATCGTGGGGTTCGGCACGCACCACTACCGCCACTCCTCCGGGCGCGAGGGCGACACCGGCACGATCGGCTTCGCGCCCCGCAAGGCGAACCTCGTGCTGTACGGCTTCAGCACGGCTCCGGGCTCCGAAGAGCTGCTCGAGCGGCTGGGCAAGCACCGGACGGGTGCCTCCTGTATGTACGTCAATAAGCTCGCCGACGTCGACATGGAGGTCCTGAAGCAGCTCGCGGACCTCGGCCACCGGCACATGCTCTCCACCGACGCGAGCTTCGTGCCGCGTTAGAGCGGTTCGTCAACTCCGGCTGCCGATGGTGTCAGCCAAGATCCTGATCGATCAGCGAATCCGCGTGCGCGTTGCGTCCAGGACGGTCCTCGGACCCGGCTTCGGCTCCTGCAGCCGGTCCTGGGGCACCCTCGGCGCCGATGCTAGGAACGGCTACGTTTGACGGTTCTGCCTGGCCGTAGTCGCCGCCGAAGCTGACCTCCACGCTGCCGCCGCAAACCTGGCAGATGCCGTAATGAGCGATCCCGCTACAGTTGCACTCTGCGTCCATGGCTACCTCCACGGTGAAACAAAGGGTGAGGCTAGTCGGTGAGGCTAGAGCGTGAGGCTCGAGTTCTGGCTTCTCCTGCACCGTACTCGGTAGCCGGGCTTTCGCGTGCGACGGCTGTCTCAGCGTGGTGAACGGCAAGGCGCCGTGCGTATCAGACGACGAGCGAGCGCAGCGTAGCGATGGCGCTGAGCGAGGCGAGGTACGACGACCGCGGGTTGTTGGGGTTAGGCGCCGACTCCACCACCGTCGCCACACGGCCACCGCTACCCTCCGCGACGATCTCGTGGCGCGTGCGCGCTGCCTCGGGGTCGGACACGAGCCGCACCCGCGTGCGCTCCGGCCCGATGCCGGCCAGGCTAAGCGCGGCCGCCACGTTCATGTTGGCAGGGAAGCCGCGCGCGGCCTCGGCGGAGCTGCCTTCGAACAGTACGCGTGCCTCGTCGGCGGGAAGCTCGATGCCGTGTTCCTCCAGGTACGGGGCGGACCGCCAGCCGGCGGGTGCCTTGGTCGAGGTCAGCTCCACGCGCTCGAGGCCTCCGAGCGCATTTAAGGCTGCGACGCCGTCCAGACCAGCGACGGCCCCGCTCGGCAGAACGACCTGCCTGCCGCGGCGGCGCACCCTTTCCACCAGCGCCCACAGGTCCGGCTCCAGCAGGGCGCCGATGCTCATCACCACTAGGTCGGCTTCGCTCTCCGCCAGCCGCGGCAGATGCGTGCGCACCGCTTGGTCGCCTGCGGCCTCGAAGACGACGTCCGGACGGAGGCTGAGCAGCTGCTGCAGTCCGCAGATCGGGGCGTCCGCCAGATCGGCGGTGGCTGCGACGCGCTCCGACGGCGGGTCGCTCGAACCGACCACGCCGACGACCTCGGTGTTGGGAAGGTGTCCGTCCGCCACCGCCCTGGCAACGTCGTTGGCGATGCTGCCGCCGCCCAACAGACCTAGGCGCATGCTCGTCCTCCTTCGCTCACGTTGAACACTAGGCTCGACCACCATGTTCGAACTCCATGTTTGAACACTCTGCGACCTCCAGGAGCGGTCTTCGGCGCGTCGATGCCTGTTAGGCTCTGCTGGTCCGCGAAACCTAGGGTGCGGGTATATCCGTCACGATGACGACCCGTAGGAGGAGTCTATGTTCGCAAGCCGGATCCGTGGCCTCGCAGCCATGTGTGTCGCTTCCATGGCGCTGACGTTCGCCATGGCGCAGCAGGACCTCGTGATGGCCGTCGGCACCGACGCGGTCACGCTCGACGTCCACGCCGTCACCGACATCCCCACCTTCAACGTCACGGGTCACATGTTCGAGACGCTGTTCCGGCTCTCCGCCGAAGGCAACGTCGAGCCTCTCCTCGCGACGGGCTACTCGGTAAGCGACGACGGCAAGGTCGTCGCCATCGAGCTCCGCGACGACGTGTCGTTCCACGACGGCACCCCGTTCGACGCGCAGGCCGTGAAGGCCAACATCGAGCGCATGCAGGACCCCGCGCTCGCGAACGCCTTCGCCACGCTCTTCAGCACCATCCAGGAGGTGACGGTTACCGGCGAGCACAGCGTGGAGCTGCATCTGCGCGCGCCGTTCGCGCCGCTGCTGCCGCACCTGACGCACTCTTCCCTTGGCATGATGTCGCCCGCCAGCTTCGACGACCCCGAGCTGCACCAGAACCCCGTCGGCACCGGCCCGTTCGTGCTTGCCGAGTGGGTGCGCGGCGAGCGTCTCGTGCTCGCCAGGCACGACGGCTACTGGGCCGAGCCCACGAACCTCGACACGCTCACCTACCTGCCGATCTCCGAGGGCGCCACCCGCCTGTCGCTGGTACAGACGGGGGCCGCGCACGTGGCCACCCACGTGCCGCCGCAGGACGTGGAGCGCATCGACGCCCTGGACGACGTCACGGTCCACAAGGTCGACAGCCTGCGGACCATCTACATCTTCTTCAACAACTACCGCGAGCCGTTCACCGACCCCCGCGTGCGCCAGGCCTTCAACCATGCCATCGACAAGGAAGCCATCGTCGAGTTCGTGTTGGGTGGCGCCGGCCGCGTGTCCGACGCCGCCATGGCGCCGGGCGTCTTCGGCTACGCCCCCACCGGCACCTACGCCTACGACCCGGAGCGGGCGCGCGAACTGCTGGCCGAGGCCGGCTTCCCGAACGGCATGGAGGTGACCCTCCACAGCCCCACCGGCCGCTACATGCAGGACATCCAGGTAGCGGAAGCCGTGCAGAGCTTCCTGGCCGACGTCGGCGTGAAGGCGACCATCGTGACGCTCGAGTGGGGCTCCTACCTCGCCGATATCGGGCGCCCAGCGGAAGAGAGCATCGTCCAGCTCGGGCTGATGGGCTGGGGCGTGTCGACCGGCGACGCCGACCAGGCCCTGTTCAACGTCCTCCACGGCTCCCAGCAGCTCCCGAACGGCTCCAACCGCTCCTTCTACGACAGCCAGCGCTTCAACGAGCTCCTCGACCGGGGCCGGGTCGAGACCGACGAGGACGCGCGCCGCGCCATCTACGCCGAGGCGCTGCAGGTGGCTTACGAGGAGGCGCCGTGGATCTTCCTCCACAGCGAACGCCAGCTCGTCGCCATCCGGGACGAGGTCGAAGGTCTGCGGGTCCTGCCCACCGAGCTGATCGACGCGTACGGGGTGACCATCAGGTAGCGGAACCCCACCGGGCGTCGTTCCGCTGGGCCGGATTGGCTCCCAGGGGCGCCGTAGCCTGGTCGGACGAGTTCGCACTACGGAGGTATGGATGCACACTGCGTCATCGAGTGAACACATCCTCGGCGCCTTGGAGTTCCTACTGGAGGAGACGTTCCCCGGGCACCCGGAACCCGGCAACGCGTTCCTCGACAGTGGAACCGGGTGGGCGCACACCCTGGACGCCGTAACCCACACCCAAGCGTCAAGCCCGCTCGTGCCAGGCGGGACGACCATCGCCGGCCACGTGGAGCACACGCGCTTCTACCTTCAGATGATGCGGGAGTTCCTGCAAGGCCGCACCGAGCGCGTGGATTGGTCGCGGTCGTGGCTGGTCACCGACGTGACCGAGGAGCGGTGGCTGGAACTGCGCGAGGAGCTGCACGAGGAGCATCGACGTGTCCTCGAGCTTGCCCGCCAAGTGACCGAGTGGGACGAGGACACCATCGCTACCTATTTCGGTCTGGTCGCGCATAGCGCCTACCACCTCGGGGCGGTACGGCAGATGTCCAAGGTCGTCGCAGAGCGCTGAGCCACCAGGCGGGTCGACATCGCAGGGTAGGCGTGGCCGGAGCCCGTGCAGGCCGTGTCGGCCGTGGACATCGGCATCGCAGCACCGCCGGTTAAGTTCGACTGATGAGCATCCCACTTTCCGTCCTGGACCTCGTTCCCGTTCCCCCGAACGGGACCGCCAGCGACGCCTTCCGCAACAGCATCGAGCTAGCCCGCATGGTGGAGGAGCTCGGCTACCACCGCATCTGGGTGGCCGAGCACCACAACACGCAGGCGTTCGCTTCGATGTCGACCGCCACGCTGATCGCCGTGCTGGCGCGAGAGACCGAGCGCATCCGCATCGGCTCGGGCGGCGTGATGCTGCCCAACCACTCGCCGCTGAAGGTGGCCGAAGACTTCCTGACGCTCGAGGCGCTGCACCCGGGGCGCATCGACCTGGGCATGGGCCGCGCGCCCGGCACCGACCAGATCACGGCCCTCGCCCTCCGGCGCAGCTCCGAACACCTGGCCGCCGACGACTTCCCGCAACAGGTCGAGATGCTGCGCGCGTACGCCGGCGAGTCGGACTTCCTCGAAGGCCACCCGCTCGGCCGCGTGAGCACCGAGCTGCCGGGCGTGAAGCTGCCGCCCCTGTGGATCCTGGGCTCCAGCACCTACGGCGCCCAGTACGCGGCTCAGACCGGGCGGGGCTACTCCTTCGCCTACCACTTCAGCCCCGACTACGCCGTCCCGGCCTTGAGCGCGTACCGCAACGGCTTCCAGCCTTCGGACGAACTGGCCGAGCCGTACGCCATCCTCGGCGTGTCGGTGGTGTGCGCCCCCACGCAGCAGCGCGCCGATGAGCTCGCCCGCGCCCACGACCTGATGTGGCTGCGAATCCGCCGCAACGAGCGCGCCAACCTGCCGACCCCGGAGGAGGCCGCCGCCTACCCGTTCACGGCCGAAGAAGAGGCGATGGCCGCCCACTCGCGGCGCATGCTCGTCTACGGCACCCCCGACAAGGTGCGCGCCCGCCTGGAAGAACTGACCGAGCAGCTGAAGGTCGACGAGCTGATCGTCACCACGCACATCGCGGATCACGAGGAGCGGATGCTGTCGTACCGGCTGCTGGCCGAGGAGTTCGCCAAGAACGGTTCCTGATAGGGTCGAGCAACCAACACCATCTGGGGGTCAAGCATGCATCGATTCCTATTGGCAGCCGCCTGCCTCTTCTCGTTCGCGCACGCGAAGAGCGTCACGCAGGCGGAACCTACGGTTCAGGACCTGGCCGCTCTGATGGGCGAGCTGGTGGTCATCGAGGTCAAGGTGCCGCAAGGCGCGAACACCTTGCGTGTCGCCACCATGGTGGGAACGCAGCGCGGCAGCGATAGCCAAGGACGGCTCGGGGGCCTCGGCATGGAGACCGGGGACACCGTTCGCTTCGTGCTGCGGGTTCCTGGAAACCTCGACCAGGAGTGTCCGGGCGAACCGGTGGACGTCGTCGTCCGCCTGCCGATCGGCCACGTCATGTCGCACGGTAGTTGCGTCCCCACCGCTCCGGACCGCGGTAACCGAGGGCTCGGCTGGACGAAGCACGATCACGTCATCACCAGCGCCGAGCCGGAACTCGGCGCCTGGACCCTGCTGTACGTGCGCGCCTGGTCCTCGACCGCTACTCGTCCCGCGACCGCGAGCCCCCGGCATTTCGAACCGAGCCAGGCCTTCACGCTCCAGGCGATCTTCCTACCCGGAGACATCGAGAACCTGGCGGGTCGGGACGGGGGGCAGCCACCGATAGGCGAGGACGCCCTGCGCGACGTTCCCGAGCTGTCGTACCGGCTCCAACCGACCGAGCCCGGCACGCCCCGCTGACCCGTAAGCAGTACCGCTAACCAGTGCGATGTTCACCAGCGCGTAGCGGCCGTCGTCGGGTTCTCGCTCCCGCGCATGAGGGAACGGGGAAGACTACGTGCGGGGTGCTGGGCGGTCGGGGTTTCGCTGATCGGCATCTCGTAGAACTGCCGCCTCGAGGCTCGTGATGCTCTGCCGGGCCGGATCCACCCTCACGCAGCAACCCAGCGGCACCACCACGTGCGGGCTCGTGTGTCCGGTGTCGAGCCATGTCACCAGCGGCATATCCTCCCTGCCGAAGTCGGCCAGTACGTCGAGAACGAGCCGCTCGAGGTCCTCGCACTGCTCAGCGGTGTACCCCATCGGTCGCGCAACGAGCACGGCCGCGAGCTGGCTCAAGATCTCCTGATGACCGTAGTTTCGCACGAAGCGCTCCACGGCCGCGGGCGTTGGCACCTCTTCGCTCGTCTCCAACAGCAGAACGGCGCCCCGCCACAGTTCGGGCCGCGGCCACCAGCGCGTCCCTTTCAGGAACTCGAGTACCTCGACGTTGCCACCCACCACGTGCCCCTCGACGGCTGTCGCGCCCTGCAGCCAGCGCCAGCCGGGGTTGGGCTCGAAGCGGCGCGCCCGCGCCTGGTTGGTGGGGTCGCTCCAGTCGAGGAACTCCTCCGTCCAGGCGGGTGCCGGCTGCCACGGGGCGGGTTCGGCGTCGAACAGGGTGGTGCGGATGCTCTGCTCGACCGCCGGGACGATGCCGCCGTTCTCGGCCAGGTCGGTCATGAACGTGGGGCCGTGGAAGGCGACCACCCCGGCGTTCAGGAAGGCGGTGAGCGTGATGGTGGTGTCGGAGAAGCCCATCAGCACCTTCGGGTTCGCGCGGATGAGCTGCGGATCGAGGAAGGGCAGGACGCGCACCGAGTCGTCGCCGCCGATGGTGCTTACGCTGCCCGCCACCTCTGGGTTCGTGAGGGCCCAATGCAGGTCGTCGGCGCGCGCTTCCGGGTTGCGGCGCAGCCAGGCGTCGTCGCGTAGGGCGTTGGGCGTCTCGATGACGCGCACGCCGAACGTCTCTTCGAACTGGCGCTTGCCCGCCTCGTAGCGGTGCGGGAAGAGAGCGGCGAGTCCGCTCGAGAGGGAGATGGCCGCTACGGTGTCGCCGGGGCGCAGGCGCGGGGGCTTCACGAAGGTGAGGTTCTGGCTCGCTGTGTCCACGGTCGCTCCTCGTGCCGACCTTAACCGGTCGCGGTCGCGTGCCGTTGGTGGCACGGGGCGCGTCGGGCATAGACTCCATGGGTGCGTAAGTCCCAAGGACCTTCAGTGACCACTCGTCTTAGCACCACCCACCCGGTGGAGCGCTTCTTCGGCTACTACCCCGGCGTCGTCGCGGTCGTCACCGCTCAGCACGACGGTGAGCGCAACGTCATGGCCGCCGGCTGGCACGCCGCGCTGTCGTCCACTCCGCCCCTGTACGGCGTGGCGATCGCGCCCGAGCGCTACACCTACGACCTCGTCGTGAAGTCAGGAACGTTCGGCGTCCACTTCCTGCCCTTCGAGTTCGCCCGCGAGATCGCCGCCACGGGCACCCTCAGCCGTAGCGACGGCGTCGACAAGTTCGAACGGCTCGGGCTCGAGTGGGTGCGCGGCGAGGCCACCGGCGTGCCCATCCTGCAGGACGCCTACGTGGCGTACGAGTGCCGCGTCACCGACCGGCTCCCGGTCGGTGACCACGACTGGTTCGTCGCCGAGGTGCTGGCGGTGCATCACGACCCTGCCGCCTTCGACGAGCGCATGCTCCAACGAGCAGACGTCAGCCCTGCCGCCGTCTATTACGGGCGCTCGACCTACGAGGGGCTCGGTGAGGGCCCGCGCGTTGCCTTCGACCCGCGCGAACTCAGAAGCGAACACGGTTGAAGCCGGTAGCGCCGGTGGGATCACTCAGAAGGCCACGCTAAGGAGCGGGTAATGAACGAGCGGGTAATCAACAACGTCACCGCGGCACTCCCCATGACGCACGCCGCCGCCTCCGACTGGCGGCACAAGATCGCGCCGCTTCGCAAGCAGGCTGAGATCCGCGACCGGTGGCTCGAGAAGCGCCTCCAGACCATCCTGCCTGAGGTCATGAAGGAGGCTGGCATCGACGTGTGGATCGTCGTGGCCCGCGAGTACAACGAAGACCCCGTCATGATGAGCCTCCTGCCGGCCGACATGCTCTCGGCGCGCCGGCGCACGGTCCTCGTGTTCCACGCCTCGGAAGAGGGCGAGTTCCAGGCCATGGCGATCGCCAACGCAGGCATAGGCGTCGACAGCCACTACCGGACCATGTGGAACAAGAGCAAGACCGCCGAGGCCGCTGAGACCCAGGAGGAGTGCCTCCGGCGGGTGGTCGAGGCGCGCGCGCCCAGGCGCATCGGCATAGACGTCAGCCCGGACCTGGCCTTCGGCGACGGCCTGAGCCACACCGAGCACGCCTGGCTGATGAGCGCCCTCGGCGAGCGGCTCGGGGGCCTGTGCACCAGCGCCGAGAAGGTCGCGGTCGGCTGGCTCGAGCGACGCCTGCCCGAGGAGCTCGACGCCGCCCACGGCATCAACCAGATCGCCCACGGCATCATCGCCGAGGCGTTCTCCAGCCGCGTCACCCATCCCGGCGTCACCACCGCCAACGACGTCGCCTGGTGGCTCAGGCAGCGCGTCAACGACCTGGGGCTGACGTGCTGGTTCCACCCGACCGTCTCGGTCCAGCGCCGCGGCGAGGACCTGGGCGACATAGGCGCCAGCCCCGACATCGTCATCCGGCCCGGCGACCTGCTCCACTGCGACTTCGGCCTCCACTACCTGGGCCTGGCCACCGACACGCAGCAGAACGCCTACGTGCTGAGGGCCGGCGAGCAGGGAGCTCCGGAAGGCGCGCGGCGCGCGCTGCGGATCGCGAACCGCCAGCAGGACCTGCTGGCTGAGCAGATGGTGGCGGGCCGCACGGGCAACCAGGTGCTGGCCGAGACGCTGGCGCGCATGCGCGCCGAGGAGATCGTGGGCCGCATCTACACGCACTCCATCGGCGCGCACGGCCACGGGGCGGGCCCCATGATCGGGCGCTACGACCGCCAGGACGGCGTGCCTGGCGTCGGCGACCTGACCCTCGCGGAGAACACAATGTTCTCCTTCGAGATGTTCATCGAGACGCCGCTGCCGGAGTGGGACGGACAGCGCATCAAGCTGGCCACCGAGCAGATCGTCGCCTTCGCGGGCGGGAGCATCACCTACCTCGGCGGGCGGCAGACGGAGCTCTACCTGATCGCCTAGCGCCGGTGTAGCCTCTCGCCATGGACCGCTGGAAGTACGTCGTCAACGTCGAGGTAGCCGTGGTGCGCGGCGACCGGTTCCTGATCACCGTGCGCTCCGACGAGGAGGAGTACGCCGCGGGCGGGCTGGCCTTCCCGGGCGGAAAGGTCGACCCTCGCACGGTCAGCCAGGCGGTGCTGGAGGAGACCGCTAGACGCGAGGTGCTCGAGGAGACGGGCCTCACGGTCACGCGCCTCGAGTACCTGGAGAGCAAGAGCTTCCAGATGTTCGAGGACACGTACGTGGTCGACGTGGTGTTCCTGGCCGAGGTCGAGGAGGGCGAAGCCGTGCCCGGCGACCCGCGCGAGGTAGCCGAGCTCCTGTGGCTGACCGCAGAGGAGGTGCTGACGCACGAGCTCACCCCGGAGTGGCTGGCGACCAGTATCCGCGTGGCGCAGGAGCGAGCGAACCGGCACGAGCGGGACGCGGGCGGCTTCGACATAGACCACGTCCAGGTCGCGATGCCCCGCGGGGAAGAGGCGCAGGCACGCAGCTTCTACGGCGACGCCGTGGGACTCGAGGAGCTGCCGAAGCCCGAGCCGCTGAAGTCACGGGGCGGCGTCTGGTTCCGGCTGGGCGCGCGCGAGCTGCATCTGGGTGTCGAGGAGCCGTTCGCGCCGGCGAAGAAGGCGCACCCTGGCATAGTGACTGCGGACGTTGGCGCTCTGGCGGCACGCTTGGAGGCGGCAGGTCATCCCGTCACCTGGGATTCGGAACGCCCTGGCTTCCGCCGCTTCTTCGTTCACGACCCGTTCGGCAACCGCCTGGAGTTCATGGAACCGCCCGCAGAGGCCGAAGAAAGCGCTGACCGACCGGTCTACCTATAGACCTCGTCTTGCGTGACCCACACGATCTCGCCGCGCGTGGCCAGCACGAGCATTCCCTGGCTGGCCCCGGTCAGCTTGAGGTAGGCGCGTAGCTGTTCGCCGTAGTGCTCGAGGGTCTCATCGCTCGGGCTCCGGTCGCTCTTCCAGTCGATGACCACCGCGGGGTCTCCGTTCGCATCGAGCGCGATGGCGTCGGCGACGCCGCCCCAATGCACCGCGGCGCCGTCTGCGCCCAGGTCGACGCCCGCCACCTCTACCTCGGCCTGCAGGCGATCGTGCAATTCGACCACCTCGGGCAGCGTCCAGGCGCGCAGAGCGCAGGTCGCCACCTCGGCCGGGTCCAGCTCGCCTTCGCCCAGGTGCAGCTGCGCCACGAGCTTCGAAGCGCGCTCCGCCAACGCCGCCTGCGCGGCGTCCGTCTCGCCGTTGATTACCTCTTCCAGCAGCTTGTGGAGCAGCACCCCGCGCGCGGCGCCCACGGCCAAGGCCGGTGGCGCATGATCCGGCGCCGTCTCCTCCTCGTCGAGAGCCGCGAGTATCGCCGTAGCGGCTTCCACGCTCAGGGTCGCGTCTGCCGCGTCGGTCCCGCCCCCGTCGGCATCTTCGGGCCCGTCCAACGTCTGGTCGTCACGGCGGCTCGGAGCCCTGCGTTCGATGTGCTTCAGGTTCCGCTCGATCAAGGCCTGCTCTTCCAGGAACCTCTCGCGCGATTGCGCTCTGTCTTCCGGTATGCTACCGGCACGCGGCGCCCGCGACCGCCCGTCCGGCTCGATCACCGGCGCGTCGGCCGGCTTCCAGTCGACCATGCGGCACCAGGCGCCCTCCTTCACCTCGGGCGTGTGCTGTGGCAGCACGAAAAGCTCGCGGGCACGCGTGGCGGCCACGTACCAGAGCCTTATCCGCTCGGCCAGCTGTTCGGCATCCTCGTGCGCCTTCACCTCGGCGAAGCCGGTGCACTCCTGGTCGAGGAGCTTGCCCACGATGCGCCGGCCGGCGCGGTCGTAGAGCGGGCCCGACACGGCTCTGGGAGCCGAGGCGGCGTTAACGGGGATCACGACCTTCCACTCGAGCCCCTTGGCGGAGTGGATGGTGATGAGCGTGACGGCCTCGCTCTCCGAGTCGACGCGCCCCTCCAGCTCGGACTCCGAGTCCTGCCAGCTGGCCCACACGTCGGTGGCGAAGGCGCCGAGGCCGCGCACGTCGTAGGCGCGGCTGCGCTCCAGGAAGCGGTCGAGGTTCACCAGGGCGCGGTCGGCGTGGGCGCCGTGACGGTGCTCGAGCACCGCCCTGACCTGCAACGCGCTCAGGGCGCGCATCAGCAGCGCGTGCGGCGTGGTCGAGAACCTGTCGCGCACCAGGGGCGCCAACCGCTCGAGTGTGGCGCGCACGGCGCCTGCTGGCAGAAGCTCGGGGTCCGTGAGGACGCTCAGGAACCGCGCCTCGCCTTCCTGGTCCTTGAGGGCTTCCGTGGCGTCCAGCAGCTCCTCGTCGGTGGCGCCTACCAGCGGTCCGCGCAGCAGGGCACCGAGCGCCAGGCGGTCGCGGGGTTCGGCCAGCGTTCGCGTCAGCGCCACCAGGTCCTGCACCTCCTGGCGGCGGTAGAACCCCTTGCCGGCCTGGCTGGCGACGTTGAGGCCGAGGGCGTCGAGGGCGCGCTCGAAGATCTCGAGCTCCGAGCCGACGGGCGCCAGCAGCGCGATGTCGCCGGGGGAGACCTTCTCGGGCAGGAGCCCGCTGGTGCCCTCGACCAGGTCGAGCACGAGGTTCGCCACGCAGGCGGCCTCGGCCTCGCGGAGCTGCTCGGCCTTGGCGCCTTCCTCGGACGCTATCTGCAGGCGGTGCACGGACGGCGCGGCGCTCGCGGGATGGAACGCATCGAGCGGACTGTAGCCCGGCTGCCCGTCGGCCCCCAGCGGCTCGGCGAAGGTGGCGTTCGCGGCCTCCAGGATCCCTTCGAACGAGCGGAAGTTCGTGGTCAGCTGCAGGAACTTCGCGCCGGGATCGGTGCGCATGCTGTCGCTGAGCGCGCGGTAGGTGCTCGCGTCCGCTCCACGGAAGCGGTAGATGGACTGCTTCGGGTCGCCAACGACGAAGCGCGCGCCGGGGCGCGTCGGCCACGTGCGCCAGTCGTCGCCGTTCGGCTCGCCCGTCAGGCGCCAGACGATCTCGGCCTGCTGCGGGTCGGTGTCCTGGAACTCGTCGATCAGAACGTGCCGGTAACGCTCGGCCAGCTCGTCTCGCACGGCAGGGGCCTGGCGCAGCAGCTCCAGGGCGGTGCCGATCAGGTCGTCGAAGTCGAGCGCGGCGGCGGCGCGCTTGCGTTCGCGGTAGCGTTCGCTGATGGCCAGCAGCTCTCTCGCCAGCTCGGCCATGAGGAGGTCTGCGGCTGCCCCGAACAGCTCGGCGGCGGCGTCCGCTGCGGCCTGGTAGGCCGCTTGAGCTGCTTCGAAGCTCGCCTGGGCGTCCTTCTTGCCGAGCCCGCCGGCAGCCACGGCCTGGACCCACTTGCCCTTGACCTGGAGCGTCCTGAACGTGCCCCCCTGGATGAAGAGGGGCGCGGCACGCTCGAGGGTGAGGAGCCCCAAGGCGCTCTCAAGGCACGTGGTGACCTCGTCGCACGTCGCGGCCAATGACAGCAGTTGCTCCGCACGCCCGTCGAGCGCGGACGCGGCGCCGGGCGTCCCCTGCACCAGCCGCATGAACTCGCGCGCCGAGGCTGCCACGCGCGCCGCGCGGGGTTCGAGGGCAGGCGCTGTACCAGGTTCGGGCCGCCGCTCGTGCACGAGCTTCGCGAACTCCTTCAGGTTCTTGAGGCTCAGGCCGCCTTCCATCGTCACCAGTTCGGCCACGAGGTCCAGCGGCTGCTCGGCGGTCGTCGTCGCCCGGATCCGCTCGCCACCCCGCCCACGCACCTCGCCCAGCCGCTCGCGCAGCCACGCCTCGAACACCTCGTCGAACAGCAGGCCCTGCTCGGTGCCGTCGAGGACTCGCGCGCCCGGGTCGATGCCGGCCTCCACCGGGTACGGGCGCACCAGTTCGCGGGCGAAGCCGTGGATCGTCGAGCAGGTCAGCTCGTCCAGGTGACTCTGGGCTGCCAACAGTGCCTGCCGCTGCGACGCGCTCGGGGCGCCGCTGGGGAACGCCACGGCCAGCGTCTCCGGCACGCGGCCATGCGCCAGTTCCTCAACGTAGTGGCGGACGCGCGTGGCCAGCTCTGCGGCGGCGAGCTCGGTGAAGGTGATGGACGCTATCTCACGCGGCGGCACCCCGTCGGCGATCAGCAGGGCCACGCGTCCCGCCAGGATGGCGGTCTTGCCCGAGCCGGCGCCCGCCTCGACCAGCAGGCCGTGCCGGCGGTCCGTCAGCGCCTCGCGGCGCGCGACGTCGTCGCGAAGGGTGGTGGAAAGTACCGTCATGCGCTCAGCCCCAGGATGCGGTCCAGCTCGACGCGTTCGGCAGCCAGTGCGTCGCCCTTGACCTTGTCGAAGTAGAAGCCCGTGCCCGTCGACGGGTACGCCAGCAGCGTCTCCTCGTAACCGCTCTTCACGTCGGGGCCCGCCACCGCCTTGCCGCGGCGCAGCAGGTCCGTCGCTGCGTTCACGGCCTCCGCCAGTTGGCGCACGCTCGCATCCGGGTCCTCGAGGATCAGGGGTTCGCTGGCGCCCGCGTAGAGCAGCCCGGCCTCGACGGCGTACTCCGCGCCCAGCAGCTGCTTGACGACCGCGGTGTAGAGGGTGCGCTGCAACTCCTCGCCCGCGTTGAGGCCGCCGTCGTTCTTCCTCTGCTTGCCGCTCTTGTAGTCGATCACCCTCACCCGGCGGTTCTCCTCGTCGAGGTCGAGCCGGTCGATCACGCCGCGCAGGCGCACGCCCGTGCCCGGCAGCGTCACCTCGGCGTTCGGCGGCCAGAGCTGCGCGCCGGCGTCCCCGTCTTCCGGCCGGTCGAAGCCGAACGGCAGCTCGGCGTAGGAGCGCTGCCCTGGGAACGGTTCGCCCCCGTACATCAGCATCTCGACGGCCAGGCGCCGCGCGCGCTTAAGCTCCGCCTGCCACGCCAGGGGCGGCGGCACGGGGCGCTCCAGCTCCCAGCGCTCCGCCACGCGCTCGCATTCGCGTTCCACCACCACCGTCAGGCGCGCTTCGTCGTGCTCGCCCAGCTCGCCGCGCCGGCGCAGTGTCGTCAGCGCCGCCTCGAGCAGCTCGTGCAGCAGGTTGCCGCGCTCCATCGCCTCCAGGGCCAGCAGCCGACGCTGCGGGCTGGGTTGCGCCCAGCCGAGGGCGTAGGTGGCGACGAAGCCGTGCGGGTTGCGCAGCAGCTTCCTCAGCGACGTAGCCGAGTGGCGCCTATGCAAGGCGCGCATCACGGCCGGGTGTTCGGGGCGTACGAGGCCGTCGTTGGCGCTCAGGGCGGGCTCGAAGGCGGCGAGGAAGGCGCGGCGGGCGCGCTGCATCTCGGGGTCGGCGGCCAGCTCGAGCCGGCGCGAGGCGCGGCGGTCGGCCTCGTGGACGGCGTGCCGGGTGCCCTCGCGCGGGGTGACTTCCGTCTCGGTCGCCCCGTCCAGCAGGGCGTGCCACAGGGGGCTGGGGCTCTGCTGACGGCCGTCGCCGCCGCGGCGGGGGCGCGAGAGCACCAGCGTGCCCACCGTCGAGCGCAGCAGCGCGAGAAGATGTTCGGTGTCGCGGCGGGGCGTGGTCCGTTCGGTCAGCACCTCGTCGCCGAGCACGCGCGCCGGCAGCAGCGGGTCCTCGTCGCTGCCGCGCCGCGGCCACGAACGCGCCGAGAGCCCCAGCAGGCGCACGTAGCGGCGGGGCCACCCGAGGAGCACAGCGGCGGAGCCCCACACAGCAGCAGACGCGGGGTCGACGCCGTCGGTCAGGCGCAGGCGCTGCAGCGATGAAGGCAACGCGGCGGCCGGCCCCTCGGTGAGGGCGTGACGCCACGCATCACGCGCGGCGCCGGTCAGCCACCGGTCGCCGACGGTAGGAGCGGCGCTCTGCCCGACGCTCAAGTCCATCACGAGGCGCAGGACGAGCTGCGCCAGGTGCGGAGCGCGCTCCTGCAACGACTCGAGCGCCCTGCGCCAGTGCGGCACGCTGTCCAGGGCGGCGTCGGGGTTCAGCTCGGCGCACCAGTCCTCGGGCAGCGCTCCCAGCACCGGGTCGGCGGCCGCACGCCCGCTTGCGACGACACGTCTGATGTTCTCCTGGTCCGGTCCGTTCAGTAGCGCCTCGGCCAGCGCCGCGGCGAACTGACCGGCCGGCGTGGCGAGCGCCGGCGCGCCGTGCGCGGCGTGCAGCGGCAGGCGCGCTTCGGCCGCGACGGCGCGGATGGCGTCGTCGTAGCTGGCGACGTCGACCGCGCCGACGGCGATGTCGCTCGCTGGAACGCCCTCGGCCAGCAGCCGGCGCACCCACCTAAGCGCCTCGAGCGCCTCGTGGGCCGGGTCGGCGCAGGAGAAGAGCTCGCGCGAAGGCGCGTGCGCTACGGCGGCGACGCAGACGAAGGCGTCGCCCGCCCATGCGGGGACCCTGTCGTCCAGGCGGTGCCAGGTGACGGGCACGAAGGTCGCGATCGCCAGCAGCAGGGGCCGGTAGAGGGACGGCACCTCGTCGACGCGCTCGAGCGTGACGTCGCCCAGCAGCTTCGGCGCCAGCCGGACGCGGGCGTGGGCGGCCGCCACCAGTTCGCGCGGCAGGCAGACGCCGGCCGGCAGCTGCGCGCGCACGTGCTCCTCGAGCGCCGCTAGCCCCGCCCAGCGCTCGTGCGCGCCGGGGGCGGCCGCCTGCTCGGCCAGGTCGATGCCGGCGTTCCAGGCCGCCTGCAGCGTGCCGGCCGCCGCGCGCGCGAAGCCCGGCAGCTCCGCGATGGCGTCAAGCGATCCCAGCTTGGGAAGCGGACCTTCCTGGAGCGCACGGCGCATCTCGCTGGCGCTGGCGGCCCGCTCGAAGCCACCTGCCAGCCGTCCAGCTACGCCCGCCAGGGTCAGGACGCGTGCACCCAGCCGACCTTCGCGCGCGAGCTGGTCGCGCACGCGGCGGTCCGCCAGGCGGTCTGAGACGACGGTTGTGGAACGGCGCAACGACGGACCCCCCTAAGGTCACTCGGTGCTCCGAGTGTAAACCCCGGCTGCGTCACTATGTGACGGTCGTTGGTCCTAGCCTAGGAGGTGTGTGCTACAGCATGTACATGTACCCCGAGGCCACAGCCCGAGACGCTCGTCCTGCACGGGCCCTCGACGCTCCCCATCGCCGCTTGGTGTGGACGTTCGTGTGGACGTCTTCACACAGGCACCTTATTAAATAAGGTATCTTCAGCGCATGGCAGCCTCCGCCCTCTACAGCGCCCTCTACATCGCTCTCTTCTTCACCGGCCTGGGCCTCGCCACCTCGTTGCTGGTCGCCGTTCACGACCACATCGAGGCTCTGCTGGAGCGCCGCTCGCTCCGGAGCCTGCCTGGCGGAGGGGAAGGCGGCATCCCGCTGCCCCTGCCGGCCACCGCGCCCCGCGCGCCGCGCCGGCTACCGCTGCCGCGCCCGGCGCTGGCGCAGGCCTCGCCGCTCGACCGTGCCAACGAGCGCCCCATGTGGCTGGACGTCGCCAGCCGCGACGTCGCCCACCGCTGAACCCGACCCCAACCCGGCCATCCGCCGTGAAACCTGCGCGTCCAGGACGTAGGATTACGCCATGAGCCAGGCGCCCGACGTCGTTAGCCAGATCAACGGCCTGCGCGAGCAGATCCACCACCACAACTTCCGCTACCACGTGCTGGACGCCCCGGAGATCTCCGACGAGGCGTACGACGCGCTGATGGCCCGCCTCCGCGAGCTGGAGGAGGCCCACCCCGACCTGATCACCCCCGACTCGCCCACCCAGCGCGTCGGCGGCGCGCCGCTGGAGGGCTTCGAGACCGCCCGCCACGTGCAGGACATGCTGAGCCTCGACTCCAGCGCCCGCGAGGAGGACCTGCGCGCCTTCGACCAGCGCCTCAGGCGCGCGGTGGCTAACCTCGACCCCGAAGCCAAGGTCAGCTACTCGCTGGAACCCAAGATCGACGGCCTCAGCGTCGAACTCGTCTACGAGGACGGCCTGCTCGTACGAGCGGTCACGCGCGGCAACGGGGTGGAGGGCGAGGTCATCACCGCCAACGTGCGCACCATCCGCGCGGTGCCCCTCAGGCTGCGGGGCGGAACCCGCGCCGTACCGCCCCTGCTGGCCGTGCGCGGCGAGATCTTCCTTCCCATCCACGCCTTCGACGACGTCAACGCCGCCCTGATGAATCAGGGGAAGCAGCCGTTCGCCAACCCCCGCAACGCCGCGGCCGGCAGCGTCCGCCAGCTCGACCCGAGCCTCACCGCCTCGCGGCCGCTGACGCTCTTCTGCTACGACATGCTGGCCGGCCCCGAGCTCGCTACCCAAGACGAGCTGCTGAACGCCCTCTCCGAGTGGGGCCTGCCCGTCAATCCCGCCAACGCCACCACCGAGGACGTCGAGGGCATCCTCGGGTACTTCGAGAAGATGGTGGAGGAGCGCGACGAACTCTCTTACGAGGTCGACGGCGTGGTGGTGAAGCTGCAGGACCTGGCGCTGCGCGCCCGCCTGGGCAACACCGCCCACCACCCCCGCTGGGCGTTCGCCGTGAAGTTCCAGCCCCGCAAGGAAGTCAGCGAACTGCTCAGCATCGTGCCCAGCGTCGGCCGCACCGGGGTCGTGACGCCCATCGCCATGCTGCGCCCCGTGAACATCGGCGGCGTGACGGTCAGCCGCGCGAACCTCCACAACATCGACGACATCGTCCGCAAGGACATCCGCGAGGGCGACACGGTGCGCGTCGAGCGCGCCGGCGACGTCATCCCACAGGTCGTCGAGGTCGTCGAGACTGGCGGCGAGCGCGGCGCGCCTTTCGCCATGCCCACCCACTGCCCCAGCTGCGGCACCGAGCTGACCCGCCGCGGCCCCTACACCGTCTGTCCCAACTCGTTCGACTGCCCCGCCCAGCTCGTCGGGCGCCTGACGCACTACGGCAGCCGCGGCGGGCTCGACATCGAGGGCCTGGGCGAACGCACCGCCCTGCAGCTAGTCGAGCGCGAGCTCGTGAAGCGCTTCCCCGAGCTCTACGAGCTGACGCCCGAGATGCTGGCCGAGCTGGAGGGGTTCGCCGAGCGCTCGGGGCAGAAGCTCTGGGAGGCCATCGAGGCGTCACGCACGCCCGAACTGCCGCGCTTCCTCTACGCTCTGGGCGTGCCCGAGGTCGGCGGCGCCGTGTCGCGCACCCTGGCGCGCGCCTTCGGCTCCTTCGAACGCCTCCGCAACGCCAGCCCCGACGAGCTGCAGCAGGTCGAAGGCGTCGGCCAGATCATGGCCGAGCAGATCCACGGCTTCTTCACCGAGCCGCACAACGCCGAGGTGTTGGGTGCGCTGCTTCGCCACGTGACGCCCCAGGAGGAGGCGGTGGAGGAGAGCCAGCAGGGCGGCGCGCTCGACGGCCTCACGTTCGTCTTCACGGGCACGCTGGAACGCATCACGCGCCCCGAGGCCGAGGCGCTCGTGCAGCGCCTCGGCGCCAAGGCGTCCGGCTCCGTGAGCAAGAAGACCAGCTTCGTCGTCGCCGGCGAGAGCGCCGGCAGCAAGCTCACCAAGGCCGAGCAGCTGGGCGTGCCGGTCCTGACGGAGGACGACTTCTTCGCCCTGCTTTCCGAGCACGGCGTCGACGCCGGCACGGCCTGAGACCTACCTGAGGAGGGGCCATGAGCAACGCCGAACTCGCCCGTCACCTGGAGCTGTACGCCGACCTGCTGGAGGTGGAGGGCGAGAACCGCTTCAAGATCCGCGCCTACCGCAACGCGGCGCGCACCATCTTCGACCTCCCCGAGCAGGTCGACGACATGGTCGAGGCGGAAGCCGACCTCACCACCCTGCCGGGCGTCGGCAAGGAGATCGCCGAGAAGCTCGAGGCGATGGTGAAGACGGGCGAGCTGCCGCAGCTGACCGAATTGGCCCAGAAGATCCCCGTTGGGGTCGCCGAGGTCATGCGCGTCAAGGGGATGGGCCCGAAGCTGGCCGAGGCCGCCTGGCGCGAACTGGGTGTCGACAGCGTCGACGAGCTCGAAGCCGCCGCGAAAGCGGGAAAGCTGGGGGCGCTGGCGGGCTTCGGCGAGAAGCGCCAGGCGTCGATCCTGAAGAGCATCGAGGCGTACCGCCGCAACACCGAGCGCGCGCGCATCGGCGAGATCGACCCCGTCATCGCCCCCTTGGTGGCGGCGCTGCGCGCGGTGCCGGGCGCCGAGCGCGTCGAGGTGGCCGGCTCCTACCGGCGCCGCCGCGAGACCGTGGGCGACATCGACCTCCTAGCCATCGCGGAAGGAGACGCGGCGGCTGCGATAACGGAAGCGTTCGTCAACCACCCCGAGGTGGACGAGGTGACGGGCAGCGGCGACACGCGCTCGAGCGTGCGGCTGCGCAACGGCCTCGAGGTAGACCTGAGGGTGATGGGACCGGAGAGCTTCGGCGCCGCCCTGCTCTACTTCACCGGCTCGAAGGCCCACAACGTGGCGCTCAGACAGATCGCGCTGGAGCGCGGTTGGCACCTCACCGAGTACGGCCTCTTCGAAGGGACGGGGGAGAAGGGCGCCAGCCCCCTGTCGAGCGGCAAGGTGCTCGCCTCGCGCACCGAGGAGGAGATCTACGAGAAGCTCGGCCTGCAGTACGTCGAGCCCGAGATGCGCGAGGACCGCGGCGAACTCGACCTGGCCGCCGCCTTCGACCTGCCCGACCTGATCACGCTGGAGGACCTCCGCGGCGACCTCCACATGCACAGCACCTGGTCCGACGGCAAGGCCAGCGTCGCCGAGATGATGCAGGCGTGCCAGGAGCGCGGCTACGAGTACATGGCCCTCACCGACCACTCCAAGGCGCTCGCCATGACCGGTGGGCTCGACGAGGAGAAGCTGGCCCGGCAGTGGGAGGAGCTCGACCGCGTGGTCGAGGAGAACCCCGGCATAACGCTCCTGCGTGGCATGGAGGTCGACATCCTGAAGGACGGCAGCCTCGACCTGAGCGACGAGTGGTTGGAGCGCCTCGACGTCGTCATCGTGAGCGTCCACTCGCACTTCGCCCTCGGCGAGAAGGAGCAGACGGAGCGCATCGTGAAGGCCGTCTCGCACCCGCAGGTGAACATCCTGGGGCACCCTACGGGGCGCATCATCGGCGTACGGGACGGCTACCAGGTCGACCTGCCCGAGGTCTTCGAGGCGTGCCTCGCGAACGGAGTGGCCGTCGAGCTGAACGCCTCCTACCAGCGCCTGGACCTATCGGACGTGAACGTCATCGCGGCGCGCAAGCGCGGGCTGATGGTCAGTATCGGCACGGACGCTCACAGCACGAAGGAGCTGGACGGCATGCAGGTCGGGATCGACCAGGCGCGCCGGGCGTGGCTGACGGCCGGGAACGTGCTGAACGCTCAGCCCTTGGCGGAGGTGCGGCGCTTCCTGGCGAAGGGGCGATAATCGCGTTAACCACGGGGCACGACGTCGTGATGTAGACCAGTAAGTCTAGAAGGATCAGCTAGCCTGCGGGCGCTGCCGTCCGGGTTGCCCAACCACTTGCTTACCGCGACGGAAGGCGCTGGCACCTGGTCGCCGCCTGACGTGCTCCCGCCCTCGGGCCTTTCAATCAGCCGCGCTACCGACTTTCAATCAGCCGCTCACGGCCTCCAGCGCCCCCAGGTCGGTGATCACTAGCTTCCGCCTCCCGGTTCGCACCCAGCCACGCCTGCGCCAGCCCGCCAGCACGCGGTTCACCGTCTCGAGCGTGGAGCCCGTCAGGGCCGCCAGGTCCTCCTGGCTCAGCGGCGCACCTAGAGTGCGGCCCTCGTCAACCTCCTCGCCGAAGCGCTCGCTCAGGGTGAGGATAGCGCCCGCCAGGCGCGCCTCCACCGGGACGTTCGAAGCGTCGCGTAGCCGGGCGTGCGCGGCGCGCAGCCGGCCGCTGACGTCCTCGAGCACGGCCACGGCCACGG
>CAZVCT010000005.1:21950-52193 GCA_964625655.1 uncultured bacterium
GCGTGCGCGGCGCGCAGCCGGCCGCTGACGTCCTCGAGCACGGCCACGGCCACGGTGGGGAAGGCGGTGACGAGCGAACCGAACGCCTCGGTCGACGCCACCAGCAAGCAGCCGCCCGTCAGCGCCTGAGCGCGGCTATCGTTCGAAGAGCGGCCGAGGAGCGGCAAGGCCCCGAACGAGTCGCCGGGCCCCAGCACGTCCACGAGGTGCTCGCTGCCGTCGGGCCCGTCGTCGATCAGCTTCACGCGGCCGCTGACGATCACCATCAGGCTCTCGGCTGGGTCCCCGGCGTTCACCAGGGTGCTTCCGGCAATCATGTGGCGCGCGGAGAACGCTCTATGGACGGTCTCCAGGTCCTCTTCCGACAGGGCGGAGAAGTAGGGGACCATCCGCAGCACCTGTCGGCGCAAGGCAGGGCTGCAGGCTTGGGGCGGCAGGTCGTCAGCCGGCCACTGCCCGCCTGGGAAGCGTGAGAGGTCTTTGCCCGTCTCTTCATCCATCGCTTCCGATGCTATTACGCTTCCGCCAAAACGCCTGATCCTTGTGTATCCTCGTTACGAAGCCCGGGTACCGGCGCTTTTGCGCCGCCCGTAGCGCCCTCTCCCACGTCATCCAAATCCCTGGAGGTTGCACATGAAACGTCTAGTCAAGATCCTCGCCCCGTTGGTTCTGGGACTGATCGTCGCCATCCCCCTCGTGTCCGCTCAGGGGACCCCCATCGGAGAGGTCGACGCCGCCGCCGGTGAAACGGTCTACAACCAGACCTGCATGGCGTGCCACCAGCAGAACGGGCAGGGCCTGCCGGGCGCCTTCCCGCCGCTCGCCGACCATGTCCATGAACTGGTCGCTCCTGAGGGCGGCCGTGCTTACGTCGCCAACGTCGTTCTGTGGGGTCTCCAGGGCGCGATCGACGTCCACGGCATGACCTACAACTCCTTCATGCCTTCGCAGGCCAACCTCGACGATCAGCAGATCGCCGACGTCCTCAACTACATCTCGACCGCCTGGGAGAACGCCGAGAAGCTGCCCGAAGGCTTCGTCGCCTTCACCGCCGAAGAGGTAGCCGCCCAGCGCGAGACCCAGAAGACGCCCGCCGAGGTTTACACCATGCGCGAAGCCCTCGAGTTCGGCGCCGAAGAGTAAGAACGGACAACTGAACCAGCCCCGAAGCGGTCATCGCATCGGGAGCGAGTCGGGAGCGGACACCACGAGAGGTGTCCGCTCCCGATCTCTTTCGACTAACCGCCGACGCTCCCGCCGCCTCGTGCTTCTTCGGCTTCCTTGTTTAGGCGTTCAGCCAGCTCTTCGTCGTCCATCGCTCGCGCGAGTTCGGCTCGCATCTCCAGGGCAGCGGCCCTGTCTTCGGACGCTTCCTTCCCTTCGCGCTTCAGCGCGACGTCGAGCGCCTTCGCGGCCAAACCGTCGTCGAGGTGGTAATCGCGCAGGCGCTCGGCAGCCTTCATCGCCCGCTGCAGCGGCGTGAGGCTCGGATCCTTGTACGCCTGAGCCTTCGCTTCGTCCTCGGGACCGTACTTGATGTAGATCACCGAAGTCCCGTTCGGATCCGTGAGGGTGAAGCGCGTCTGACCCGGACGCATCCGCGAGATGCGCGGCAGGCCCCGGGTGGGTTGGCGCCCGAGCAAGCTGCGTAGCTTCGAACTGAACTCGGCGTGCAGTTCCTCCACCTCGGGCACGATCACGAGACAGGTCGTGAACGCCGTGGTGGGGTCGAGACCCTTGAGGCCGAAGAGGTGCAGTTCGTAACCGTCACGCGCTACGACGCCGTACGGACTCGGGGCCTTCTGCCGGTAGGTGACCTCGAAGCCGAGCGCGGTCCAGAACTCGAGCGTCTCTTCGAGCGAGACGATCGGAAGCGCGGGGATGCTCTTGGCGCCGGGCGGCGGGAGCGGCTTCACAACAGCAGCCCGTCGATCCGGTCGGCGTGGACCAGCTGATTCGCGGTCGAGTAGGTGAACACCGTGAACGGACCGTCCTGCGACGCGACGAGCGCCATGCCCCGCCGTTGATCGTGGATGAACTGCGCGGCGGCCAAGTGCCGGGAGTTGCCGATCGAGGCGGGAACGACGACCTCCTCGTCGCCGCCGTCGAACGGCTCGGAGGTCACGATCCGTTCGACGGGCACGCGGTCGGTCGCGCGCTCCACCATCACGCCGAAGCCCAGTACCTCGAAATCCTCCGTCATCACCACGGCTCCGTCGATCGCCGTGAGGCCGGCGACGTCGGCAACGGCCCGCTGGAGGTCCGCAGCCCACCTCCAGCGCGCGGTCTCCTCGGGCGGGTTCCTCAAGTGTTCCGCCAAACGCGAGAAGTGAGGGCGGAGGCTGTACGCGGACGGCCAAGCCAGCGACTGCTGCCAGCCTCCCGTTCCCGAGGGCACGACCAACAGCATCCCGCCGTTCCCGTGCGCGCGCATGGCTACGGCCAAACGGATCATGACGTCAGGGCCGTCATCCCTGTCCTGCGCGAGGTCGGGCCTTACGAGGCGCCGAACCATCGGTGGGCTGTCGGGGCGCAGCCCCAGGTCTTCGTTGGCGAGCTTGAACCGCTCGCCCTCCAGGACCGCCACGTTGCCGAACTTGCCTACAGTCCCGCTGCGGCTGTACTTGATCACGAGAAGTCCGGGCTTCACGGTCTCGACTACGAAAGACAAGGCGGGCAGCCCACTGGCGATGCCCCAGACGTAGAGGCCGGCGTTCCCGCCCCATGCCGCGAGGTGAATGCCCGAGTTCTCGACGGCCGGCCCAAGGCGCCCGAGGACCCTGGGGATGAACGGCAGGTTCCGCTCGAAGGCCACCGGCTGAACGGTCGACTCCGGAGGCACCAGTGCTACCGACAGCCGGTGCGCTCGCCCTTCCTCATGATGAAGGCTCGCCCAGAACAGCTTGTTCACGACGGCCTGGATGGTTGCTGCGTCGGGGAGAGGCTCCCACGACTGCACGTCGCCGTCCGACAGACGCTGACGCTTGAACCTCTCCCACACCGCGTTGGCCTGTTCGGGCGCGAGGATGGAGGGTGAAATCGAGCTCACCTGGCGAACATAGCACCGGGCCCCGGGCACACGCGCCGAGGCGACAACCGCGCGCGCAATAACGCTATGGCAGCGCGCCGGGTTGGAAGCTCAGCGCCGCTCCGCGTTCGCAGGGATCCGCTCGGGCACACGTTCCGAGTAGCGTTCGCGCGCCGTGACGCGGAAGTACGGAAGTGGCCGACGACCCGGGTAGACGTTCTCCGCCAGCCACTCGAGCTCGGCGTCGTGCTCGCTCTCGGCTACCTCGGTCCACCACGCGCGCGACTCCGCGTTCCAGCGGTAGCGCCGCTCCTTCAACAGGTCCTTGCTGGCGAACGGCGAGTCTTCCGCCCAGATCCGCACGCTGGTCCCTAGGGCGTTCTCGCGCAGGCGCGCCATGGTGCGCTCGCCGCTGCCGTTGGCGTCGCCAGCCAGGATCTCGACGCCGGCGCGGCAATCGACCAGGGCGCGGTGGCCATCGAAGAAGAAGCCGTGCTTGTACGCCAGGAACTCCATGCTCGAGCTGCCGAAGCCGAGCGCGCGCCACCCGACGTCGGCGATCGAGCACGCCCAGGGGAGGTCGGCGAAGCGCGGCAGGCGCCGCTCTACGAACGGCCGGTCGAACGCCGCGTTGTGGGCGATCACGAGGCGCGCGTCGCCGATCAGCTCCTCGACCGCCGCCTCGTCGATGCGCTGGCCCGCCAGGTCCTCGTCCGTGATCCCGGTGAGCGCCGACACCTCGGGCGACAGCGGGAAGCCCGGGTCCTCCAGTTGGCTCCCGGCGCGCAGGATCCGGTAGACGTTGCCCTCGAGGTCGTACTCGAAGGCGACCATGGCCAGTTCGATGATCTTGTCGCGCGCCGGGTCGAAGCCCGTCGTCTCGGTGTCCAGGAACACCGCCACGTTCTTCTGGGCGTCGTTGGGCGGGTTGAACTCCTCGACCTCCTGCAGGCGGCGCAGCACCCTGAAGTCGCCGCTCGCCTCGAGCTGTTGGCGCAACGACTCGAGGTCGGTGGAGGAGGGCAGCGTGCCCGTCGGGGTTTCCGGCATGGCCAAGTCTAACCGCCGAGCCGACGCACGGCCCCGCGTTCGGCGACCGGAGCCGTCATGACCATGGCAGCGTGCCGGCACGGCCTGGGGGGAAGCCGGACTCGTCCGCTCTTGCTTACGCGCGCTCTCTGGCGTCGGGCGTCCCTACCGGATCGTTGCCGGACGATGAAGGCCAGGTTCCGGGACCCGCGGTACTATCGGCACCGGAGCGCGCCCGCTTCCATGGGCGCTCGGCTCCTCCCCCGAACCATGACCAGAACCCTCCTGAACCTACTGATCTGCGCCGCCTTCGTCTTCGCACCAGCCGGGCTCGCCCGCGACACGGTCTCGGCCAGCGCCTACGGCATGCTTCTGGAGGACCTGCTCGAGGCCTTCTACGCCGAGATCGTTCCTTGCGACGACGGCGCCAACGGCGTGGCCGAGGTCTGTTTCCTCTCGGACACCGCCTCGGCCAGCTACCTCGCCGAACGCCTCGGGGAGGTAGCGGAGTCGTACGACTACGCTGGGCTCCGCAGCGGCGGCTGGCGCGCCGCCAACGGCGTCTGGACCGTGCGCCTCTCGTTCCCCAACGACCTCTACGGCCAGCTCGAGGTGTTCCTGGCCGAGACGCAGGACGCGCGCGTCAAGGGCCTCGTTCGCCTCGTCAAGCCCTAAGTAACGGCGCTGTCGCCTCCGCAGCTGGCGGCGCCGTACGTACGCCTCGGGACTTACGGAGCCTAGTTGCGCCTTTGCATTCGCGCCTCTGCGCTTGCCCCTCCGTCGCAGCCAGCGCCTTTCTCACGCCGCTTCCAGTACCTCCAGCCGGCATGGTCTCCGGTTCCGGCACCCGCTTGAAGAGACGCCAGCAGACCCACAACGCCACCGTCGCCAGGGCGGCCGCCATGAACAGTGGGGCGCCCGGGAGCGGCACGGGCGCCGCGGGGCTCGTGAAGTAGGCGAACAGCGAGGTGGCTGCCACGGGCGCCACCACGCCCGTCAGGCTCATCACGCTCGCCAGGGCGCCCTGAACCTCGCCCTGCTCGTCGGCCGCCACGGCGCGCGAGATCAGCGCCTGCGCTGCCGGACCCGCCAGGCCGCCCAGGCTGCCGATGACCATGACCGCGAACATCATCCAGCCCACGGTGCTGAAGCCGTAGAGGAAGAACCCCACGCAAGAGCTGGCGAGCCCTACGAGCACCGCGTTGCGCTCGCCGATCTTCGGCACGATCAGCCGCACCAGGAAGCCCTGCACGACCGCCGCCAGGACGCCTAGCAGGGTGAGGGAGAGGCCGTTCATGAACGGCGTCCAGCCGAAGCGGTAGCCGGTGTAGAGAACCCACACCGAGTTGAGCGCGTTCTGGGCCAGTCCCACGCAGACGTACACGAACGCGAGCCCGGCCACCAACTGGCTCCGGCGCAGCGCGGCAAGCGAGCCCAGCGGGTTCGCGCGGCGCCACGAGAACGGCCGCCGGTTGGCCGGCGCCAGCGACTCGGGCAGGATGAACGCCCCGTAGAGCCAGTTGAGCAGCGCGATGCCCGCCGCCGCGTAGAACGGCGCGCGCAGGCTGATTCCGGCCAGCAGGCCGCCCAACGCCGGCCCGAGGATGAAGCCGACCCCGAACGCCGCGCCCACCAGGCCGAAGTTCTTCGCCCGCTCGTGGGGCGCGCTGACGTCGGCGATGTAGGCGTTGGCGGCGGTGATGTTCGCGCCCGTGATGCCCGAGATGACGCGACCCACGAACAGGATCCACAGGTTCGGCGCCAGCGCCATGACGAGGTAGTCGAGGCCGCCCCCGAGCAGCGACACGAGCAGCACCGGCCTGCGCCCGAAGCGGTCCGAGAGGCCCCCCAGCACCGGCGCGAACCGAGAGAGCCCCGCGCCGGGAACCGGTGTGCCGAGGCCCCGGGCCGCAGGGGTACGGGCGGTGAACGCGTGCCTCGCTACGATGGTCGCCAGGTAGGCTGCAGCGCCAGCGTTGGAGCCGGAGCGAGGCCAGCGCCACGAGGCGGCGCCAGCGGCTACGCCGGCGCCCGCGGCGCGGCCAGGGAGCGGAGCATGAGCAGCGAGCCAAGCGACTTACAGCCCAAGCCGTTCGAGGTCGGCATCTACTCGTTCGTGGAGCTGACGCCCGACCCCCACACGGGCCAGTTGCGGACCCCACAGGAGCGCGTGCGCGATCTGCTCGAGGAGATGGAACTCGCCGACCAGGTGGGTCTGGACGTCTTCGGCATCGGCGAGCACCACCGGCCCGACTACGTGGCCTCGGCGCCCGCCGTCATCCTGGCCGCTGCCGCGGCGCGCACCGAGCGCATCCGCCTGAGCAGCGCCGTCACCGTCCTGTCCTCCGACGACCCGGTACGGGTGTTCCAGCAGTTCTCCACCCTCGACCTCGTCTCGAACGGCCGCGCCGAGATCATGGCCGGCCGCGGTTCGTTCATCGAGTCGTTCCCCCTCTTCGGCTACGACCTGCGCGACTACGACGCCCTGTTCGACGAGAAGCTCAGGCTGCTGCTGAAGATCCGCGAGCAGGAGGTCGTGGCGTGGCGCGGCGGCCACCGCCCCGCCATCGATCGCCGCGGCGTCTACCCACGGCCGGCGCAGGAGAAGCTGCCGGTCTGGATCGCGGTGGGCGGCACGCCCGAGTCGGTCGTGCGCGCCGCGGAGATGGGCCTTCCCATGGCCCTGGCCATCATCGGCGGCAACCCCGCGCAGTTCGTGCCGTTCGCCGACCTCTACCGCCAGTACTGGCGCGACGCGGGCCACGACCCGAGCGGGGCGCGACTGAGCCTGAACATGCACGGCTTCCTGGGCAAGGACTCGCAGCGCGCCGCCGACGACTACTTCCCCGCCTACGCCCACATGATGGGCCGCCTCGGCCGCGAACGCGGCTGGCCGCCCATCACGCGGCAGCAATTCGAAGCCTCGCGCGGCGCAAATGGCGCCAACCTGGTTGGAACCCCCGACGAGATAGTCGACCGCGTGCTGCGGCACCATCAGATGTTCGGTCACGACCGGTTCCTGCTGCAGATCAGCGTCGGCAGCCTGCCTCACGCCAAGGTGCTGAAGGCCATCGAGCTGCTCGGCACCGAGGTGGCGCCCGCGCTGCGGCGCGAGATCGGCGGGCGCGCCTCGACGTAGGTGCTGGCGTAGCCGAGGCCGTTTCACACCGCTCGGCAGGATGTTGCCTCTCGCTATGTTGCGTGACGGACGACGTTTCTTCGTCCTGCATCCTCATGCATAGCAACGGTATCCGGAAACGCATGACTCGGAATGGCGGTCCGCGGGGCTTGCAATTACATGAAAGCCCCGTTCGCAACGAGTGAAGTTGACCACTACACGTCGCAAATGTGGCACAGTTGTATCCATGGCCGCCGAGGAACGAATGAATAATCGCGACGAGCAGCCCGCGTCCGATTCGCGGGCGGCCGAAGCCTACGTCGTCGACCTCACGAGCGTGTGCGTGAGGAGCGGTACCGTTCGCCTTCCTCTAAGCCTCATCGGCCGTTTCTCCGAGGGGGAACAGACAGCCAGAGCCGATGGGGAAGAGCTGACCCTTACTTTCCGGGCGCCGCGCACCCTAGAGGGGCTGGCGCCTTTCTTCGAACGCAACGACCTGAAATCCAACGACCGCGTCCGCTTCGAGTTCGGTCCCGAAGGCCTGGTGCTACGAGCGGTCCGCCGCGAGCGGTCGCGCCGGTCCTCGCCGGGCCAGGCGAACGCTGCCGACAAGCCACATGCAGGAGTTAAGCACGACAGCGCGCGTGGCGCGGGCTCCCCGGCTTCCAGCTGGGGCACCAGCGACGCCCGCTCCGCAGAGGCCCTCCGCGGAGCGGAGCGGAACGCCTCCGCGGAGCGAAGTGCCTCCGATGCGCTCGCTTCCGAAAGGCGTTCCTCGGACACTCGCTCGTCCGACGCGCGCCCTTCCGATGCACGTTCAACGCGCCTCACTGCCCGCGGCATGTTCCCCGCGCCGGCTCATCTGATGGACTCCGCAGACGTCGAGGAGCGCGCCCGCAACGAAGCAGCGCTGGAAGCACAAGGGAGCCAGGAGGCCGAACGCTCGCATCCCGAGCAGTGGAACGACACGAGCGTCCGCGCCGTGCGGCGCGTGCGCATCGAAGGCGGCACGCCGCCCCGTACCGACACGCCGGCCCCCCGTCCCATCGACCGCGCCTCGGCGCGCGACGTGTGGGCGCGGCGCCAGAACCCGGCTTGGCGGTCGCTGGACGCGATCGTGGCCGGCCCCGCCGTCTCGCCCGAAGAGGCCGCCGACGAGTTCTCGGGCACCACAGTTCGCGTCGTGAAGCGGTCGCAGGGCATCTCCGTTCCCCTCGAGGCCGAGCAGGCACCGGCCCGGCCCGAGCCCAAGCAGCCTGGGCACAGGCCGGCTACGCGTGCAGAGACGACTGAAGCCGAGCGTAAGGCGCCCGCCTCGTACGCCACGAGCTGGCCGCTCGACGACCGACGCCGCGAAGAGCGGGCTGCGGAGCGCGCCAAGCGGGCCGCCAACCCCCCGGAACAGGCGGAACGCGCGCAGCTAGATCCGTACCTCGACGCCCCCATCGACGCCGACCGCGAACGCGAGCAGGCCGAACGCCAAACCATCCTCGAATCCGACCTCCTCTCCATACCGGGCGCCGCCAACTCGTGGCGCGACGTCAGCGAAGAGGCGTACCAGAAGTACCAGCAGGAGCAGGGAGAAGCCGAACGCACCACCGTGCAGCGCGAGCGCCGCCCCGGCCTTCTGGGCCGCCTGGGCCTCTCGCTCGGGGGCGGCCGGTCGGAGGCGCCACGCAGCGCCTCGAGCAGCAACGCAAACAGGGCGCCGAGCGATGCCGACGAGGTCGAGGACAGACGCCAGCCTGCCGCCACGCCCTCGTCGCGTCGCCAGCAGGAAGACAGCTCGGAACAACGCTCCCAAGCGCAGACCTGGGGTCGGGACGGCGGCCCGCAGATCTCCGCGACGACGCTGGTTGCCGAACCCAAGGTAGCGCCTGCCCGGAACGAAGCAGTTTCCGCTCCCCGGGCGCACGCCGAACCACAGGCCCAGCCGCAGGCCAGCTCCGGCTCCAGCTCGGCGTCGCAGCTGCGCGTGATCGTAGACGAGTCCGTCTACGACGTGGATTTCGACACGGAAGTGGAGCACGCTCAGAAGGCCGATCCCGCCAATATGTCAACTCTGGAAACCGACATGGCGAGGCTCAACGGCTACTTCGAGATGCCGGACGTACCGGCGATCGTCCGGTGCGACGACCTGGCCGAGCGCCTCTCGATCAGCCTCGACCGCGTCACGCGCGCCATGACCCGGCTTTCCGAGGATCGGGAGCGCTTCACGCCGTTGAGGGGCGACGCCTACATGGTCAGGCGCGCCCGCTGAAGAGAACTACCGGGTCCAGAAGATGGCGCCCTTGGCGACACTATGACGCCATGACCCCCCTGGTGGGGGAGGGGGACCGGCGGCCGCTGGTCTCCACCGCTTCCAGCGCTTTCGTGAGCGTGTTCAGGTGAAGCTCCATAGCGCCCCGCGCTGCATCGGGCTCGCCCAAGGCGATGGCTTCGACGATCGCGGCGCGCTGCTCGACCGCCAGCTGGCGGAACGCCGGCGGGAGCTTGGCGACCAGGGTAGGGCGAAGGAGTTCCGAAGCCAAGCCCACCAGGTGGCCGACGAGGGACTGACCGGCAGCCTCGACCAGGATCCGCTCCAACGTCTGCCTGGCGGCCTGGCGACGGCCTAGGCGCCGCTTCGCGGTCGTCTCCCGCGACAGCTCCGACCGTTCCTGCTGAAGCGCGCTCCGTAGGGCCGAGACCTGCTCCTCGGTGGCGTTACGCGCCGCCTCTGCAGCCAGGCTCGGCTCCAGAAGCCGCTTAAGGGCCAGCAGCTCTGCTGGCGCCTCGGGGTTGTACTCGAGGAGCGATTGGAAGGGCAGGGCCAGCTGCGCGGCGTCCGGCGAACGGACGTAGGTACCGTCCCCGTGGCGCACCTCCAGCAGGCCGAGAAGCGCCAGGCGGCTGACCCCATCGCGCAGCGTCGTGCGGGAGACGCCGAGTTTCTGTGCCAACTCGCGCTCCGGCGGCAGTTTGCTGCCCTCGGGAGCGTTCCGAACGAAGGTCGCGAGAGCGTCACGAGCCTGATCCACCACACGGTTGCTGGTTGCCTGCGCCACCTTCTCGAACCCCTTCCCAAGGCATCGGTTGTAGGAGCTCGATCATAGCAGAAGAGGTCCAACCAGTGAGTGAGAGGTAGGACCAAACGAAGAAGTGGTCCGACCACCACGCAGGAACGCCGAGAGGGGCGCAAGGTTAGTGGTCCAACCAATCCGTGCAAGTCAGCGAAGCGCCCGAGGTCTCTTGGTTCTTCGTCGAGTCGACGGGATCTGGAGCTCCTTGCGTAGAGTTATCAAATCAATAGGAAGCGTCCCGCAGTTGGCCACGTCACGGTCAGTTGCTCGTACCTGTCAGTCTTACGACTTGCCGTGTCGATCTGCGCCTCGATCAATGCCTCGATCAACGCCTCGATGGCGGTAACTGGTGAGCGACGGAAGTGGGACAACAGAGGTACCGGCTGCTCATACAAGGATGAGTTGGGCTCGTGTGAGGACCTGGTAGAGACCTCAAAGGGGTCATGGGGCTATGGATATGCATTCCTGGTTGAGTTGCTTTGAGAAACCAGGGGCATCGCCTGCAGCGTGCATATCGGATAAACACATATACGATTTGATAACGCGTCTTATCAAACATGCAGGGGAGAGCGCTGTCGCCGCTCTAGGGCGCCTCAATTGGCTTCGTTTTGGACCGACGGCCGCCTCCAAGACCTGTGGTTCTTCCCGAAGCGTGCTCTCCGACCGCTCACGAAGGCAAGTCGACGAACTGAGGTCCTTCGTCCGTTGGTTCGAACCGTTCAGCCGGCGGAAGGACGGTCGAGCGCCAAAGAAGATCGCCCGGCATGGAGCCGGGCGATCGGAGCCAACGGGCGTGATTCGGTTGGGCGCGCACGAGGTACGCGGTGAAGGGGGCTCAGCCGGCTAGCCGCCGGCTTCAGTTCGCTTCTTCGTCGTCCTCGTCCTCCATGTCGAGATCGTCCTCGTCGTCCCAGTCGTCGTCATCATCTTCGTCGTCATCGTCGTCGAAGCCATCTTCGAGGTCGTCGTCATCGCCGCCTCCGACTTCGCCGTCGGCCGTGGAATCGATGACTCCCTGGCCCTTCTCGCTGAGCACGTACTCCTCGGCGCGGACGTTGCTGTCCAGTTCCTCGTCGAACCACTGGTTCTCGTCGAGGACGGGGCCTTCCTCGCTCAGGACCAGGAAGCCCTGGTCGATCAGCAGCCTGGCGGTGTCGAGCGGGATCTCGGCCACTTCGGCGACCGCCTCGCCCTCTTCGTAGGCCACGGCCATGATCGCGTGGGCGTAGGGATCCTCGTCCTCACGCTCCGGGTACTCGATGATCAGGCTGTGCCCTTCGTAGATGGTCCACAGAGCGTCGAGCTCTAGTTCAGTCAGGTTCTCGGTGGGGTCGCTTGGCATGGCTCCTCCAATGGTCGCGGCCTCTGCGGCCGGTTGCGTACGAGCTCTCGCACCAGCCTACCGCGCTCATCGCCGAAGAGCGTCGGGAGGTCACATTCTCAGGCAACGGTCGTCTGCTGGCTGCAACTGGCGCAACGCCCGAAGAAGACCAGCTCGTGCCCGAGGACGGTGAGCCCACCCGGAAGCGTGGCGCCTTCGAGGAGCGCAACCGGGCAACCCTCGTCGAGTTCGAAGACCGTCTGGCAGCGGATGCACCGGAAGTGGTGGTGGTGTCCCCTGCCCGCCGGTTCGTAGCGCGTTGCGTCCTGCGGCAGGTGCACCGTCACCACGTCGCCCTGCGCCTCCAAGTTGTTCAGGTTGCGGTAGACGGTGGCGAGCCCGATCGTCGGGATGAACGCCTTGGCCCGGTCGTGCACTTCCTGTGCGGTCAGCGGGCCATCGGCCGACATCAGGGCCTCGACGATCGCCTCGCGCTGGTCGGTGCGTCTACTCATGTCTGGAACATAGCAGGTTCGGAACGACGTGATAATCATTCTCGATAACATGCCCGCTTCGACGTCCAGGATGATTGACCGGCCCGTCAGAGCGGGCGCTATACTCCGGCTTGTGATAACGCGTTCTCATCAATGTGGCGGTTCTTCCAGGGTCCGCAACATCCATCGGCTCGTCGCGCCTGCGGCGCTGGCCGTCCTCTTCTTCGCCACGGGGATGAATGGCCTCGCCAATGCGCAACCGTCCGAACAGCCAAAGGACATGCATCACCTACGTATCGTCGTGAGCATCAACCCCTACGCCGACCTGACCCGACGGGTGGCGGGGCCGCGCGCGATCGTGGACACCCTTCTTCCCCCAGGCGCCTCCCCACACGCGTTCGACCCCGCTCCCTCGCAGGCCGCCAACCTCGCCAGCGCCGACCTCGTCGTCATGAACGGCGGCCTCGACGCATGGCTGCTGCGGCTCGTCGACGCCACCGCACCGAACGCACGGCTGCTGGTCATCATGGATGCCATCGACTTCGAGGCGCTCGAGGGCCACGATCACGAGCACGACCAAGAGCACGAGCACGATCACACGGACGCTGCTACGGCGAACCCCCACATCTGGCTCGACCCGCATCTCGCCGCCCAGGCCACCCACGCCATCGCCGCCGCCCTGGCCGAACTCGACCCGGCGAACGCCGACGAGTACCGCGCCAACGCCGAGCGGACCGCGGCGGAACTAGCTACCCTCGACGCGGAGCTCACCGAACTGCTGGCTCCTGTCGCCGGCGCTCCGTTCGTGCCGTTCCACGACGCCTGGCCTTACTTCGCCGAGCGCTACGGGCTGCGGCTGGTAACGACCCTGGAGCCCTTCCCAGGGCGCGAGCCCAGCCCCCGTTACGTCGCAGAAGCCGTCAGGAGCGTCATAGAAGCCGGCGCCAAGGCGATCTTCGCGGAACGCCAACTAGGCGTCCGCTCGGCCGAGGTCGTGGCCGAGAGCGCCAGGGTGGGCGTCGCGGTCCTGGACCCCATCGGCGGCGCGCCCGGGCCAGCTACATATGAAGAGCTACTGCTTCACAACGCGCGCATCATCCTCGAGACGCTGGGGGATCGAACGGCTCCCCGGCGCTAAGGGCGTCGTAGAGCTTACGCATCACGACCACCTGGCCAGCGTGCGCGTGGGCATGCTCCAGCAGGTGCTGCACGATGATCGTCGTGCGAACCGGGATGCGCTTGCGACCCACCTCGCGGACCGCTTCGTACTCCTCGGGCATGAGCGCTTTTAGGCCCTCCCGGACCTCCTGCAGCCGCTCGCGGCACTGGGCGTACAGCGCCTCGCCGTCCTGCCGCAACGCCTGGAAGTCCTGGGCGCCCTCTTCGCGGAGCGCGTCCGATGGCATCGTTCCCTGCGCGTAACGCAGCAACCTGAGGCTGGAACCACCGATGTGCCTGACCAGCGAACCGACCGGGTTGACCCCGGACGCGGGCGTCCACCAGAAACCCTCGGGCGACAGGTCGGCGACCCACTTCTCGAGCGTGATCTCGACATGCTCCAGGCCCCTCAACCATGCGGACAGCTGCGGCGAAGCGCCCGGCACGTCGCCATTCAGGAACGGATCCATGCCCAAGCGTACTCGGCCCGAGGCCTCTAGGCCCCGGGGCCGTCGGCGGTATCCGGGCCTGGCTCCGCGTACACGGGGCCGTCGCGGGCGACGACCGTGATGCCCGTCGACTTCGCGACGTACATCCGCGCGTCCGCCACCTCCAGGAGCGTGGCGAGGTCGCCGGCATCGTCCGGGTAGAGCGCCACCCCCACGTTGATGCCAAGCTCCGTGTCGAGCAGGTCTATCTCGCGCACCTGCTCCGCGAACCGCTCTCCCACCCGCACGGCCTCCGCCGCGTCTACGCTGCGGAGTAGAGCCGAGAACTCGTCGCCACCCCACCGGAAGACGACGTCGCCCACCCGAGGGACTGTGCTTAACGCCTCCGCCACGCTCTTCAGGACCTCGTCGCCCTTGCGGTGCCCGTACGTGTCGTTGATGGCCTTGAAGCCGCGCATGTCCATCACCAGAAGCGCCAGCGTCGTGTCGTAGCGCTCGGCCACCGCCACGGCCCGCTCCGCCTGCTCGTCGAAAGCGCGCCGGTTCGGCAGGCCGGTCAGCGAGTCGGTGGTCGCGTTGGCCGTCAGAAGCTGCCGCTGCTCGGCGTCCCGCAGCACGAACGCGATCAGCGGCTGGAATGCGCGCAGGACCTCGAGCGCTTCCGGCCCGAACGCGTTCCGGTCGGTCAGCGAGTCCAGGTTCAGAAGCGCCATCACCTCACCCTGATCGACGACCGGCAGCACCAGGTTGGCCACAGGCGCGCCGTCGTCGAAGGGCAGCTGGGCTGCCCCGTGCCCATCCATCATCTCAACGAGCGTCTCCGAGCCCGCCGCCACCGCCAGGCGCGGCTTCCCACTCCGGAAGCTCTCCTCGTCGCTCGCGTACCAGCGCAGCACGTCCTGCTCGGTGAAGGGCACGTCGGCCGCGACGCTCGCCCACGAGCCGCTGTAGGCGACGTAACGGAACACGTCGCCGTCGCGCACCAGCAGGCTGCCTGTCTCCGCCCCCGGCACCATGCTGACGGCGGCGTCAACCAGGCGATGGGGCATCTCGGAGGCCTCCGTCACCACCAGTTCGCGCTCCAGGCGGACCACGGCGTCCAGACGCTCCTCGGTGTAACGCAGGTCCAGCACCACCCGCAGGATCTGCCGCACACGCTCGATCAGCTCCCTGTCGTGAGCCCGCCAACGGTGCGGGTCGCAGCCCGCCACGACGAGGATGGTGCGGCTACCAGGGCGCGGATCCAGGGGGAGCACCGCCACCGGCCCGATGCCGAGCTCGACCAGCGTCGGGGCCGCGGCTGGGTGTTCGGGGTACTGCTCCAGGAAGATCACCTCGCCCGTGCGATGCGCCTCCCAAGCCAGGCCCGTGTAGGGCTCCAGCCCCTCCTCGAAGAAGCGGCGCAGCTCTTCGCTCATCACGCCGGCCAACGCGTAAGGACGGAACACGCCACCGTCGTAACGCAGCACGGTCGCCAGCATCCCGGTCATCTCGCTCGCCAGCGCCTCGGTGACGACCTCCATCACCTCGCGCGCTTCCCCGGCTCGTTCGATGGCGTCTACCAGCTCCGACAGGACCGCGCTCCGCCTCTGAGCCAGCACGATCGCCACGGAGTCGCCCATGATCCGGCCCAAGGCCGTCGCCCAGCGGATCTCGCGCTCCGAGAAGTCGCGCTCGCGGAAGAACGTGCTGACCAGCGCCGGATCGCCCTGCTGCTCCACGACCACCGCCAGGCCGTACTGCTGGCGGCCCGACGCCATGGCGACCCGCTTCCGGTGCAGCTCGCCGCCCGCATCGAGGGCGGACAGCAGGAGTCGGCGGTGGCCCGTCTCGCACGCGCGAGGGGTGCTGGCGAGGGCGCGGGGTTCGTTCCGAAGGAGGTCCCACACGATCAGCTCGCCGCTCCCTGCCCGGCTCTCGGGCAGCGCGGCCATCCTGATGGGCCACTCCCCACTTGCCGCCGCCTCCGTGAGGCCCGCCTGCAGCGCCGACAGCAGGCGCACGGTAGCTTCCTCGCGCTGACGCGTGTTGCGAGCCACCAGGCCGCCCACCGCCAGCGCCAGAACCGCCCCCGAGACGAACCCCATCAGCACGTACAGCGTCTGCATGGCACATCTTAGGGCCAAAAGTCGATGGTCATGCGGTGCTGGTGATAAGGGCACGGTGGATTTGATAATGCGACGCCTTTCACAGCCCCTCTCTCCCCCACCCGGTAGGCTGCCGCCATGACCGAAGGCGGCACGATCACCTCCCTCGAGCTCTCGAGCGCCACGAGGCTGCAGCGCGTCACGCGGCTGCAACGCCTGTCCGAGGAGGGCCTGCGGCGCCACGCCGTCCGCGCGGCCAGCGAGCGCGACGAGGACGCCCTCTGGGAGCTGATCGAGGCGCACCTCGCCCTGCGCGGTTTGGCAGGCGTGAAGACGAGCGAGCACACGATGCGCGCCTACCGGCGTGGCCTTCACGAGCTGCTGGCGCTGTGGCAGGGCGAGAACCTGCTGCGCCCCAGCCGCGACGCGGGCCCTCTGTACGTCCAGCGCCTGCGCGCCGGCGACCGGGCAGAGCTGCTCGAGTCGGAGCCGCAGGGCGCGCGCCGCGGCCGCAAGGCGAAGAGCGGGCCCCTGTCGCACGCGACCATCAGCCTGCGCGTGGCGGCCGGTCGGGCGCTCTACGACGCGCTGGCGTGGGCGGGCGCCACCGAGGCCGACCCGTTCCGCGACGTCCGCATCGGCCGCGCCACCACCCGGCCCGAGGACAACGCCAGCACGCGCGTCTACACCGAGTTCGAGCTGATCGAGCTGCTGGCCGCGGCCCGCGACCAGCAGGAGCGCGTCGTGCTGCTGCTCGGAAGCCACGCGGGCCTGCGGGTCAGCGAGATGCTGCGCCTGACCTGGGAGGACGTCGACCTGCGCGCGGGCGAACTGCGCGTGGTGGAAGGCAAGGGCGGCAAGACCGCCACCGTGACGTTGAGCCCGAAGGCAGCCGAGGCGCTGCACACCTACAAGCGCGCCGCCGAGCTGGCCGGTGACCGCCGCGAGCATGTGCTCGAGCTGCGGTCGCAGTTCGGGATCTTCAACCGGCTGAAGAAGCTGTGCGACCGCGCCGAGGTCTCGTTCAAGGGCGTGCACGCCTTAAGGCACGCTGCGGGCACGCGCCTCTACCGGCAGACGGGCGACCTGGGCCAGGTGCAGGATCACCTGCGCCACTCGACCCTCGACATGGCGCGGCACTACGCCAAGTCGGACCGTCGCCGGCTGCGCTCCAGCCTCGACAGCTGGGACTGAAGCTAGACCGCCTGTGCCGCCATGGCGCGCGTCAGCGCCCTGCCGAGCCGCGCCATCCCGTCGCGGATCACGTCGACGCCGGTGTGCGTGAAGTTGAGGCGCATGGTGTTCTCGCCCCCGCCGTTCGGGTGGAACGGGGCGCCCGACACGTAGGCCACCTTCTCCTCGCTGATAACGCTCGGTAGCAGCTCGGCGGTGTTGACGCCCGCCGGAAGCTCAACCCAGACGAACATCCCGCCCTGAGGCACCGTCCAGCGGGTGCCGGCCGGGAAGTGCGCCTCGATGGCTTCGAGCATGGCGCCGCACCGCTCGCCGTACGAGCTGCAGATGCGCCCGATGTGCTCCTCGATGGCGCCCGAGCTCATGACGTCGTGGGCCACGTACTGCGTGAGCGTCGAGGTGTGCAGGTCGGCCGACTGCTTGACCTGCGCCAGGCGCGCCACCCACTCCTTCGGGCCCACCACCCACCCCAGGCGCAGGCCCGGCGCGAGCGTTTTGGAGAAGGTGCCCAGGTGCAGCGTCGACTCTGGCGCCAGCGAGCGCAATGTGGCGCCGACCGGCTCGCCGAAGCAGAGGGCGCCGTACGGGTCGTCCTCGACCAGCGGGACGCCCGAGCGGCGGAACAGCTCGGCAACCTGCTGCCGGCGCGCCGGCCCCATCGAGCGCCCGGTGGGGTTCTGGAAGCTGGGCAGGATGTAGGCGAACTTGGGTGAGCGCGCCAGCAGCGGCTCGAGGGAGGCGGGGAGCGCGCCCTCCTCGTCCATGTCGACCGTTAGGAACTTGGCCTGGAAGAGCCTGAACGCCTGCAGCGCGCCCAGGTAGCTGGGGTTCTCGGTGATTATGTGGTCGCCCGGGTCGAGCAGCGTCTTGGCGATCAGGTCGAGCGCCTGCTGCGAGCCGGTGGTGACGATGACGTTCTCGGCGGTGACCGGGGCTGCGTGCGGGTCGGCGGCGTTCGCGCGCTCGGCGATCAGCTCGCGCAGCGGCAGGATGCCCTCGGTGGGCCCGTACTGCAGGGCCTGGGCTCCGTTGCGCTCCAGCACCCGGTCGGCGGCCGCGCGCATCTCGTCTAATGGGAAGAGCTCGGGCGCGGGCAGGCCGCCGGCGAACGATACGACGCCCGGCAGGCTGGCCATCTTGAGGAGCTCGCGGATGGCGGACGACTTGACGCCCTGCATCCGCGTCGCGAGGCGGCTGTTGAACGGGTCCTGCATGATCCCTCCAGGCTCGGAGCGAGCGGGGTCGGGCCCATCGTCGACGAGGGTCTTGTCCCCTCGGCGCGACGGACGGCCGAGATCGGTCCTGTGGCGCCGATGTTACCCCAGCCCGCAGGCATCACCTCGACTGTCACCGGAGCTGCCTCCCAGGCCGTGCAAGTGGCGGCGGCGCAGGAGCGTAGCGCGGTAGGCTCGGCCCCATGCAGCATGCGACCAATGCCATCCTGGTGACGCTGCAGCCACGCCAACCGTTCCGGCTCGACCTGACGGCGCTGGCGCTAGTGCGCCGCGCCAACAACCTGATCGACGTCTGGGAGGACGGCGCCTACCGCCGCGTGGTGCCGGCCGCCGAGCCGAGCGCCCTTGGGCCCGAGCTGGAGGGCGTCCTGCTGGAGGTGCGCTCCGGGGGCAAGGTGGCAGGCACGCAGTTCGACCGCGACCTGGTGGTGAAGGTCACGGGCCGCCACCCGGAGGCGGAACTGGAGCGCATCGGCGTGCAGGCGGCCACGCGCCTGCTGGGCTTGGACGTCGACCTGGACGGCTTCTACGCTCTGGCCGAAGCCGATCCGCGACTGGCTACGCTGGCGGCCGAGCTCCGTGGCCTGAAGCCGCCGCGCTACCCGAGCGTCTTCCAGGCGCTGCTGAACGCCGTCCCGTGCCAGCAGGTGACGTTGGTGTTCGGCCTGACGCTGCTGGGGCGCCTGGCGCGCACCTACGGGGCCGACCTGCCGTTCGCGCGTCCCGGCGCGGAGGGCGGCCCTCTCCCCCTGCCTACCGCCGCCGCGCTGGCCGGCGCCGAGCCCGAGGCGCTGGGCGCCATGGGATTCAGCCGCACGAAGGCGCGCACGCTCGTCGAGTTGTCGGGCAAGGCGCTGAGCGGCGAGCTCGACCTGCCGAGCCTCGAGGCCGCTCCCAACGACGCTGCCGCGGCAGCCCTGGAGTCCCTTCACGGCGTCGGCCGCTGGACGTCCGAGTACGTGCTGCTGCGCGGGCTCGGGCGCCTCGACGTCTTCCCTTACGGCGACTCGGGCGCCCGCAACGGCCTGGCGCGCTTCCTGGGGGCGGAGGGCAAGCCCGACTACGAGTGGGTGGCGCGCAGCGTGGCGCCCTGGCAGCCGTACGCTGGCCTCGTCTACCTGCACCTGCTGGTGCGCGGCATGCTGGCCGCGGGGCTCAGTTGAGAGCGAAGCTCAGTTGAGCGCGAAGCTGGCGTGCACCACGGCCGTGATGCGCTTCTCGATGGTGCTGGTGTCGTACATGCCGTACGACGCGATCTCGGTGGAGTTCAGCTGGGTCACCTGGAAGACGCCGCTGTCCGCCGAGCGCAAGGGCCCGACGCGGGCGCCGGTAGCTGAGGCGATTGCTTCGGCGCGCCTCTGGGCGTCGCGGATGGCCTCGGCCAGCAGCTCGGGGCGTGCGTCCGCGAGGCCCGAGTAGTAGTACTCGAGGTTGCTCGTCTGGTACGAGAGGCCGGCGTCCACGAACGGTTGCGCGTCCTGGGCGAGGCGGGTGACGTCCTCGACCCGGTCGCTGGAGAGCGAGAACCACTGGTAGAGCTCGTAGCCGGTGACGCCGCGCACGCAGTCGGGGCCCGCGTCGTAGCACTCGCGGTACACGGTCGTGACGGACACGGGCGCGATCGACAGGTCGGAGCGCTCGAAGCCGGCCTCCGCCAGCACCTCGAGCACGACCTCGAGGTCGCGGTTCATCAGCTGGTAGCCGAGGCCCAGGTCCTGTGGGCCGACGCCGCGCGTGTACGAGCCCGTCCACTTGACCTGGTCGGAGGTCACGACCCGGTCGGCGGAACCCGTCACCTGCACGAGCGAAGAGTCGTAGGTCTTCACGAAGCGTAAGCCCCCGACCGCGATCTGGGCGGCGGCCACCAGCCCCGCGGCTAGGACGAGAGCAGCGATGGCCGCGGCGATGACGACGGTGAGGTCGGCCTGGCCTGCGCTGGACCGCCTGAAGGTACGAGAGGGGTTCGCCAGGCTAGCCCGGGAGGCATCGCTCGAAGGTCTACGCATGCGCCCACCATGACCCTGACGGCGCGCGCCGTCATGAGACGCGGTTCAGCCGACCCTTACGTAGATGCACCTTACGGAGGCGCCGGGATACCTGCCACGGGAGCACCCGGAGGCGAACCCGAACGCGATGGTTCGCGCGGTCGCCATGGCAGACCGACCGGTACGTATGATGAGGCATGAGCGACGACCGTGCCCCTTCAGCCGCCGAACGCCTGCTTGACGCCGCCGCCAGGCTCTTCTACACCCGCGGCGTGCCGAACGTAGGCATCAACGAGATCATCGCGCGCGCAGGGGTGGCGCGCATGACGCTCTACCACCACTTCCCCAGCAAGGACGACCTGGTCAAGGCCGTGCTCGAACGGCGCCTGAACGAACGCGCCGCGTGGCTGGCGCGCGCCGACGACATGGCCGACGCCCCGGCCCAGCGGGTGCTGGCCGTGTTCGACCTGCTGGCGGAATGGTTCGAGACGCCCGATTACCGCGGCTGCCCGCTGCTGGCGGCCACCTTCGAGCTGGGCGGTCAGCTGAACGCAGCCAGGCCGTACGCGCGCACCCATCAGGCGGCAGTCCGCAGCTACTTCCAGGAGCGCCTTACCGAGGCCGGCGTCTCGGCGAGCGCCGAGGTGGCGGCGCAGCTGCACCTGCTGCTCGAGGGGGCGGCTGCCGTGGCCGTCGTCGACGGCGGAGCCGCCACGGCGCGCGCGGCGCGCGCGGCTGCCGAGACGCTGGTGAACGCGGCTCTCCGGGCGTAAGCTGGCCGCGGCGCGCCACGAAGCGCGAGGGAACGCGGCCCACAGGACACAGTGATCGGCACGAAGAAGCGCCCCAACCGTGGGGGGCCGGTTGGGGCGCACGTAGGTCTGGCTAAAGGCATGGGCCCGACCGCGCCGGAGTCTAGCATGGAGGGGCCGCCCGTCAGGGCGTGGAAAACGCCACCCGGGGTCCCGGGTGGCGCGCGCTTTCAGCATGCGAGAAAGATAGGTGCCTGACGGGTCATCACGTCAGGCGATCGGGTAGATCAGGCGGGGACTTCCACCTGCTGGACCATCTCGACGGCGAGGTGGAAGCGCACGTCCTCGCTCACCATGAAGCTGCCGGCCTCCAGGACCTGGTTCCAGGTGAGGCCCCAGTCGGTGCGGTTGATCTTGCCGGTCGCTTCGGCCGCCATGCGGGGGTTGCCCCACGGGTCCTTGATGAAGTCCGAGAACTCGGCGGTGAAGCTCACGGGCTTGGTGACGCCGCGCATCGTGAGGTTGCCCTCGATGAGGTGGCTGTCGCCCCTGGGCGTGATGGAGGTCGACTCGAACCGGATCTTGGGGTTCTTGTCGGCCTGGAAGAAGTCGTCGCTGCGCAGGTGCTCGTCGCGCCCGTCGTTGCCGGTGGTGATGCTGGCCGCGTCGATCTCTGCGATGACGCTGGTGGGGGTGCCGTTCTCGTCGACTTCCGCACGGACGTCGAACTCTTCGAAGCGGCCGCGCACGGTGGAGATACCCATGTGGCGTACGGAGAACTCTACGTTGCTGTGGCTCTTGTCCAGGTTCAGGCTCATGTTCAGGCTCCTTGATCGTTTCGGTTGGGATGGCTGGGGCAGGCTCGGGCCCGCCGCATGAATCAACCTAACATCAAGTACTCTAGAAAGTCAAGCACTACATTCAACGTCGTGCTTGGCATGCTAGTATCAGGGCATGGAAAAGGAGACCCAGAACTACTGCCCGGTCTACGACTCGATCGAGTTGCTCCAGGGGAAGTGGGTACTCCACATCGTGCGCTCACTGCTGGCTGGCCCTCACGGCTTCAACGAGCTCAGCCGCGCGGTGGGAGGCGCCAACACCACCACCCTCTCGCATCGCCTGGATCAGCTGGAAAGCCTCGGGTTGGTGGACAAGACCATCGAATCGACCATGCCGCCGAAGACCCGCTACGAGCTGACGCAGGCCGGACGCGAGCTGGAGTCGATCATCGACGCCATCGACACGTGGGCACGCCAGCACATGCGCCGCTGCCAGGAGCACGGCTCGGCCGAGCAGGGCACCGCGCCGCGCCGTGCGGCAACGCCCTGACCCTGCCCTATCCGGTCGTGATGCTCCCGCTTACTTCTCTACGCGCCCCTTGAGGCCCTTGCCCACGCGGAACGCCGCGTAGTTCTTGGCCGGGATGGTGATCTGCTTGCCCGTGCCGGGGTTGACACCCTTGCGCTCGGGGCGGCTGCGCGTCTCGAAGGTGCCGAAACCCGTGATCTGGACCTTGCGACCGGCGTCGAGCTCGACGGCGATGATGCCCTTGCGGTCGGCGGTGGAGAAGATGGCGTCAACGACCTCTTTGGCCTTGGCCACGCTGAGATCCGCGGTCCTGGCCAGCTTTTCTGCGAGCTCGGTTTTGTTCATGGACTGGTTCTACCACGGCCCAAAGCACCCCGCCTCGGGGGCGGAAGCAGGAAAGCCGCTCCCCGACGCAAGCGCGAGCGGGGCTCGCGTGCTGCAGGCACGCCCTGGAATAGCGGAGCGCCGGGCGCCGACCAGCGCGAGGCTTCCGCCGGTTCTCTCGGCGCTCAAGGACATTTCGAGGAAAGGTGATCGAGAGGAGGGTGGAGCAAACGACCCGATGGGAGTACCGGCGAAGGATCGAGCCGCCTGGGAATCGCCACCCCCTCCCCTCTTGGCCCAATGGTAGTGAGCCGGCGCCCGGACGACTGCGAACTTCCCCTCATACGGAAAGCGACTGATCGATCCTTCACAGACGTTCGGGCACGAGCGCAGAGCGCGTCTACAGCACCTCGTAGACGTAGGCGTCGGCTGCGTCCTCGAGCGCGGCCGGCACGAACGCGTAGTCGCCCCTGTGGCCGTCCAGCACCCGCGCGTCCCGCAGCTCGCCCAGGATGCGCGTGGCAGTGACGCGCGCGCAGCCCGCCAGCAGCGCCACGTCGTCGTGCGTGAGGCTGAACGGCAGGCGGCGCCACTCGTACGGTGCCGCGTTCACTAAGGGCGGCTGACCGTCGATGCGCTCGCCCAGCCGGTAGCCGAGCCGGGCGAGGATACGGCAGATGCGGGCGCCCATCGGCATGCCCAGGTCGTCGGCCAGCTCGCGGCTACGGGTCAGCTGGCGGACGAGCGCGGCGCTGATCTCGGCGCGCCCACGCGAGCGCGCCAGCGTGCCCGCCACGTCCAGGACGGCCACGACGGCGCGGTCGGCAGCCACGACGCTCTCGGCGTGCGGCGCTTCGTCGAAGACGGAGGTGCCGAGCACGTCGCCGGGTCCGGCCAGGTCGGCCAGGCGGTCGCGGCCCGCGACGGTCGGCACCAGCACGCGCAGCACGCCGTCGACCACGACGTACGGCGCGGCGGGGCGTTCACCTTCGCGGTAGAGGGTCTCCCCCTTCGCGAGCGTGAGGGTCGAAGTCGTGACGATCCCCGGAGCCGCGTGTAGCTGCGGGCGCGTCTTGGGATCGAAGCCGGCCGGCCGGCGGCCGGGGCGCGTCAGTACGCTCGGTTCAAGCGTCGAGCTGATCATCGGTGGGTAACCTCCCCATAAGGTCCTGCGGGGCGAAGTCGGTGCCGGCGAGCAGAAGCTCGCGGGCCTCGTCGACCTGTCCCCAGGTGTTCCAGAGGAGGACGCCGCGCAGGCGGCGCTCCTCGAGGTAGTAGACGACCCCGCGTTCCCCTGGCTCCTGCCAGTCCTCGACCATCTCGAGGCGGGCGTCAAGCAGGCCCAAGGCCTCGTAGCCGGCATCGAACAGGTCGGAGTAGAAGAACGGCAGGTGATCGAACGGGCGCGGCGCCGCTGCGCCGGGCGCGCTGGCGTCGGGCGCCCAAGGTTGCGCCATCGCGCGGCCGGCTGCCGCTCCCATGGCGTAGGCGTTGTCTTCGTGCTCGATGCGCAGCCTGCGTCCCAGCGGCTTCCAGTCGAAGCTGGCGACGTCGCCCGCCGCGAAGACGTGGGGCAGGGCCTCGGCAGACGCCGCGTCGATGGCGCGCAGATGCTCGTCGACCACGATGCCGCCTTCCACCTTCAGGCCGGCCTTCGCTGCTAGCTCGTCGTTGGGCAACGTGCCGACCCCGACCAGCACGACGTCGGCGGTCAGTTCGGTGCCGTCGTCGAGCGTCAGGTGGACGCCTGCGGCGGTCTCCTCGGCGCGCGCGACCGTGCGGCCGGTCAGTACCCTCACCCCGCGGCGGCGGTAGTCGTCGGTGATGTTCTGGGCGAGCGAACCCGGCAGGCGTGCCGCCAGCAGGGCGTTCTCGGGGAAGATCAGGGTCACCGCGACGCCGGCCTGCGTCAGCGCGGCCGCCATCTCGGAACCGATGAACCCACCGCCGATCACGGCGGCCGCTCTGCCGCGTTCGGCCAGGCGCCGAACGTGGTGGTAGTCGTCGAACGTGCGGTAGGTGACGACCCGCTCGCTGCCTGACAGGCCCGGCAGGCGCCGGGCGCGGGCGCCGGTGGCGAGCAGCACGCGTTCGAAGCCGATCTGCGTGCCGTCGTCGAGCAGGGCGCGCTGGCGCTTGACGTCTAGGTCTTCGACCGTGCGGCCGGTCAGGACCTCGGTCGCCCGCGTCTCGGTGCCTAGTCCGATCTTCTCTTCTGCGTCGCCCTTCCACAGGCCCTTCGACAGCGGAGGGCGCTTGTACGGCGGCGTGGGTTCGTCGCTGACCACGACGATGCGGCCGTCCGCGTCTACGCGGCGCACGGCCTTGACGGCGGCGTCCGCCGTCATGCCTCCTCCGATCACCAGGTACCGGGTATCCATGCTTCCACCGAGGGCAATCTAGCACGTTCCACAGGGCTTTTCCAAGGGTGTCCTTGTGAAAGTCGGAACCGAAGGCCGGAGATGAAAGCCAGATGAGCGCCGGTGTGACGCCCACCCGCGGGAGGGGCCGCTCGGCGGCATAACGTTGGCTCATCTCCCAAGCGGGAGATCTCCGAGGCGCCGACACATCGTCTCGCCTCCGCTCCCACGCAGCGGCACCCGAGGAGGTCTCATGCGACTGCGTACTACCTGGTTCAGCACCTCCACCAGGCCTATGGTGCGGACCCGTACCACCGCTGGCCATAGGCCCGGCGCCGTTCTTCTACGAGCCCTGGGCGCCGCCCTGGTGTTCCTCGTGCTCACGGCCTGCGGCGAGTCCGATCCGGCGCGCGTGAGCAGCGCCGCCGTCCCGGTCCCGGATGCGGGCTTCGACCCGGCTGCCCTGATCGACGTCATGGTGGCCCCCAGCGGCCCGACGGCCGCCGCGGACTTCCTCGCCTCCCTCCCGGCGCCCTCGTCGAGCGAGAGCGTCGAGACCTTCAACCGTCACCGCCCGGGTCAGGTCGACGAGATCCGCCTCCTCGCCTACCCCGGCGTGGAGGTGAGCGTGTACCACGTGAGCCATCCGCCCGACCGGCTGCCGCTTGCCGTCCGGGTGTCGCGCGAGGACGTCACCTACCTCGGGCTCGAAGTAGGCATTCCGCTGAGCGCGGCGCGCGCCGCCCTCGCGGCGGTCGGCGAACCAGCACAGGGGGCGCCCGACACGTTCCTCGTGCTTTCTGACGACGCTGCGCCCCACACCGTCACCCTCGAGAGCAGCGGTGACAGGCTCGACGCTTTCACGGTGACGGCCTACCTGGACTGAGCCCAGACCCGTTGGGCGCGAGCCCGGCAGGACGGGCGCCCGCCCGGACGCCCCGGTAGACTGAGGCGTGGGCTCTACAGACGACACCGCCACGGCCCTGCCTCGTTACGAGGACCGCAGCGAGGTACCGCGCGACCTGCGCACCGCGGCCGAGCTGAACGCCAACGGCTACGAACGCCTGGGGGAGCCGGTCGCCGAGTTGGTCACGGAGCAGGGCAACGTTCTCCCTCTCTACAGCACCAGCGAGGCGCGCCGGCTGAAGTATGACCTGTGGCCGCGCGGCGCCCGCGGGGTACCGGCCGGCGGCATGGTGCAGGTCCCGGAGGATGCGCAGGCGCCGTTGGGCGCTTCGCGCCGCACCCAGAACCCCGGCAGCAGCTCCCGGCCGCCCGCCGGCGCGCCGAAGCGCCAGCACATCCCCCTCAAGGAACTGGAACCGCGCCGGGTGGCCCATCGCGGCGACCCGCGCCGCTGGCTGAGCGAGCTGTTCGGCGCCGGCTTCGTCGTACTGGACACCGAGACGACGGGGCTGGGCGCCCGCGACGAGATAATCGAGATCGCCGCGCTCACCTCCAGCGGCGAGGTGCTGCTGGAGAGCAAGGTGTGGCCCCGCGCCGGCCGCGTCCCGGTGGCTTCGACGCGCGTCCATGGCCTGCGCCTGGAAGACCTGGAGGGCGCGCCGACCTGGCCCGAGGTGCTCCTGGAGCTGGAGCGGCGCCTCGAACGGCAGCGCGTGCTGGCGTGGAACGCGCCCTTCGACGAGCGCATGGCACGCCAGTCGAGCCGCGCCTGGAGCCTCGTGGCGCAACTGCCGCCGTTCGAGTGCGCGATGCGCGGCTACGCCTTCGCGCGCGGCATCGCCTCGGGCAGCATGCGGCTCGAGCGCGCCGCGCAGGTCGAGCGCGTCCTGACCGAAGAGCAGGAGCACCGCAGCCTTGCCGACGCGCGGCTGACGCTGGCGGTGCTGGCGCGGACCCTGGAGGAGCGCACGACCCGCGCCTGAGGGCGTCGGGAAAGCGCGCGGACGAAGTGAAGACACGGGGCGCGGGAGCCGGCACGCCATGAGCGCGGGGCGCAAGATCGTCCACGTCGACATGGACGCCTTCTACGCCTCGGTCGAGCAGCGCGACAGCCCGGAGCTGCGCGGGAAGCCCGTCGCCGTGGGCGGCCGCGGCGAGCGCGCGGTGGTGGTGGCCGCCAGCTACGAGGCGCGCAAGTACGGCGTGCACTCGGCGCTTCCCATGCGCCGCGCGCTGCGCCTCTGCCCCGAACTGATCGTGGTGCCCGCCCGCTTCGACGTCTACCGCCAGGTGTCGGAGCAGATCCGCGCGATCTTCACCTGCTTCACCGACCTGGTGGAGCCCCTGGCGCTCGACGAGGCGTACCTCGACGTGACGGAGCCCAAGCTCGGGCCGCCGTCCGGCACCCTCATCGCGAAGGCGATCAAGGCGCGCATCCTGGCCGAGACCGGCCTGACCGCATCGGCAGGCGTCGCCACCGGGAAGTTCCTCGCGAAGGTGGCCTCCGGGATGCAGAAACCCAACGGCCTGACGGTCATCCTCCCGCACGAGGAGGAGGCGTTCCTGGCAGCCCTGCCGGTCGGTGATTTCTTCGGGGTTGGCCCCGCGACGCGCGAGAAGATGCACGCTCTGGGCATCCGCACGGGCGCCGACCTAAGGGCGTGGGGCGCCGACGAGCTGGAGCGCCGCTTCGGCAAGAGCGGCAGGCACTTCTTCGAGCTGGCTTGGGGGCGCGACGAGCGGCCCGTGCGCCCCGACCGGGAGCGCAAGTCGATCGGCGCCGAGACGACCTTCGAACACGATCGCCTGGGGCGCGCCGAGCTCGAGCCGACCCTCGCCGAACTGGCGGACGAGGTGGCGCACCGCCTGTCTCGCAAGGGGATGGTGGCGCGCACGGTGACGGTGAAGCTGCGCTTCGCGGACTTCCGGACAATCACCCGCAGCCACACCGGCCTGGCGCCGCTGTCCGAGCTGGACGAGCTGCTGGCCGTGGCGCGGCGGCTCGCGTTCGAGAGCGACAGGCCCGACGAGCCGGTCAGGCTGATCGGCGTGACGGCCTCGCAGCTGCTGGCGACCGGAAGCGTCTACCAGCCGCGGCTGCCGTTCGACTGAGCCGCTTCAGCCGGCCGCGGCGGCCTCGGCCTTGGCGCCCTCCGCCGCCTTCGCGCGCTGCAGCAGCACGTCGTCCGTCAGATCGAGGCGGATGGGCGTCACGGACACGAGGTCCTGGTCGACCGCCCAGCGGTCGGTGCCCTCCTCGACCTCCTCGGTCGGCTCTTCGGCGAACCAGTAGTGCATGCGGCCGAGCGGGTCCTCGGCGGGGATGACGTACCCCTCGTAGTGGCGCACGGACTGGCGCGTCCAGACGATGCCCTTCGGGTCGACGGGCAGGTTCACGTTAACGAGCAGCATGTCCTGCTCTGCGACGAACTCCTCGATCACCTGCCTGATGAACGGCTTGAGGCGCTCGTAATCGACCTCGGCATCGGAGTGAGGTGCGCTGAAGGCCATGGCCGGGATGCGCAGGAACGCCGCCTGCTTCGCTGCTGCGACGGTGCCCGAGTGCCAGATGTTGTGTCCGATGTTGTAGCCCAGGTTGATGCCGCTCAGGACGAGGTCTACCTCGTCCCAGTTGAAGGCGCCCAGCGCCACGCAGTCGGCGGGGGTGCCGTCGACCCGGTACGCTTCGAGGCCGTCGATGACGGTCTTGGTGTAGTGGAGCGGGCGCCTGACGGTGATGGCGTGGCTCATGGCCGACTGTTCCACGTCGGGCGCTACGATGCGAACCTGGCCGAACTCGGTGGCGACCTGCGCCAGCGCCTTGATGCCGGGGCTGAAGACGCCGTCGTCGTTGCTGACTAGGATTCTCAATGGCTTCTCCGTATCGGTTCCGGCGCCGCCGTTGCCGTCAGCGCCGCAAGGGATGACGGCCATCATACGGTCACGGGCGCCTTCGACCCTATGATGACGAGCATCGGGTGCGTTCCTGTCGCACCGCGACCTCCTGACCTTCGTCGGGCGGGCCCGCCGTTGACCCTTAACGAATGTAACGCAGGTTCATGGTTCGGTCATACTCGGCGGTTAGAACGGACTCGAGCGACGTCGTTCCGCGCGGCGCCCCCCGGGCGCGGCGGAACGCAGACATCGGAGGTTTGACATGTTCATGACCCAACGAGACGACGGCGCACGGACGCTCGCGATGCCCAACCCGGCAGCGCGCGCGGTGCTGGCCGTGCTGGTGGCGTTCCTGCTGGCCGCCCCCACCGCCCTCGCGCAAGGCTCGCTGCCCGCGAACGCCGCGGAAGCGATCGACCGTGGCGAGCAGCTGATGGAGCAGGCGCTGAACACGTACGACGCGCAGTACCCCGACCGCCCGCTGTGGCGGCAGGCGTTCCGCGAGGGCACCGCGGCCGTGCAGCTTGCGCCCGGGCACCCCGAGCCGCTGCGCTTCCTGGCCGAGGCGTACAGCCGCGCCAACTGGCCGGGCCCGGCCGTGCGGACGTGGGAGCAGTTCCTCGCCGCCGGCGGGACGCTGGACGCCGAGGCGGAAGAGCTGTACGTCACCGCCGCCAACGCCAACGCCTACTCGGCCTACGCGCAGGGGAACCTCGAGCGCGCCGCCGAGCTCTACCTGAACGTCACGCGTAACGTTCCCACGAACGTCGAGGCGCACCGCTGGCTGGGCCGCATCCTCCTCGAGGCCGGCCGGCCCGATCAGGCGGTGGCCGCCTGGCAGACCGTCACCGAGCTGACGCCTGACGACCAGGGAGCTGAGTACTTCCTCGACCTGTCGCGCGCCCAGGCACGCTGGGGCACCGAGGCCGCCACCGCCTTCTTCGAGGGCGTGGCCGCCTACGAGGCCGGCAACATGACGCAGGCGCGCAACGCGTTCGCGCTCGCCACCGCCCGCAACGCCGACTACGCCCAGGCGTGGGCCTGGCTGGGCCGCGTGGCGTTCGAGCAGGGCAGCTACCAGGACGCCCTGAACGCCTACACGCGCGCCGCCAACCTCGACCCCTCCAACACCACCTACAGCTGGTTCCGGCAGGAGTCGCAGCGCCTCGCGGGCGGCGGCTCACCCAGCGGAAGCGCCCCGCCACCCGCCGACGACGGTGCAGATGACGGCGCGGACGACACCACTTCGGGCAGCCCCACGGACGGCATCGGCGTCACGCCAGTCGACCCCGACGCCCCCGATGGCACCGATGGCACCGAGGACACCAACGGTACGGACGACGCTAACGGCACCGACGACAGCGACGCGGGCAGCCCGGCGGACGGCATCGGCACCGGCATCACGCCGCTCGACCCCGACGACCTGGACGACTGACCGACCGTAACCACGCAGGCAGCGGCGCCGCCCTCGTACCGGGCGGCGCCGCTTCTTAGCCATGTCGGAACCGTGGCCACGTCAGATCTGTACTTAGCGCTGG